>JAVHSH010000021.1:0-47933 GCA_036172095.1 Patescibacteria group bacterium
CTGTTACCATCGTTAAAGTAGTCGCCAATTTGTATTGCATCGTATTCCCAAGGGTATGTGTATTTTTTTGTCAAATAGACAACCCTAGTTTTAGTAATAGGAGCAATTGGTTTTTCGCTTAGGGCAATAATTGTGCCGGAGAATTGTACATTCTTGAACTCAAGATCGATAGGTCCACCAACTCCGATTGTCTCTCTTTTAAAATTATATGAGCCTTGCCTCCCAACTTTTGATACTTGTAGTTGTAAAGTAACATAAACATCATATTGATTTGAACCATACCACGGATAATAGGCAACGCGAAGCACTTTTGCTGTTGGTTTTCCAGTTAGATCAACCTCCTCTTTAGCGCTTTGAATAGCTTTCAAATACCACATACTTGGTTTTTGAGTTGATGCCCACCAATATCCCTGTCCTACTTTTACCTTTACGTATATATATGTTGGTTTTTTGATATAGAGCTTATAGATCGAAACAATGCCAACAAACCCGACACACCCAATAATGATCAGAATTAGATAATTTTGAATTGCAAATTTAATTAATGAAGAAAATATATTAGTTAGTTTTTTTCGTTTCGTAGCCATATGAACTGCATTATACAATATAGAACTCTTCTTATAGAATAAAGGCACATATGGCTACGGGTACTTCTAATAAAAAGATGTCTATTTGTGTTAAAAAAAGACTTATCCGTAAATATGTAAGACAAGTTTTATCCCCACCTCCTGTTGAATATAAAGAATATAAAAATAAACCATTTATACAGCTCCCCAAAAGCAACCTCAACGATTTTTTGCTACTCAATACACTCGAATCAAGAAAAACCATAAGAGAGTTCTCCGTAGGAAAGATATCTCTCAAGGAGATCTCTACATTATTATTTTATGGGTTTGGGATTAATCCAAAACTTAAAGATAAAACACATAGATACTACCCATCAGCTGGGGGAAAATATCCACTCGAATGCTATTTAATAAGTTATAAAACAGTTTTAGACAAGGGAATTTATCACTACAATGTTCAAAGACATGCCATTGAACTACTTAGTAATGTTCTCCCGCAACGATTTGGAGAGTACATTCCTCAATTTGCAGAAAAGATTCCACCCCTCCTTCTTATAATCACTGGTGTCGTAAAACGCACAACTCAAAAATATGGACCTCAAGGAAAAAAATATCTCTTTATTGAATCGGGCCATGTGGGACAAATAATACAGATTGTGTGTTCTGCATTAGATATTAACTCCGTTCCCATGGGGGGAGGTTTTAATGAAAAGAAAATTGAGCGGCTAATTGGGGTCAAGCACCCCATTGAGCCGCTTCTTTATATGTTTGCTCTTGGCCATGCAAAACATTAATTCACTCATAACTGTTCTTCATTCTCGCGACAGCCAAAAGGCAAAAATAAACGCACTATATGATTTTTATATAAATAATACTGCTCTTTCAAGAGCCTACCTGTACTGGAATAAGAAACAATATAAAAAAACCCTTTCATATCTACTTTCATTCCTTGAAGGGAATAAAAAAGAATTGCTCTTAACTTACCATCCTATTAAAACAAATCTTAGGTATAGCACCCTTGTTGGCTCAACCTCGCTTGAATCCAATTTTGCTACTATAAAAACCATTGGACAACTTCTTGACCTACAAAAGGCTAAGTCTAGCCTAGTTATATCTCAACTTATTAAGAATTACAAAAAAAATAAAACGCCAATATTATGCTTTAATGACTCTATCGATGATCAAAAAAAATGCAAGGCAATAATCCATGAATTTCACGCATGGCTCTTAAGTGGATGTATGAGACAAGCACAGGTACAAGGTTTATTTGGTGAATGGAGAATCTATATAGTATCAACTAGTCTTTTAAGGAAGATGGATTGCATATTCTCTTAATTATGAAAACAAATTATCCAAAAATACTGTTTAAAATGATGATGGCAGGAGTCCCCATTTCTATTCGCATTCTCTCCTCCCCAGTTTTATCACAAAAAGTTAGCATTGTTGAACTTTTAGCTCGTTATCAAAATAAAAATATATATTCCTATGGAGTATCTCTCATATCAAAAGATATTGCGTATGCGAAATGTGTCGCTGAGATTGTAGAGCGGATATATATACCCAATTTTGAAGAAGGAGGCATTGGGGTTGGATTTGATAAGGAAAAGGCTCAACTTTCAGCATTATATGAGCTCATAGAGCGAGATGCGTTTATGCCTTATTTTCTTTTAGCTGATCTTCCAATCAAGCGCATAGAAGCAAAAATTATTCTTAATGAATTAATAAAATTGGGTATTAAAAGACTTCCGGTTGGTTATTTATATATATTTTTCGATATTACAAACGACTTGCAAATTCCTTCAATTGTAGCTGTAATATGTGAAAAGAAAACTGGCATTTTGGGCGTTGGAATTAAATCAAACGCCAACCCAATTGCTGCGCTTATTGGATCATTAGAAGAGGCTCTTCTTGAAATTACGTTGAAAAATAGCTATGGAAAGAAAATGAATAATGAAACGGTTGACACCATTTCTACAAAGCACTTTAAATCATTGTTTATGCATGAAAAAAAACAGATAATAAGCCCACTCCCAACTAAAAATAGTAATAGTTCTTTAAAGAATGTTCAAACATATTTACGAAAAAATGGTCAATCAATTGTCTACAAGGAGATCGCTCCACCTTTTTTAAAGAACTCAGGGTACTATGTGATAAGGGCTTCTTCCAACACCCTTCAAAAGATGTTCTTTTCAGAAGGTAAAAAAGAGATCAATAATAAACGATTGGAAAATATCAAAAGATACTATACTATTATGAAACAAAACTATGAAAAAAACAGTGGCACCATATAAGATTAATAAAAATGTCATTTTCCAGAAGATTGACAAGCAGCTTGTTGGATTTGATGTGGATAATTCATCGTTATTTACTTTCAATGAAACAGCAGAATATATCTTCTCTAAAATCAAGACGAAAACTGAACCCTCTCGCATAGCTTCACTCCTTGCAAAAAAATACAACGTTGGTGAAAAAGATGCAATTAAAGATATCCAAGAGCTTATTAAGAGTCTTAAAAAAAACAAGATTTTAGTTTGATCTTTACAGAAGTTTTACGATCTTCATTGAAACAAGGCTATCCACTGGGTTAGCAAGAAGACTTGTTTCAATGGTGACAGTAGCTAGATCACCAGCTTTGATTTCAGCTAACTCGGTTATAACTTCTTCGTCGTTTTGCATCTTATAAAAGGATACTCGTTTTAACTCTTCATTTGTCAAAAGCATACCCATTTCTTTTTTACCTTCCTCAGCCATATTTGAAAATTGAATAATAAAATCAAATTTTTTTTCGGTGCCATCGGCAAGTTCACGTGTGGTTTGAGTTTCACCAATATTGGTTATAATACTCTTATATCTTTCTGTTAGGATCATTTCTGATAAAACTCCATTTTTATATGCTATTTTACTTGCCTCAATCTTACTTGGAATATTATCGTATACCCTATTTACATCAACCTCTGGGATCTTCTTATATAAATTTGAGACTGGAGGCTTCTTGGTGATTAGGGCGCCTTCTACAAGTTTTGTCGTATTATCCATACTTTGTTGTTTTTTATAGACAAAAAGATAATACATCTCTGCGGAGAGGATAACAGCGAGAACAACAACAAACGCAATTAACAATGTGTTTGTTTTCTCAGGAGATTTTTGATTTGTCATAAGTATTGATTCGGGCAAGTAAGTCTGCCGTCTAGACCTTCAAATTAATAGTCGGTCAATACGATATTCGGTAAATTATTTCGTTTAATGTGTGGAGCGCTGTAGCTTTTCTTTTTTAAACGAACATCTTTTATAGCATTAGGTTGTTTTTTCATACTATTGTCTGCTTGCGAATAGAACTAAATATAGTATATTCAATTCTGTTACATGTTGTCAAGTAAGATATGTCTGTGTTTGTCCCAGTATTCCAAAGGTATAATTTTGAGGATAAAAAGCTTAAATCTAGCCTGGATAAAATTTTGATTGGACATCGAGGTCATACGTTTAAACTTCCGGAAAAGGGCTCTCCTGTTCTATTGATTGTATCCGGGGGAATTGATTCAATCATGCTATGGTTTACTCTTCTAAGGAAATTTAAGCTGGTAGTTTACCCTATCCATTTCATAGGACAGCAATCAATTGCCGGCGAAAACATGTCTGTGGCGTTTTTCTATCGATTTTTCAAAAAAAAATATCCTGAATTGGTTAAAAGCATACATTACGTCCCAATTCGGTATAACTTTTCCTTTACCGATAGGAAAAACAGACAACTTATTAGTGATAATGCTCAATTATTAGTCAAAAATCTATTCCAAAGCAAAGAGACCGGAAACAAGAAGGTTATGCTTATAGACTATCCCGTTCGATTTGCATATTATTCACTTGCAGCATATGAATACAGCCTCAAGCTTCTGGCAAAAGGAATAAAGGTAAATACGGTATTAACTGGGATCGTGCCAGATGATGGTTTTACTATCCGAGAATCCACACTAACGGTTCTACGCGCATTAAATGTATATCTCTGCGCGATCCTGGGCAATTGGGATTGGCAAATTTCTGGATTCTTAGAACGAAAAGCTGGTTTATTTTATACAAAAAAGCAAGAAATTCATGACGCAATCAAATATGGCGTTCCACTTGAAAAAACGTGGAGCTGTAACTATTCATTATTGCGACACTGTGGTGTATGTAATGCATGTAAAAATAGAAAGCAAGGTTTTAAAGATGCAAATAGCGTTGATCCAACTCGATATTTAATATCAAAATCACATATACAGATTGTCAAGAAGATCCAAAAAACAATTTATGCATTCTTACATATTTTTTCTTTTATGCGATGGAAGAATTCCAAAACATCCCCTTTAGATATGAATGTGAAACAGAAAATCAAGCTGAATCCACAGTCTCGATACTATATCGAAAATGGCACATCATATATTTATGATCATAAAAATGGGACTCTATTGAAGCTTAATAAAATGGGAGGTGAAATAATATCAGCTATTATAAAGAAGAAAAATATTATTTTAAAAGACTTGCTATTTCAAATAGTGAAACCATATGAATCTAGTGAAAAAAAGAGGGTTAAGAAGGACGTATTATCATTTATAAAGACAATGATGAAAAAGAATATCATTGTCTCTATCTGATTAATCAGACTTTTGTTGCAGCTAAAAGCTCCTCTATTCCCACTTCTCTGGATTTTTTATTTGATCCAAACCGTGAAGACACTTTAAGAAGGCTCACGATAGCTGGCCGTTCATATTTTGTAGATTTCTTCTTATTGACTTTCATTATTTATGAATATAAACCAATTATTGTAGAATGTCAACATGGCAGATCGTCTAAAACTAGTTCTCTATGCAACCCAAAATAACGGATATGACATAATTAAGTATCTTCATACTCGTAAGGATGCAGAAATTATGCTTGTCATAATTTATGCAGATCAAAAAAACTATAGAAATACCAAGCTTATTATGCTCCTTAAAAAACTTAAGCTCCCATTCAAAATTTACAAACATGATTTGTTACTATTCCCTATCATAAAACTGATACGACCCGATATTATTTTTTCTGTAAGTTGGAGAAATAAAATTCCTTCGTATATCTTAAAATGCTCAAAAATGGGAGGGGTTAATTTACATATTGGATTACTCCCTCAGTACTCTGGAACTTTCATTAATACATGGCCTCTCATTAATGGAGAAAGTGAAGCGGGATCAACTCTTCATTGGATGACTGATACGTTTGATATGGGCAAAATTATTCATGAAGAAAAATTCCCAATAACTGCATGGGACACGGGATCAGAAGTTTTTGAAAAGCTGTCAAAAAGTTGTATTCGGGGCTTTAAAAAGGCCTGGCCAACTGCACGTAGTTGGTTAGAGAAGTGTTGGGAACAAAAAGGAAAGAGAACATTTTATAGTCTTAAAGACTATAAAAAGACAAATAAAATCGATTTAGAAAAGAAAATGAAAATTTGCACGTTTATTAACATGCTGAGAGGAAAGACATTCAAAGGATTTAATATTGCCTATTTTATTGATCCAATTACGCAAAAAAAGGTATATGTTTCAATACGTCTTACCCCGGAATAAACATGCAAAAAACAATTCCTATACAACCAACAGGTCTACTTAACTATTTATCGGTGGTAAAAAATCCACTAATAAAAGGACAAAATACATTATTTTATGTTTCTTGGAAAGCTGCATTTAGAGATTTAATACTTGCAAAAAAAGTAAAGTTGGGCACAATTATTCTCCTTCCCGAATTTTATTGCACCAACACCGCTGCCCGAATGAACAGTCTTGGGCTTCATATTAAGTGGTATTCATGTAGTGAGCAGTTCTATACTGATCCAGTATATTTTAAAAAATATATTGAGAAATATCGTCCAACCGTCATCGTAGTTTTCAACCCCCTCGGAATAACAAATTCACTATTTCAACAAAAAAAACAGTGGGTATGTGCTCTTCCTAGTAATACCATACTCATTGAAGATTGTGCAAATAGGCTTATTAATCCAAAGACAATAAAATTTATCAATGAAAACCATATTCTCATTGATAGTTTGAGAAAAGTCTCGCCTTTATACGGTGCTCGCATAATCGGATCAAAAAATGTCTTGGATTATAAGCCAAGCCCTACTCTTCATTCATTTTTCTTCAAAGTTACTGTACTCATTTTATCTATTACTTTTCAACTAATATTAGGGTTTTCCTCAACATTTAAAAATCTGAGTGTGGGTCTATTGCTAAATAGTATTGCTGAAAGAATTATGGTTTATATATATACCTTACAACCTCCTGCCAACCTGTCTATACCTGGACCACATATATTTGAATATCTATCACATTACTTCCGATATAGTGAAATCGAAAAGGTTAAAATAACTCAGGTAAGTAAATATGAGAAACTCCTTGAAAAAATATGGAAGAGTAAATTATTCTTTAAAATAAAAATAGCAAAAAGAGATTTTAAATCTTTAAGAGGATATCCTGTCGGTGTTACTATTTCTCACTCAAAAGAGATCAGAGATTACTTAAGAAAAAAAGGCCTCTTGACTGTGTATGAACTAAATGAATGTTTGTGGAGTAAAAAACAGAAGGTATTCTTACTCCCACTTGGAACACATATTGATGACCAAGATATTTCCTTTGCAAGCAAAATACTCGTTAATTCTTTAAAGAACTCTCATTCATATTAAATGCAAGACACGGCCCGGGGCATTTATCCCCTCCAAAACCATAAAATGGACATTTCCGACACACATCTTTTTTAACCGTTGCCCACAGCTTCATTCTCTCTTTAATGAATAGTAAGTTTGCCTTCGCATAACTTATTGATTTAAGATCAACGCGTTTATGCTCTGAAAGAGGAAAACAATGGAATGCACTCATGTCTACAGCAATATCCATACTGCTTTCCTTCCCAAAACAACTCCAGCCGATTTGTTGTAGTTCTTTTTTGATATAAACATATTCATCATTTGTGAACATACAACGAGTAAACCCGCAGTTCATGCTAAATGTTCCCTTAAACCCGTTAAGACGTGTATTTTTCATAAAACCAACCATAATCGGACCCAACTTGTGAAAATCGGAAAATGCATACCAATTTCGCTTACCAGCAATAGGGTTTGAAAACCCAATTCTAATTGACTTCAAGAGCGGGAGTACTTCATGGGCAATCTCGATAAATGAGTCAGTGTTAAAAAATGGATCAATAGTAACTGAGGTTGTTATCTCGCTTTCCTTACCGATTAGCTGCATATTAGCAATAACTTGACTTCTTAGTTTTTTATTATGTTGAAATCCTGGTGTCACACAATTAAATGTGTAGCCTATTTTTTTTCCATATGTAGCAAGTCTCTCGCTCTTCTCCCTATTCATCACTCCATTCGTGAATATTTGTACCTGAAGCCCTTCACTCATCGCAATATCCAACATGACGAAAAGGTGTGAATGAAGCGTTGGTTCACCACCAAGAAGTTTGATTGCCGAATAAAATCCGCTACGCTTAATTTTCTGTAGGGTTTTTGTAAAGTCATCGAGTTTCATCTCTTTATCCAGAGAAGATGATTTCATTTCCCGGCTTGCGAAGCAGAAAGGGCAATTTTGATTGCAGTAATTCGTTATTAATAGATTAGCTGGATAAATCATTACTTACATTGTACTTGTTATGAAGATTTTATGAAGTATTATACTTGGACTCGTTTATTTGACAACTTCTTGCAATATATTTGTGTATATTCTTCGAATGAGATTGGCTTCCAATCTGGAGAGCATTCTTTCAGCTTTTTGATATCTCTATTATATGAACGGAGTGCTGAGTCAATCAAATTGCTCTTTTTAATCATATATTATATGTAGTAAATATATATCGATATAGACAAAATACTCCATATTTCTCTATCTTCACATGATAAAACTGTCAGGAAAGTTGACAAATGACAGCGGAGTGTGTATAGTTTCAGTGAAAATGCAAAAATATAAGACTTTCGGAGATCTTTTCAAGAAATATCGCCTCCGGTCTGAATTTGAAACCCTCTCATCCTTTGGGAATGCGTTGGCGCAAAAGGGATATGTGTATGAAGACAGTATTTACTCACATTGGCAAAAAAATTCGCGCATCCCAAAAGACAGAAAACTGTTGTTGGAGATGGCGAAAATATTTATCGATAAGGGAGGAATAACTCAATTGAAGGAGGTCCAATTATTCTTCAACTCTGCTGGGCAGGGTTTTCTTACGGATGAAGAACAGGAAGAAATCGCGCAGCTTCCCCATTTCCAAAAAGAGAAATTATCCCCCTCACAGATACTCAATTTTCTATTGGAAACAGTGAAGGCAAAGCGAGTAATACGCACGGGATGGAAGATGCATCATATAAACAATCCTGAGAGTGTTGCAGAACACTCCTACCAGTTGTGCATAATCGCACTCATCCTTGCAGATCATCTGGGAGTTGATAGGGAAAAATTAGTCAAGATGGCAATTATCCACGACCTTGGTGAAATTATCACCGGAGATATTGTTTGGATACAGGGAAAAATGGTGGATGTCGAAAGAAAAAGAAAAAAGGAGCTGATGGAGGAAAAAGGCATTGAAAAGATATTCTCACTCTTGGGAGATCCAACTGAATATAAAGCCATATTTGATGAAATGCTCCAAAGGAAGAGTGTCGAATCAGAGGTGTTTTGGCAGATCGATAAACTGGAGTTGATTGTCCAAGCCTTTCAGTATGAAATGTCAGAAGATAAAGATTTGTCGGAGTTCTTTGTAAATGCCAACCTCCATATCACTCATCCGTTTTTCAGAGAAATTTTTCAATATATACTTTCATTACGAACGGGGAATAAAAATTTTACTCTGCCCTCTCAAAATAAGCCTTAAAGACGTCCCGAGCGATAGGTGCCGCAATATCTGAACCTTGCCCTCCTTCTTCAACTAAGACTGTTATCGCAATTTCTGGATTCTCAAATGGTGCATATGCGTATATCCATGCATGAGGTATGCCGGATTTAGCATGGGATTCGGCTGTTCCTGTTTTGCATGCAACTGAAATCGGTTGAAATCGGTTGAAATCAGCTGAATCAGTCGCTATTTTTGTTTTTCCTGATTTTAACTGACTTGCCTGACCTTCTAGCTGAGAGGGACTGATTTTAACTTTAAAATCAAATAGTGGCCATCCTGTTCCGCCTGCGCTGCATGCCTGTTTCATTCCCTCTTGAATTGTTTGGATATTTTTTTGTGATAAAGGTAGTTTTTTGCAGTCTGGAACTCCTCCTTTTAGGAATTGTGGTTTGCATTCATATCCGTTACTTGGAAAGGCATTGAGAGCATATGCCATTTGGAGAGGTGTGGTAAGAAGATATCCCTGACCAATAGAATAGTTGTAGGTATCCCCTAAATACCAGTTTTCCTTAAGAGTCTCCTTTTTCCAAAACGGTGACGGGAGGGTTCCTTCGCCCTCCGGAAATCCCATTCCAACAATGCTGCCAAGACCAAACTTTTCTGCCCATTGTTGCATTTTTTCTGGACCCATCTTTTCTCCAAGTCGATAGAAATAAGTATCATTTGATCTCCGTATCGCCTTAACCATATCGACTGGCCCCTCTGTTTTTCCATATTGAAGGAGATACCAATTGCCAAACCTGAGTGAACCCGCCATGACAAATCCCTCATCCTGGATGATGTAGTCTTTCGTAACAATATTATCTTCCAACGATCCGACTGCCAAGATTGGCTTGAAAATAGATCCAGGTTGATACACCCCTTCAGTGATTCGGTTCAATAGAGGCTTGTTTTCATTACCGATTATCTCTTTAACCTTACTGTCGCCCGTCTCAAATAATGTTGGGTCAAATGAAGGGCTTGATACAAACGCCAATAATTCTCCGGTTTTTGGTTGCATAACAATAACAACACCCCTTCTTCCTTGCAATGCTTTGTATGCTGTTTTTTGTAGTTCTATGTCGATTGCAAGTTGAATGTCTTTCCCGGAAGTGGGGGGAATGACAGCTATGACTCCTTCAGGTTTTCCGGATGCGTTCACCTCTATAAGCTTCTTGCCTGGAATTCCACGCAAATCACAGTCATATAGCTGTTCAATCCCTTTCTTTCCGACTCGTTCACTCGGTATCAGCTTGCGCATACAATAATCATGTTGCAGGTCATACACATCTGCAATCTGTCGATAGCCGATAAGGTGGGCTGTCTCTTCAGGATAATAATAGGTTCTTTGAGAACGAATAAAGTCTTGAGTATTTGATATATTACTCTCCTTATTTTCTGCCAGGACAAAACCCTTCCTGTCGCGAATAGTCCCATACAACGGCTCTATAAGTATTTCTTTTATCCTGTTTGATTCCGAAAGCCTTTTGTAATACTCTCCTTTTACAATGGTTAAATTAAAAAGTCTGATGAAAAGAATGACAAAAAGAATGACTATACCTGTCATGAAAAGTGCAAATACCGTTTTCCTTCTTGGATCTTGAACTCCTCTAAACTGTATATCTCCCAGAGCCATTTTTTGGACAGGCGAAAGTTTGTTGTTGAATATTCTTTTCATTGTGTGCTCTATTGATTATAATCTATACAAGTTATAAGCTTCAGACACACATTATGTTTAAAGTTGTTATTGTTCGTCACGGGCTTTCCCTTTGGCCAGATAGATTTACCGGTTGGACTGATATAGACCTTGCGCCTATTGGTCTTGAGGAAACCTTCAAATATGGGAAAAAGTTAAAAGAGCTTGGATATACCTTTGATCTTGGATTTGCATCAGTACTCAAACGAGGAATAAAAACTTTGTGGAAAGTGCTTGATGGAATGGATTTGAATTGGATCCCGATAACTTATGCATGGCAGCTTAATGAGAGACACTATGGAGCCCTACAAGGCCTTAATAAAGCTGAGACGGTTGAGAAATATGGGAAGGAACAGGTCCAACTGTGGAGAAGAAGCTATCATGTCCGACCACCCCAAATAGAGCTGAGTGACCCACAACACCCCTCTCACGATCCTCGATATGCATCGTTAGAAGCAAATGAATTACCAAGCGGCGAGTGTCTTAAAGACACCTATAATCGTGCTGTTCCGTATTGGAATAACGTCATCATGCCACTTGTAAAAGAAGGGAAGAAAATAATTGTGTCTGCGCATGGAAATTCTATTAGGGCAATTATGAAGCATCTAGATGGATTATCAGAAGAGGCTATTATGGAAGTAAATATTCCCTATTGTATTCCATTGGTATATGAATTTGATGAAAACCTAAAACCAATAAGACACTACTATTTGGCGACTGACGAAGAAGTACAAAAAGTAATTGACAGTATTAAAAATCAGGTCAAGAAATGATAATTACCCCCGCTCTCTTAGAGCAAGAAGTAAAAAAACAAAAAGAGGAACTTCTTGCGCTTTCTCCATTTTATTCCCGTTTTCAAATCGATATAGCTGATAATACGCTTGTTCCCAATACAACTACTCAAATTAAAGAACTGTCTCAATCGGCTTTTTTTAACCTAGTCTCTGGGACTATATTTGATTTTCATCTGATGGTTTCTGATCCAATTAAGCACATAGAGTCCGTAAAACTTCTTCCGAAGAAAAGAGTTGGAGTCATATTAATTCATAACTCTGTATTTCCCGACTATTCACTACTCACTAACCACTATCCACTCTTTAAGTTTGGGCTTGTCTTAAACCCTGAAGATGAGGTAATAGATATCAAACAAGAGCTACTCGACAAGCTCCCCTCTCTTCAAATTATGACAATTGTTCCTGGATTTCAAGGAAGCTCTTTTATTGAAGAATTGCTCATAAAAATTGAACAGTTGAGAATGAGAGGGTTTAAGAAAGAAATAGCAATAGATGGATCTGTTAATGAAAAAACTATACCGATAATTCTTGCAAAAAAATATAGACCAGATGTGTTGGGAGTTGGGAGCTATTTAACTAAAGCTGCGGGTCAAGAGTTGAGAAAACGGATAGCGTTTCTAGGTACTCTTTAAGTTTATAGTTGGTTCCATGGGATAAATCGGAAAAGAAATCCTGGGTGTCTAATTGTTTCAATAATATCTCCTCCATCCAATCGGCCGTTCCCATTCGCATCAAATGGAAATAGTTGTTTCATTTTGATAGTATTTTTCCCTTTGTTTATAATGCTAATTTCCTGGCGTGGAATGTATGGATATCCTATCAACACGACTCTATAGGTCTCGCCAGGAATAATATCCGACAGACTTTCTATCTCCACCACTCCTTTCCGCATTGAAAGCCCTTTTTTGGAATAGACCAACTCTTCCTGTTTATTGAAAAGCTGAACCTCAAAACCTTCGCCCTGTGAAATAAGCTTCGGGAACAACGACGTCTTTATTGTTAGTTGGGGGAGTGGCTCAATCAGTATTGAATGCTCTTCTGTGTGGATTATCTCCTCTTTTCCTTTTTTCAAAGAAAAAGATACTTTTATTGTTTGTGGCTTTGGGGGGGTCTGGATATTTATTGAAAGTTGAGACTCCTCAAACGGCCTGATCTTTTGCACCGCAGGAATAAGTGTTTTTAGTTCACCTGTTGATGATTGAAGCGAAAGAGTATACCTATCGTTATCACTCCATATAGCTTGCCCATTATTTTTAATAGTGAGGGGGAAATGATAAGAGGAACTTGCAATTAATGTTTGAGGAAGAGAAATATGTATTGATCCTCCTTGTATTTGATCTGGATTGCCTTTTATTTTTTTAATTTCTTTAATAGCCTCATATTTCTGAGAAAGCCCTCCTTCTTGAACCCATGAAAATCCTCTAAATGGTTCCGATAGATATTTAAAAACAAACGGGGTAACAGCTTGTACGCGCCTATCTGTTCCCCAAATTTCAGTAAATGCAATTTTATTGTTTTCCGCGATTTGATTATCTGATAATTTTCCCTCTATCCAACCTGTTTCTGTTATAAATACAGGGAGTTTTTTTGAAATTCCTATTTCTTGCAACAGTCCAAGCTCATATTCATACCCTCTAATTGATTTTTTGTTAGTATCCCACACAGACCCACTGAATCCGGGATTCGGATAAGAATGTGAAGCTAATGCATCAATGGTATTTTTTAATTGTGTGTCTTTCGTTTCAAATACCTTGCGAATGAATATCCCCAAATCTTCAAATTGTGGAGGATATGATGGTGCTGCTGCGTCCATCCCTGCAAGCATTAGTATGTAGTCTTTGTTTGATTCCTTTATTTTCTTTGCAAATGCGTCTACGACTTTTGCATATCCTTCAGGATCGACTTCACCCCCCCACTCACTTGCATGATTTGGCTCATTAAAAAGAACTATATATCTTTTTTTCACTACCCAATTTAATTTATTAAGGAAATCTACCCACTCTTCCACATCTTTTTCTTCTGGCCTTCTCCACACTTCTCCTTGAGGACTCGTTGCAAGTCTCACAATGGGAATGAGGTGTTTCTCACGAAGTTGCTCAAATAAATCCTGCCATTTTCTTACATCGCGATCATTTTCCTGAATAACCAATGTCACATATCCCCAATCGCCGTCATGGCTGTTAATTAGCTCCGCAGCTTGGATGATATCTTCAGAGGATGGTTGCAAAAGAGAGATGCCTACTTTGTTATTCTCTTGAGCAAATAAAAAAGGGGAAGATGTAAATATATATAGATAAATGAGAAGATGGACTAATTGTTTTTTCATGTATATTATTGTGAAAAAATTGAAGTATGTGGATTGCAAATAGTTGTATTCTACGAATCAAACCATAACCAACTTCTCCAATCATAGTTGGCTTAGTTACAACTATTTGCAAGACATATACGAGATTTTTATCATTTTTGATATTTCCTAACCTTTACTCCCGCCGATTTCAAAAGTTTTTCCCCAAAATCATCACTATGCTCGTCATCATATACAACTTCAACTACTCCTGCGTTTATTATCGCTTTAGCACATGTTATACAAGGAGAAACTGTCGAGTAGAGCGTCGTCCCTTTAGTTGAAACACCATGATAGGATGCCTGAATTAGGGCATTTTGCTCTGCGTGGACACAGATGCATAAATCCTTCCGCTCCCCAGGCTTTACCTTGTTATTTTCTCTATCAAGACATCTTTTGCATCCACCTTCATCACAGTCTATTATTCCTGATGGTGTTCCGTTATATCCAGTAGTAACTATTCTTTTATCTTTTGTGAGTATCGCTCCTCGCTCTCCTCGTATGCAGTTTGAACGTGTCTGTACAATATGAGCGATAGAAACAAAATATGCATCCCAACTAGGTCGTGTTTGGCTTGTCATATGAAGTTAATTATACCATTCACGTAGTAGGGATGAACGTTATATATCAAGATCTTAATCTATTTTATCTAACTAGATGCAGTAAAATACATGCTGTGGAGAAATTAAATTTATCTATTGCGGGTTTTCATATCATTCTTGCTTTATACGAAACCGAATATCTCCAGACAAAAAAAATATTTGTTGATCAAATATCTAGTGTTTATGGGGGATTTATACAGAAAAAAGTCCCTTCAAAGGTCGACTTCACAATTCATGTACGCCAAAAGAATTATGTAAATATTCGCAAATCTAATAAAGATAATGAAGTTCAATATTATCATGTAGAAAATAGCAGAAAAGTGATAGAAACCTACTATACGATAAGCCTTCATCAATTGGCACTTATACTACATAATGTCTTGGGACACCTCTTGCGAAAAAGTGGATTCTTCCTCCATGCCTCAGCCTGTATAAATATGAGGCAAAGGGTAGGATATTTATTTCTTGGGCAATCTGGTTCGGGAAAATCAACGATATTAGAGTTACTTAAGGGGAAATACTTCGCTTTTGCTGATGACGCCATAATCGTGAGAAAATTAGGTTCCAAGTTTTATTGCTTTCAAACCCCCATGTTAGATAAACAATTATGGATAAAAAAAACATCTTCAGGTTTTTTGATTTCATCCATATTTGTATTAAAAAAAAGTGCTCAAAATAGTATTGATCAATTAAATACTAATTTGGGTTTAAAATTGGCAACAAAATCTTTGTTTACCAATACAAGTAATCATTATTCTTCACTCACAAACTGGATGAATTATATGAGCAAGAATAATGAGAAGATCAGATCTCTTTCATTTAATCTCGATGAAAATAAGCTTGCGGATTGTCTTTCCAAGCAGAGTGAGGATTAATTATTACAACAGCGAAAATCACTTGGACCATCGCATCCTCCCCCAGTACACTCACAACACACACAAGATGCACACCCAGCAAGAAGAACACCCTCGTTAAATAAGTTAAAATTGTCAGCAAGCTGCATCGATGTACTACGAACAAGGGTCTTGCAAATTTTAGGTTTTAAATATTGTTGTTTTTTCATTCTTGCAGAGTTTTAATTTCAACAAATAGTTGGTTTTTTTTGCCAACAATCTCCACGGTTTCAAACTCTCGAATTTCAATTAACATTCCTTTCCTTAAGTCTTTTATATTAGAGGTATTATTGTTGGTGCGCCTCATTAGGGAAAGTGGAAATTTTTGATATTCTTTAAGTGACTGGTTTTTTTTATCTTCAATAAGTAAGTCTATATATTCATTATTAATTTGAATATTTCGAATATTCCCTCTGTAAATAAAGGTTGTAAAAAAATCAACATCAGTGTTTGTCATTTTCGAGTAATCAAGAATTTTCAATGCGAGTGTGTCTATATCATTCTTTTTTAGAATGGGTGTGGCTGCTATATAAATTGGCTTTCGCGTATCTCTTAAGGAGGAATAAATGTATATCTCAAATCCAATAAGTAGTATGAGAAAAAAAATGATTCCAAGCAGTAGTTTTCGCGAACTATTAAGCATACTTCAGTATATATATCTTAGTGTTTTATTTCAAACAGAGAAATCGCTCTTTTATGTCGGGACGGCGAGACTTGAACTCGCGACCTTCAGACCCCCAGCCTGACGTTCTAGCCATCTGAACTACGTCCCGATAAAGATCGACTTTATTGTACCAAATACGTACCCAAGCTTTCTGAAAAGGGAAAAAAGCAGATATATATATTTATATGATGCTGCAGTCTCGTTATTTTTTTTCTCATGCTTAGTAAGCATGTACGCTTTCAAGGCTTTGATACGGATATTCCTTTCCCATCTTTTATCTAATATCTGAAAATTATGTCCCAATTTAAATTGGGATTTTAAGACGTCAAATATATTATCTTTGTACGTATGGGCTATAATCATTTTTGATTCATACTGGATTGGCATATCTTTTATATATACTTGATATGAAAAATCTATATCTTCTATATAGGGTTGTTGAGGATTAAATAAAATATTGTGTTTAAGGATTGCTTTTTTGTTTATAGCACAGTTTTTTGTATCTAGTATGTATGATTGAAAATCATTTTTGCTTGTTTGAAATCTAAAAAGAGAAAAGTAGGAATCAGTTAACCTATGTTGAATTCTCGCAAGGATGCTTCTTTGTTGCCCATTTATTAAACAGTTTCCAAGCACTAATGAATGTGTGCTTAGCGCACGAACCGCATTCCTGCCCCAATTTTTTTCTACTTCGCAATCATCATCGGTAAAAAGAATGAAGTTGTTGCTAGCTAGTTTTATTGCCGCATTCCTTCCAACTGAAACATTCTTCATTTTCATATGAATATATTTTATTTGTACTTTTTTGTTGTTGCTTTGAATCTGTTCTATCGTTTTTTGTAGTGAGTTTTTGGTGTTTTGATCAATAACTATTATTTCGTCGGGTTTTATTGTTTGTTCTAATATAGAGGTTAAACACCTCTTGAAAAGCCCCTCACGCTTACAGGTAAGAACGGCAACAGAATATTTATTCATGTTTAGAGATGTTTGAAAACACCGCACTGGTTAAATCCAAATTAAAACTGAGATTATATATCTTTGATGAGTTTGGAAGTGTTAATGCATTTTTTACCGCCTGTTTTTGACAGACAATCTTAAGTGAGTTTACCGAAGCTATATTTGTTTGCATTGCAAACATATGTAAGTTCATATTTTCTATTAGTAGTTCAATTTTTTCATGAAATTTAAGTTCTGATATTGTGTTAATTTTATTCTTTGTTAATTTATAAAAATGAATATTCTTGATAGAAATTTTTTTTGATGATTGTTTAAAGACTGAACGAGCATCAAAAGGTGATCTATATAGAGAGAGTATTTTTTTGTTGCTTCTTCTCAATACTACTGTGTCATTACTTATGATATTTTTTGGGTTTAGTAACTTGAGAATTGTTGTTTTTCCGCTTCCTGAAGAACCAAGAAATACAAAAAGATTCTTGTTTCTCAAATAGGAAGAGCCATGCATAAAATAAAATCCTTTCTTACTTAAACATAGTTCAATTAACCCCTGCAATATAAACTCTTTAATATTGACAGAAACATTTATGTCTAGTTTTATTCTTCTTGTAGGCAATCCTCCTTCTTTCACTAAATACTCTGTTAGATGTCCATCACTTAATACATATATCTGCATTTTATGTGACTTTAAAGAAGTGATTTTTTTGTTAATAATATATTCGTGTTGTACAAATTCAGCCAACTCTTCATCTTTAATGTGAAGGAGCACGTTTTGTGAGCCGAATTTTATTGTCCCAATAATTTTTTTCACTAAACTATTATAATCAACTCATGAAAAAAACAATATTTGCTCTTTTTGCTCACCCTGATGATGAGTCGTTTGGCCCGAGCGGCACCATTGCTCTTCTTGCAAAAACACACGATGTCTATCTCGTCTGCGCGACAAAAGGAGAAGCGGGGCAGGATTATTCAAAGACAGAAGAACTACTTGTACATAAGAGAGAGAAAGAATTGAGAGCTGCAGCAAAAATCCTTGGGATAAAGGATGTATTCTTTCTCGGTTTTATTGATGGTGAACTTAAGAATAACAATTATCATGCCGTTGCCGACAAGATAGAAGAGCTTGCAAATATACACAAACCGGAATTATTTATTACGTATGAAAATCGTGGTATATCAGGACATCTGGATCACATTGCGATCTCGATGATAACAAGCTATGTTTTTTATCGACTCCCCTACGTGAAAGAGTTACATTATTTTTGTCTTGATGAAGCGCAGAGAGGAGTCGGCCAGACATATTTCGTATACTTTCCGGCTGGATATCCGAAGGAGACCATCTCCAAGCGTATCGATGTGACATCGGTACTCAATATAAAAATTGCAGCGATTAAAGAACACAAATCTCAAATACATGATTTTGATGCAATATTAAAACGTATGAAAGATAAGCGCATGGAAGAATGTTTTATCGTTGTTAAAAAATAAATACGATATACTTGGAAAATATGGAATACTACAGCGTAAGTTGGCAGAAGCTTCATTCAACAACTCATTCATTAACGGAGAAAATTCAAAAAAAGGCAAATAAACTTGATCTTATTGTTGGAATTGCACGGGGCGGTTTAACTATCGCCCACATAGCATCAGATTTTTTAAACCTTCCCGTGGCATCTTTCACCATCTCAAGCTATAAAGACTTCAAACAGCAACAGATGAGCGATATTTCATATCATGTCGGAGGAGATTTAAAAGGAAAGCATATTCTATTGATTGATGATGTCTCAGATACGGGAAAGACATTTGTACGCGGAATCAAATATCTTACCGAGTTGGGTGCTGCAAGTATCACGACAGCGTCCCCATATATTAAACCATGGACTCATCACTTTCCGGATTTTTATGTGAAATCAGTTGATGAATGGATTGTCTTTCCCTATGACATGAGGGAGACTGTCAAAGCAATTTCAACAATGATGAAAAGAAAAAATATAACGGAAAAGGAAATCAGACAGAACCTTATTGATTTGCACATTCCAAGGCAATACATAAATCAGTACTATAAGGAACGTTGAGGATGATTTGTTAACGACGTTATAAGTGTTATAAAAAGTCTATAATACGACCACATGTCAAAAGAATTTTATGTAGGATTGGGAAAAACAACTCGCTGGCCTACATTCCCACCTCAATTCCCACCTCCAACTTCCATAACATACGATGATGTGCTTCTCGTCCCCGGGTCGGGAACTGAAATTGAGTCACGACGACAACCTAATTTATCGGTGCAATTTGGTCCGTACACATTAAGAACTCCTATCGTTTCTGCCCCAATGGATACAGTTTCAGGCGAACGAATGATACGTAAACTAGCAGACCTTGGAGCGATTGGTTCTCTTCCCCGCAATAATAATTTTGCCGAAACACTTTCATTGTGTGAACAATTCTCACGAGACAATATTCCTTGTTTGTATGCTTTAGGATTGGAAAACGCTTTTGAACAAGCGAGTCAACTAAAAGAACGGGGCGCTGGAATGATTCTTTTAGATGTTGCTCATGGAGGTATGGGAAAAGTAGCCAGGACAGCGGGAGATATTAAAGATAAGCTAGATATGTTCATCGTTGCGGGAAACATCGTAACATATGAACAAGCATCTACTTATAAAAAGGTGGGGGTTGATATTGCGCGTGTAGGAGTTGGGCCTGGCGGCGCATGCACGACTCGTTTGGTTGCGGGTTCCGGATTTCCCCAGCTTTCGGCAATTTTTGAAACGACTGAGACTGGTATATATGTAATTGCTGACGGTGGGATTAGATATCCAGGAGATATGGCAAAAGCATTGGCTGCCGGCGCTAATTCCGTTATGATTGGCTCTGCGTTTGCAGGAACCGAGGAAACGCCAGGAGAGATTCACAATGGATATAAACGGTTCCGGGGACAAGCCTCAACAAGCTACATGAAAGATAATGGGACTCAACCAGGTGAGTTCCGCGCTGCAGAAGGAATTGAAACAGATGTTCTTGCGAGAGGATCTGTTGAGCAAATAATTAATGAGATGACAGGAGGAGTAAGAAGCGCCATGTCATACACAGGTGCCCAAACAATTCAAGAATTTCAAAAGAAGGCTTTATTTACATTCGTTTCATCAGCGGCACAAGCAGAAAGCCGCCCACATATAATAAAATAGAAATATATGAAAACCATAGATGAAGGATATAAAATTATAAAACAATCATTCTCCTCATTTCCCGAAACGCTTTTTATACTTGGCTCCGGTTGGAATAAAATTATTGATGATATTCAGATTGAAAAAAGAATTTCGTATGAAGAATTGTTTGATATAAAAACTTCTGTGCCGGGTCATGTTGGAGAGCTCATCATTGGTACTATACAACAAAAAAGAGTTGCATGTATGTCTGGGAGATTTCATATGTATGAAGGATTTTCAGGATATGAGGCAACTGCTCCAATACGGTTATTTGCAAAACTTGGCGTAAAGAATTTAATTCTTACTGCGGCGTGTGGTGCCTTAAATGAAAAATATAAAGTTGGTGATTTTGTCATTCTTTCAGACATAATTACTTTATTTCTGGCAATTGACAGTCCACTCAAGGGCGCTCAATTTGTTGATGTTTCTGAGGTGTTTGATCCCAAAATGAGAGAGCAAGCGAGAAAAATATGTGTTGAAAATAATATTGCGTTTCATGAAGGTATATATGTGTATTACCATGGCCCAAATTACGAAACACCAGCAGATAAAATGGCTCTTAAGTTTTTAGGTGCTGATGTGTGTGGAATGAGCACAGTTCCTGAAACATTGGCTGCTAGGTCGCTTGGGATAAAAGTACTAGGACTATCATTTGTAACCAATCTTGCATTTGTCAAACACGACCATAAAGATGTTGTAGAGCAAGCGAACAAAGCAAGTGGTCAGATGAAAAAGTTCCTGTCTTCCCTTCTATCTCTGCTCTGATTATTTAAATAATCAGAGTTAAAAAAACAACATTACTTGCATTTTGGGAAAATGTTGCTATTATTTAATATGGAAAGACCCATACAAGAGTCGCTTTCGAAAACACCCCGCCCACATGGCGGGCTTTTTTGTAATCTAGCAGATCTACACGCCCATATCGGGACGTCTATTCCCCCAGCGGTATATTGGCATATCGCCCAAAGCGAAGGATATAAACTTACAAAACGGGATTATCATGAGTTTGTGGATTTTGTCGTCCTCAATCCAAATCACAAATCAACATTGAAACAATATCTCGACTCTGTTTATCATCCAATACTGGATAAATTATCTTCCGGTTCTCTTGCTCTCGAAAAGGGGGTATATGAAACAATGAGTGGTGCATATCGCTCAAATAATATAACGCTTCTTGAACTGCGAGGGAATCCGATGAAACATAATAGAGATGGGGAGGTCGATTTGGATCATGTTATTATGGCGATGCTTCGAGGGATGGAGCGTTCACTTTTGGAATATCCAAAACTTCATGCGGGGATAATCTTTTGTCTGGATCGCCAATTTTCCGTCGAAAAGAATGCGATCATAGTAGAAAAGGCAATCAAATATCATAGTCGCGGTGTCGTTGGGATTGATTTTTCAAACTACGACAAAGGAACATTCCATTTTAAAGATTATGAACAAATACTTAATAAAGCACGTAGAGCTGGATTAAAAATAACGTCCCATTCGGGGGAAACCGACCCAGATAATGATATGTGGGATTGTGTCAAATATGCAAAACCAAACCGAATAGGACATGGGATAAAAGCTGCATATGATAAAAAACTCATGGCTGTCCTTAGAGAAAAAGATATTGTTCTGGAAGTATGTCCGTTGAGCAATCTTATGACTCAAGCCGTAAAAGATAATGATGAAATGCGAGATATCCTTCAAACGCTTTTTGAAAATAAAGTTAAAATCACCATCAATACTGATTGGCCGGAAATGATAAAAGATGCCCATCTTATGAAGCAATATGAGTATTTAGAAACGAATAAAATCCTTACACTCGCCCAAATCAAACAAACAATAAAGTGGTCATTCCAATATTCATTTATAAATTTAAGAAATAAATATGGCAACCTGTATCTCTAATTCATTCATTGAAGGATTGACATTTGATGATCTTCTTCTTCGTCCTGGATACAGCAATTTCAAAAGGAAGGATATATCACTTGAAACAAAACTGACTAAAAATATAGCCCTCTCTATTCCTTTTACTTCCGCGCCTATGGATACTGTCACCGAAAGCGGGTTGGCTATTTCTTTAGCTCGGGTGGGAGGGATAGGATTCATTCATCGTAATCTTTCTGTCGAAAAACAAGTTGAGGAAGTGCAAAAAGTGAAGAAGTTAAACTTATTAGTAGGGGCTGCTGTAAGCGCTGAAGGATATGATGAACGAATTGAAAAGTTAGTGAAAGTCGGTATTGATGTGGTTATTGTCGACTCAGCTCATGGATATGCAAAAACAGTTATTGATACCATCTCTTCTATCAAAAACCAATATCCTCATCTTGAAGTTATTGGGGGAAATATTGCGACAAAAGAAGGAGCTCTCGCTTTGATTAAGGCTGGGGCAGATGGGTTACGAGTCGGTATGGGTCCTGGTGCGATCTGCACAACACGCATAGTCTCCGGTATGGGAATTCCTCAGATGACTGCACTTCTGGAAATTGGTCCTGTGGCACAAAAATATAAGGTCCCTGTTATCGCTGATGGGGGAATAACCTACTCAGGAGACATGGTGAAAGCACTTGCGGCTGGTGCGTCAACGATCATGATGGGAAGCTTTTTTGCTTCCTGTGAAGAATCACCTGGGAAAAAGGTATTGCTAAAAAAAGAGCGTGTACCACTTCGTTTCAAGGATATTCTGAAGATAGAGAAAGAAGAATACATGTTTAAATCATATCGCGGAATGGGGTCTGTTGGAGCTATGCAACAAGGAGCAAAAATTAAATCAGAAGGGGAGTTTCATGGTAAGTCATATTCAGACAGAGCACTTGTTGCAGAGGGTGTTGAGGGACTTGTCCCTATCAAGGGAACAGTGGAAGAACTCCTGGAACAAGCTATTGGAGGTATAAAGTCTGGCATGTATTATGTTGGTACAAAAAATATCCAACTTCTTCACAAGCAAGCTCGGTTCGTCCGAATTTCACAAGCATCTCTCAAAGAGAGCCATCCACATGATATTCTTGTTACAAATCCAGGAAAAAGTTATCAATAATCCCCCAACCATATGATCCTCATCATTGATTTTGGTTCGCAAACAACCCATTTAATCGGAAGAAGGTTGACGGATATGGGAGTATCTATTCACATAGCCACACCTGAAGAAGCGCCTAACGCTGTGCAAAACTATAAGCCAAAAGGGGTCATCTTGTCAGGCGGACCATCCTCAGTTTATGAAAAGGGGGCTCCAACACTCCCTAAATCATTTTTCAAGCTGCAAGTACCAATGCTTGGGATATGCTATGGTTGGCAGTTGATGGCTCATCTGCTAGGTGGTAGTGTAAAGCCAAGCAGGAAAGAGTATGGCCCTGCCCATCTTGAAATTGAAGAGACTGCACCCTTATTTACAGAGATTGATTCCTATTCAACTGTTTGGATGAGTCATGGTGACAGTGTGGTTAAGATCCCTGAGGGATTTAGTGTTCTCGGCAAGACAGAACGAGTCACGTTTGGGGCTGTGGTGAACCATAAGAGAAAAATGTATGGAATTCAATTCCACCCAGAAGTTGACCACACAACCTTCGGCACTCAAATACTATATAACTTTATTACCCGTGTATGCGCTCTTAAAACAAAAAAAACATCCATTGATGTTGATTCGATAATCGAGTCTATCCGCACTGAAGTTGGGACGGGAAACGTAATCTGTGCCGTATCTGGTGGAGTCGACTCAACCGTCGCAGCAGCCCTCATAGCAAAAGCAATTGGGAAAAAATTCTATCCTGTATACGTGGAAAGTGGTCTTATGAGGGTGGGGACAGCGGATACTGTCAAGACGCTTTTTAAGGATAAAATAGGAGTAGCCCCCATTATTGTTGATGCACAAAAATTATTCCTTTCAAAACTAAAGGGTGTTACAGATTCCGAAACAAAAAGGAAAATAATCGGAGAGCTGTATATTAGGGTTTTTGAAAATGAGTTAAAAAAATTAACTGGTGTCACCCACCTCGCACAAGGGACCATATATTCCGATGTTATTGAAAGCAAAGGAACAAAACACGCGCAAAAAATTAAATCTCATCATAATGTTGGAGGACTTCCTGAAAAGATGAAATTAAAATTACTTGAACCCTTACGTCATTTTTATAAAGACCAAGTAAGACTGATCGGGACAATGATTGGCCTTCCTACAGATGTTGTCGGCAAACAGGTGTTTCCAGGACCAGGTCAGGCCATCAGGATTATGGGAGAGGTAAACGAAAAACGCCTCGCCCAACAACAACAAGCAGATGCAATTGTGATTGAAGAAATACAAAAAGCGGGCCTATATGAGAAGGTGTATATGAGCTTTTCCATAATGACAAATACGTTTAGTACTGCTGTGAAGGGGGATGGGAGATATTTTATGGAGGTTGTCGCACTTCGCATTATTGAGTCAAAAGACGTAATGACAACCAATTGGGCTAGGGTTCCTTATGACGTGCTTCAGTCAATGTCATCGCGTATTGTAAATGAGGTTCCTGATATTTCCCGTGTCGTATTCGATATTACCACCAAGCCCCCAGCGACAATGGAGTGGGAATAGGGCATGTTAGAATAAGGATATGATAGTTGTGTATTCCATCATTTCCCTATTTGCGCAGAAAATAGTCCCCTATTTGGGATTTTTCCCTTATAAAGAGCTCCTCGTCGAGTATGGTCTCCCTTCATGGATTTCGTCGTTCGCTAATTTTGATGGCATTCATTACTTATTAATTGCTAAGCAAAACTATTCCCAATGGGAACAAGCTTTTTTTCCGCTCTATCCCCTTCTTATTCATTTCATCGGATATATAATCCCAAATTATCTTGTTGGTGCCCTATTTATTTCAAATATCTCATTGATAATTGGTCTTGTGTTTTTAAATAGACTTTTAAGGTTGTGGAACATAAAATCATCATGGCCATTATTTTTTCTCCTTTGCTTCCCTACTGCTTTCTATTTTGGAATGGTTTATACGGAGAGTCTTTTTTTTATGCTTTTTGTTCTCTCTCTCTATTTCCTTCAAAAAAAAAATTATTGGGCTGCAGGAATATGTGCCGCCTTATCTTCGTCAACTCGTCTTATAGGGATATTCCTCCTCATTCCCTTTTTCTTTCATTTCCTTACGAAAAATGAGGATTCATCAAAAAACGTTAAGCATGCAACATTTATGCTTAAGCCTGTTCTTTTTTCTCCTCTTCTCGGTCTCTTTTTTTATATGACATATCTTTGGAAAACTACTGGCGACCCTCTTTTCTTCTTTAATTCGCAACCGATATTTGGTGCCCATCGCTCCACTCATCTAGTATTCCTTCCGCAAGTTTATTATCGATATTTAAAAATATTCTTTACTGCCAATCACGATTTCCAATGGTATTTGTCATTTTTTGAGATGACAATATTCAGTCTTATGTTTGTCATTCTTATTCTTAATTTACAAAAAACAATTAAGCACATTCGCATGAAAACGACTAAATGTATTGATTGGAGTCTGCTTGGATTGAATCTTTTTTCTTTTGTCAATCTTGTCCTTCCAACGGCAACGGGGACCTTTTCCTCAATCCCTCGGTATGCTCTTTTTTCACTTTCATTCTTCATTTACCTTGGAACAATTAAAAATACCAAATTAAAGTTCCTAATACTCTTTTTGTTTGTTGTTTTGCAGATTCTCATCCTTTCTCTCTTTATACAGGGATATTTTGTTGGATAGAATTTCTTATGCGGGAATGGTGTTTGTGAATTATAATAAAGAAGTTCTTTTTTGGGCTCGTAGCGTAACGGCTATCGCGCTTCCATGGCATGGAAGAGATTAGGGGTTCAAATCCCCTCGGGTCCACCCTTCGACAAGCTCAGGGCAAGCTCTATTTTCGTATTTCAAACGTTTCGAATAGTTCTTTCGGAGATTGTTCGTAGAGCTCAATATCTTCCACGCGACTAACGGGGGTGCCTTCTTTTGCTTTTGCAACCATTTCCTCAACTTTCTCGTCTTCTCCTTGGATCACAGCCTCAATTCCTCCTCCGGGTCCAAACTTATCTGGGTGGATGTAGACATTGCGAACCCACCCTTTAGTCCCTATTATCTTTGCTTGGATTTTCATCCAGGCCCGAAACCCAACACCTATTACATCTCCTATAATGTACACATGTACCTGTCTCATATCATCATTATAATGCTAATATCTTTCTGCTGTATACTGTGATTTATGAAAAAATATTCTCCTTATATTTTCATAGTTATATTTTCTCTCATTTTTATTTCTCGCTTCATCATATTCGTCGCCACTCAAGATGTGGGGATAGAGCATGACAGTGGGTGGTATTTAAGTGTTGCCAGAAATCTTGCCGAAAAAGGTATCTATGCTTCTTCAATAAACACTATTGAAAACTCGGATAAGCGAGGCCCCGCCCCAAGTATCCATGAACGTTCTTCAGTGCAGGATGAAAAAGGATATTCATACTTTCCTGCTGGTGTTACTGTTGGACCAGGATTTATTATCCCGGAAGCACTGATTTTAAAAATTTTTGGTAGTGGTTGGATTCAGTTCCGCATATGGCCTCTTTTTTGTTTTTCCCTTCTTGTTGTTCTGCTTTTTACCCTTGTTTATAGGTTCGGTGGTATTGTGGCGTTTGTTTTTTTTGGAATATGGATGTGGTTTTACCCCCAAATTTGGATTAATCAAAGTTTTGAGGCTTTCAGTGAACAAATTGCCCTTCTCTATCTTTTGATGGGATTAATACTTATATCTCAAAAAAAATTGACTCCAAAATTGATTGTATTCGGCGGCTTATTTATAGGCTTGTCCGCTCAGACAAAAAGTCTTTTTTTCTTGGCTTTTCCCTCAATAGTTGTTCTTCATTTGGTCATGAGAAGAAAAATTTCATCTACCCTCCTCCTTATTGCTTCTGTGGTTATCCCAACACTACTGTTTGAATTATATCGTCTTATATATCTCTATTCTCATTTTGGTATGGCCGGATATATGGCAATCAACAATGACCAATATCTCCAAATGAAGGTTGGCGGAAGTGGCTTGTTGATTTTAAGTGGAGGATTGTCTTTGAGTTTTATTGAAAATAAAATGAATGTGTGGCGCCATGTCGGAGTCCCTACATTTTTATTTGGGGTTCCATTGATTTTGTCATCCTTCTTGCGTAAATCTGTCCATCCCCTCCTTGCTTTTGTGATGGGCTGCTTCTTCTCTTTCTTTGTTTGGTATGTGCTGCTGTCGCAGATGGGTTGGTTTCGACATGCATTCCCTGGTGTTATTTTGGGAATGGTTGTTATTTCGATTATTTATTCACAACTAATACGTCAATTCCCAATAAAAAAATTGCGTATTTCCGCACTAATCTCTATTGTATTCTGTCTGATGACGTTTTATATGTTTGTTAGTAATCAGCTTGCAATTCCGTTCTACTCATTGAAAAAAGATGATTTCGATTCAAAAAAGCCATTCGTTGTAAATAATTTACAGGGTCCGTTTTTTGCACCAATTTTCTCAAAGAGTGATGAAGTGGGTGTGGGGAGATTTATTACTTCCTCTGTCCATCCAAAAAACAAACTGTGTTATGAGGGGTGGTTTCTGATTGCTGAACTTCCTGTGATAATGGATAGGGTCATCTTCCCGTTAAGGCGTTGTTCCACCAATGACATTCTCGTCATTGGCCCTTATCAGAGAGGAAGATATAATGTCTTGGGTACTAATGAAGGAATTAATTCTCTTGTAAAAGAAAGGTGTGGTAGGACTGTTTTTGAAAACCCATCTTATCTATTATGTGTCCTTAAGTGATTGTTTTTATACACATCCGTCTTGTCATTCATTATAATCTTAAGGAGCTCTAGTATTGAAATTACCACATCTTGTGGGAATCTGACCTTTGTGTTGGGGTCGTTTCTCCATACGACAGGGATTTCTCCTACTGAGTAATTATATTTCTTAGCCAAAAATAGGGCTTCTGAGTCAAACGACCACCTTTCGATTGTTTGTCTAGAAAATATTTCCCTCGCTGATTTTATTGAAAAACATTTAAAACCACAGGTAAAGTCGGTAACATGAACACCAAGAAGAATCTGTGAGAGAAGGGTAAATCCTCTTCCCATTACCTCACGAATGATGGGTTGTCTTTGTTCAACCTTTGCCATTTTGTTTTTTCTTGTTCCGATAATAATGTCAAAACCTGGCATTACTTTTATGAGTGTTCCAATTGTTGAAAGTGGAGTTGAAAGATCAACATCAATAAAAAGAGCGTGTGTTCCCTTTGCGGCTAGCATTCCTTTCTTTATTGCAAACCCTTTTCCTTTATTCTTGCTGTAGGAAATGATTTTAATTGCGTGCTTGTTTTTTAGTTCAAATAATAATCGCCTTGTGTTGTCCTTACTCCCATCGTCAACCACTATCACCTCTTTTATTGATTTGTGTTTCTTTGTGTAGGTAAAAACCTCATTAAGTTTGTGTATGCGGCTTGCCTCGTTAAAAACAGGGATGACTAAAGAAAGTGATATTTTTTGTTTTGGCATTATGGGTATTATTATATAGAGGGGTCAATTTGCCTTGCCTTCTGTAGGTTTTCCTGCGCTTTTGGGGTGTTTCCGTTCTCAGAATATAGTAGAAATAGGTTGTAATAAAGCTCTGGTGAATAAGGATGTGTTTGGACCACACCCTCCATCATAGAAATCCTTTTGTTGTTTTGGTTCTGGATGTTTTCCCACTGGCCAAGCAATGATGTTTTGTTTTCAGCTTTTAACGCGTCAATCTCTTTGTCAAAAAGTGGTGAACCCCATATGTGTTTCAGATAGGCAAGCTGGTCTTCCTCTTTTCCATCCATATATCCATACATGTGCGCATTAAATGATTGGGAAGCAACAATATTTGCGGCAATAAGCATTACACAAAACAAGATTCCAAGAAAATACACCGTATTTTTTGAACCTAATTTCCTGTAAAAGACATCATGTGCGAGCATGATATATAGTATATAATTTTTTTATGGATATCGTTGGTCTTCAAACCATCACAGAAAGACTTATTACGCTTGGTATCGCCCTTCTTGCGGCCGGGCTTGCTGGGATAGCGACCCTTCTCTTTTTTTATGCGGCTGTTCTCTATTCCCGATTGAAAAAGAGAGAGCAGATGTCTCTTGAGATGGTAACGCTTGAGGTGCGCGTATCAAAAGATAACGAAATAAAAATAGATGCCGCTGAGCAGATGTTCGGCTCCTTCAGCACTCTCAAGAAGGGTGGTTTTTTCTCATTCCTTGATGTTGACGATGTCGTTTGTTTTGAGATTGTTGGAACCCAATCAGAGATTCGATTTTACGTTTCTGCGCCTGCAAAAATCGTCGACCTAATAGAAAAAACAATCTATGGTTATTATCCAAATGCCGATATCAGAAAGGTTGACGAACCAAATATCTTCTCAGAGGAAGGTAAGGTTGTAAGCGGGTCTCTGGTTCAAAAGGATTTCTCATATATGCCTCTAAAGACATATAGAGATATCCCAACGGATACGCTGTCTGCAATTACATCTGCCCTGTCAAAAATAGGTGAAGGAGAAGGGGCAATAATCCAATTATTGATTAGACCTGCGGAGGGTAAGTGGAAAAAATCAGGTAAATCGTATGTCTCCTCCACAAAAAAGAATGAGGCTAATCCGGAAAAGGCAACTTTTAGCAGCGACCCAAAGGTTCTTGAAAAAATTGAGGATAAGTGTTCACGCACAGGATTTGAAACCACAATTCGATATGTTGTTTCTGCAAAAACAAAAGATCTCGCTGGTTTACATGCACGAAACATCGGGTCTGCTCTTGCCCAGTTTAATTCTGACCAAAACTCCCTCAAAAAAGCAAAGGTTCTATTTCAGGGTGGATTTATGATCAACTTTATATATAAGTTTTTTCCTGTTTTTGAGGTTTCGTGGTATAAGTCGATTTCTATTTTGAGCCCAGATGAACTTGCCTCAATTTTCCATTTTCCAAATAAAACTATTGAAACACCTCATATTCAGTGGTTAAAAGCAAAAACAGCCCCTGTTTCTTCTGAGGTTCCAACATCGGGTGGAACGTTTATGGGTTTTGGTTATTATCGTGGCGTTAAAAGACCAGTGTGTGTTTCACCTAAGGATCGAGCTCGTCATACTTATATCATTGGGAAAACCGGTGTGGGAAAATCTGTACTTCTTCAAGATATGGCTGTTCAGGATATTAAGGCTGGCCATGGGGTCTGTGTGATGGATCCCCATGGAGACTTGATTGATGATATTGTCCGCCGCATACCTCCTGAGCGAGCCGAGGACGTTATATATTTTGACCCTTCAGATGGAGATAGGCCAATGGGTTTAAATCTATTAGAAGCTAAAAATGAAGAGCAAAAACATTTTATTACCTCAGCTATCATCAACTTGATGTATAAGTTGTACGATCCGCAACGAACCGGTATTATTGGCCCTCGATTTGAACACGCGGTAAGAAATGCCATGTTGACCATTATGTGTGAGCCGGGGGCTACATTTGTTGAGATTGTTCGTGTTCTAACTGATCAAAAATACGTTCAGGAGCTTCTTCCAAAGGTGAGTGACCCTATTGTGCGTCGTTATTGGACCGATCAAATAGCTCAAACATCAGACTTCCATAAATCGGAGGTTCTCGATTATATCGTCTCAAAATTCGGTAGATTTATTACAAATAAAACAATGCGAAACATCATTGGTCAATCTAAGTCTTCTTTTGACTTTAGAGAAATAATGGACACGGGGAAAATACTTCTTATTAATTTATCAAAAGGAAAGATGGGTGAGGAAAATTCAAGTTTCTTAGGACTCGTCCTTATTCCACGAATCCTCATTGCCGCCATGAGTCGTCAAGAAATACCTGAGGCTGACAGAAGAGATTTTTTCTTGTATGTCGATGAGTTCCAAAACTTCGCTACCCCAGATTTTGCGACCATCCTTTCCGAGGCAAGAAAATATCATCTAAGTCTTACTGTGGCCAACCAGTTTATTGGACAGATGGATGAAGAGGTAAAGAATGCGGTGTTTGGTAATGTGGGTAGTCTTATCTCGTTCCGTGTTGGTGTGACAGACGCTTCCTATATCCAACGCGAGTACCAACCAACATTTGGAGAGTCGGATTTAATAAATGTGGAGCGTTTTCATGCCTACATGAAGACGATTGTTGACAATGAGCCTGTACCGCCATTTTCTATAGATATGACAAAAGATTTTTCAGAGTATAAAAAGGGGGCTAATGAGAAGCTTGCACAAGCAATCATTCAGCTTTCTCGATTAAAGTATGGGAAACCAAGAGAACTCGTTGAGGCGGAAATTAATCAGAGATCTCATTTATAATAGTCCTTTATGAACCAATTTAAAGCCACCCTCCTCGCAAAACAACAGGTTTCAGAAGATGTGTATCACCTTTATTTTTATTCACTAGAGGGTGCATTTAGTTTTACTCCTGGGCAGTATGCTATCTTAACCATTCCCGGCCAACCCCCTTTAAAAAGATTGTATTCATTCGCTAGCGCTCCTAGTAAATATGGGGAGTTTGAGTTGTTAATAAAGATTGTGGATGGTGGTGTTGGCACACAGTATCTAAAAAAGCTTCGTATAGGCGACTGCGTGGATGTTGGTGGGCCAGCTGGTCTCTTTACACAACAGAATAACCAAAAAAGGAAGGTTTTTATGGCAACAGGCACGGGCTATGCCCCAATTCGAAGCTTTTTCCTTTCTTCATCCCCCACCAACCTCAAAAACAGTGTCCTTTTTTGGGGAATGAAGACTCTCGACGAAACATATCTGTTTGATGAATTAAGCTCACTTTCTACTCAACGCGGTCTTTCTTTTTATTATTGTTTATCAAGACAGGATTCTTTAGCATCAATTCCCGTATATTTACTGCAACATTACCGCACGGGTCATATTCAAGACGTTTGGAAAGGCGTTCTTGGAGAGCCTAATATTGATGATGAATATTATCTATGTGGCTCACGCACAGTTATCGAGTCTCTTCGCACACTCCTCCTTTCCCTAAAGATCCCTAAAGAAAGCGTATATTTTGAGAAATATTGACCCCACGATACCCATAGTTTCATGAAATAAGCCACTTCAAGTTGCAATTCTCCCACGCATGTGTTATATTATAGGACCATGGAATTTACAGCTATAAGAACTCTTATAATAGAGTTCATCCAATACCTTTCCTCCCAAGGAAAATCATCTTTTACACTCATCGCATACAAAAAAGATCTTGAGCAGTTTGCTGGATTCCTTTCAAGCGTTGAAAAAAACGATGTTAGGGAAATAAAAAAAGAAGATATTGATGGTTTCATTGGAAAACTCATTAAGGATGGATATACAAAAAAATCAGCCTCTCGCAAACTCAATTCTATACGGACTTTTTTTAGATTTCTAAAAAATAATCAGAAAATTGAACAAAATCCCTCCCTTGATGTGTCACATCCAAAATACACACAGTCCGCTCCTCGAATTTTAAGCAAACAAGAATATCATGCTCTTCGAGACTTCGCCAAGGATGATGCTCGCACCTATGCTCTTATTGAGGTACTCCTTCAGACGGGAATTAAAATAGGTGAGCTAGCGGGGTTAAAACTTGGAGACGTTCTTGAGGGAGACCTTCATATATGCATATATGGAAAAACGCCAGAAAGAAATATTCCTCTTAATAAATCTGCAAAAAAAGCCGTTTCTGAATATGTTAAGGTAAGGGGTAATGGTAAACCAGAAGATCCTCTTTTTATAACAAGAAGTGGAAAATCAATTCTCATCCGAAATATCAGACAGATAATCAATCGTTGTTTTAGAGAGGTTGAGATACAAAAAGCAACGGTAAACGACTTAAGAAATACATTTATAGCCCAACAAATACTTAGTGGGGCATCTTTGGAATATATTGCAAAAATAGTCGGCCACAGAAGGCTTTCTTCAACGGAGCGATTCCTCACTCTTGTAAGAGACGAAACAAAGAAAAAAGAACAGCTTGGTGAGCTATAATATAGCTCATGGACATTATTATTCACACCGATGGAGGAGCTCTCCATAATCCTGGCCCCGCTGCTAGCGCCTACGTTATCACAAAAAATAATGGATCGCTTCTGGAAAAAAAGGGTTTTTTTTTGGGTTCTCAAACAAATAATTACGCAGAATATATGGCTGTCAATAACGCTCTTCTCGCTGTTTTAAGACTAAAAAAAACCATTCCCATCTCTTCCGTTTCTTTTATCTCTGACTCACTTCTTCTAGTAAGTCAATTAAATGGATTATATAAGGTAAAAAACGAAAGAATTAGAGAGTTTGTTTTCGAGATAAGATCCCTCGAGCAACAGATTGGGGTTCCAATATCCTACACTCATGTGCTTCGAGAAAAAAACGAAGACGCCGACTCTTTAGTTAAAGAATGCCTCACCCCTCATTATTCCTGAATTCTGACAGGCATAATTATATGTGTGTAGTCTTTTTCGCTGGTCTTGAACACAACTGGAGCGTCTGGTCTCAATAATTCTATTGATATTTTTTCATCTTTTGTGGAGTTCAAGAAGTCGATAAGGAATTTAAAATTGAATGCAACCCTCATCGCCGCCCCTTCAAATTCACATTCTTGGGTTGTTGAGTTTTCAGCCCCTCCTTCTGTCTTTGGTGAAAAAGTAAGGCCATTCTTGTCGAAGTTACAAACAACAATGTTTGAAAAATCTCTAGCGAACACAGAGATAAGTTTTACGTTTCTAATTAACTCTTCTTTGTCTAATATAATGGTGGTCTTTTTTTCCTTTGGAATAACCCTCTCGTAGGGAGGGAAGTCTCCCTCAATGAGGCGAGTAAAGTATTCATCCTCGTCTGTTTTAAAGAATATCATCTTCTCCTTATCTAGATAGCTCATCTGTATCTCTTTTTTTTCTTTTATGTTTCGAGACAGTTCCACCAAAAACTCAGCCGGAACGAGAGACGCTTTTAGATTGATGTCATTTTTTATATGAAGAAGGGACAGTCTAAACCCGTCTGTGGAGACCACATCCATTTCTCCATCCTTTTCAACAAAATTAACACCGCTTAACACGGGACGAGACAGGTCTTTTGAAGCAGAGAATAATACGAGAGAGATTATCTTCTCAAACGTCTTTACTTCTATTTTTTGTGTTTTCTCATCCATTCTTGGCGGTGTTGGAAAATCGACTCCTGGCATAAAAGGAAACGTCCCCTTCGATTTCTTCTGGAGAATTGTCATCTTTTCTTTTTCAATGTGTGCCGTTATGTCCCCAGGAGCAAGATAAGACAAGAACTCGACAATCTTCCGCGTATCAAGAAGAAATCTACACTCTCCTTCTTGTGTTGAACCTATTGATGTGTGGAAGAAGGTGCTCAAATCAGTTGAGTATAGATGGAGTTTTTTTTCTTTATTAATAAACAAGATTCCCTGCAGCCCTGCTGTGGATCCCACTCGAGAAGAGGTAAAGCGAGACGCTTGAAGAATGCTTCCTAACAAGAGGTCCTTATTTGTTGTTATCTCCATATTTAGTTATATATAAATTAGTAGTAGTAGAGTATGTGCATAAGTGTATAAAATGAGAAAGATCTTTTCAACACAAGACAAATCGAAAAAAAGAGGTGTGGAATTACTGTGGTATTCACGTGTTTAAGTGAGGGATTGGACTATCTTATCAATCTCCGCCTTGATCTGGGAGTCTTTCATATACAATGAGCTTATTTTCTCAAACGCATACATGACTGTTGTGTGGTCTTTTCTTTTAAGCGTCAGAGCAACCTCTTCAAGCTTCATATGAAGCTCCTTTCTTAAAAGATACATTATTATTTGACGAGGAAAGGCAACCGATTCGGTTCGTGTTGGACTTTTGATTACACTTGGCTTAATTCCATAATAGAGACACACAACCCTTATAACATCTTGAGGAGATATTCTCTTAACGAGAACAGAAGAAGTGTTTTTAAAATAAAGGTCTACCTCTTCAAGATCGATCTCATCTTTTCTCCCAATAGTCCGAGCATACAAGGACAGGAGAGCACCCTCAAGGGCACGAGAGTCTGTTGTCTGTTCCGCCACAACACGGGCCGCATCCATATGTATCTGTATATTTTTTTCTTTTGCTTTAATGAGGAGAATGGCCGTCCTAAGCTCAAAATCTGCTGGTTGGAGATCGACAATAAGACCCCCAGAAAAACGTGAACGAAGGCGGTCTTCTAGGTTTTTTATTTCATGAGGAGCCCTGTCTGATGTAAGAATAACTTGGCCTCCCGCTCCAACAATCGTGTTGAATGTGTGGAAAAACTCCTCTTGGACAGTCTGTTTCCCAGCTATAAACTGAATGTCGTCCACAATTAATAAATGGAGGCGCCTATATTTTTTTCTAAATGCCTGAGTGGTTTTGTTTTGAATAGACTCAATAAGCTCATTGGTAAATCTGTCGCCGGGACAGAACAAAACCTTTCCCTCCTGATTTTTTTCAAGTACGGTGCGCGCAACTGCTTGGGCTAAGTGAGTCTTTCCAACACCAACCCCCCCATAAAAAAACAAAGGGTTATAAGAGTTTCCGGGGTTTTGTGAAACGGCCTGTGCCGCCGCAAAAGCTACATTGTTGCTTGTTGAAACGGCAAAATTATCAAATGTATATTTTAGGTTCAACCCAGAGCGTGTGAATAAATCCTCCAGTGGAGGTTCGTAGGTGAGAAGAGGTGTTTCAAGCCTAGGGGTCTTTTGTTTAGATATAAACTCAACACGCATCGACTTCTTAAAATAGGCAGCTATGTGTATTTCTATCTCCAACTTCCTACTCAATAAATATTTAGACATCCCAAGGCTGTCCGTCATAACAACCATTCTTTCGTCCGTCATCTCTTGGAGTGAGGATTGACCCATTAAGGAAAATATTACTGATTTTTCAGGAAGGGAATTTTTTAAATACTCCAAAAAACTTTTCCAGGTGGATTGCATCATTGAGCCGTGTATAATTTGTGGATAACTTATCCACAAATAATAAACATCTTCACACAAAATAGCAAGTGGGAATATCTAGCTCAAAACCAGTACAATCTATATATATTTCAACCATTTATATATGCTTTCCATTCTTTTTCCTAAGTTTTGTATTGGGTGTGGGTTTGTGGGAGACTACATTTGCACTGACTGCTTTAAAAAAATTTTGATAATAAAAAACAATAGGTGTATTTATTGTGGTAAAAATGGAACTTTAGGTCTTACTCATGTAGCGTGTAGAAAAACCAAGGGGATAGACGGGTGTGTTTCTTTTTACAAATATAGCTCTCTCATCAAAGATGTCATAGTCCAATCGAAATACCGCCGGGCACACCTGGTGCTTTCGAGTTTGCTTGGGGCTGCCAGCCCCTCCTTTTACAAAACAATCTGGAAATGGAAAAAGATGTTTTCCCCAGTTGTCGTTCCCATCCCCCTTCATTCCCAGAGAGAGCTTGAAAGAGGATTCAATCAATCGAACATTATTGGGAATCACATTGCAAAAACAATAAGTCTCCCAATTAAAAATATTCTTATCAGAACCAAAAATACAAAGCACCTCGCAAACATAAAAAATGACAACGATCGAAGGATGATAATAAATAACGCGTTTAAATATGTGGGGGAAGGTGTCCCCGAAACAGCATTACTGATTGATGATGTTATAACAACAAACTCAACTGTTGGAGAGTGTGCCAAGGTGTTAAAGAAATTTGGGGTTAGGACCGTTCTAGCCTTCTCACTTGCGAAATAGAGAGTGTGCGTGATATTATTATCTATATGGATAAAGAACTTCCAAAAATAGAAATATCAGTTAAAACAATCCTTATTGGAATAGCCTTGTTTTTCTCTCTTAGGTTTGCGTGGGATATGAGAGACCTTTTACTTTCCCTTTTTATTGCATACATCATAATGAGTGCGGCGAAGCAACCTGTTGAATGGTTTGTGTCAAAAGGAGCTTCCCGGGGGGTTGCCGTATTATCCGTATTTCTTCTCTTTATTTTTCTTGTGGGATTTGCTATTTCATGGATTATCCCGCCTTTTGTCATAGAGACAACACTTTTCATCAAACACTTCCCCGCAATAGTTGAGAGTATTAAAAAAATAATCCCAATAAACATCAACCTTGGTAATTTTTCTTTTATACAATACATCCCAAGTGTCACCAACAATTTCTTCGCTGTCGTGGGCTCTTTGTTTTCAAACGTATCATTTGTAGTGACGACAATATTTTTTAGTATTTACCTTACACTTGATTCACAAACGATTTATGATGCGCTTGCCCGTCTATTATCAAAACAAGATGCTGAAAAGGTTGTAAAAATAGAAAAAAAGATTGAAAAAAGATTGGGACAATGGCTTGTTGGTCAGCTCTTTCTTATGGCTATAATTGGGGTTCTAACATATATGGGACTTCTCTTGTTGGGGGTTCGATATGCTCTTCCACTTGGGATAATAGCAGGCGCACTTGAAGCCATACCCACAATCGGGCCCACCATAGCGGCAATTCCCGCACTCCTTGTTGGTATTTCACAGGCTCCAATACTCGGTCTTTTTACCGTGGTGCTTTCTATAGTCATCCAACAGTTTGAAAATCATATAATAGTCCCTATGGTTATGAGAAGGGTAATAGGGCTTCATCCTGTGGTAACACTAATTGCCCTAATCGTTGGGGGAAGGTATGCGGGGGTTTTGGGAATGCTCTTTGCAATTCCACTAACCCTAGTTGTCGGTGTTATATTGTCACAAAATAAAGAATAGCCTCCATTATGAAAGTAGCCATTTTTGGTGGTGGGATAACAGGCCTCACATCAGCATATTATTTATCAAAAAAAGGCTACAACGTAGTCATTTATGAGGCGGGGAACACTTTGGGGGGGCTCGCACAAGGATTTGGAAAGGAAGGGTGGGATTGGAAACTAGAAAGGACATATCATCACATTTTCAGCAACGATCATGAAATCCTCAGACTCGCTCAAGCGATTGGATATAAAAGGTTTTTCTTCAAAAAACCCCTTACCGCCTCATTATTCGGATACGTAAATAATTACCGCATATTTCCCGTAGATTCACCGAAAGACTTTTTGTTTCTTCCAGAACTGTCACTTTTTACCAAGATAAGATCCGCATTCGTTCTCGCTTTTTTGAAGATTTCCCCATTTTTAAAGTTGTTTGAAAAGATGTCGTCGTCGGTGTTTTTGAGGAAAACAATGGGTGAGGAGATGTGGAGAGTCATGTGGGAGCAGCTTTTTCGGAAAAAGTTCGGAAAATATGCGGAAAAAATATTAGCCTCGTTTATCTGGGCTCGCATATCAAAACGAACACAAAACCTTGGATATCCCAACGGCGGGTTCCAAACATTCATCGATTCACTTGCGGAAAAAGATGAAGAACTTGGTGTTGTTATCAATAAGTCAACAAACATCATTGAAGCAGCAAAAGGGGATGGGATATTTGAGATTCGATTTTCAAAAGAAGGAGTGGTCTTTACAGACAGAGCAGACATCATCATATCCACACTCCCATACCCCACATCAATTAAGGTGTTGAAGGGTGTGCTTGGTCAGAGTTTTTGCGAGGAACAGAAAAAAAGAAGATATCTATATGCCATAAATCTCATCCTAAAAACAAGAGAACCAATATTAGACAGGGTTTATTGGCTCAATATTGGCGCACAGGACGTTCCTTTTATGTGCGTTGTACAACACACAAACTTTATCGAGAGCTCTCATTATGGCAATAAGCATATTTGTTATGTTGCCTGGTATGTAGAAGAGGGGAGTGAGCTTTTAAAAAAAACAGAAAAAGAAATGCTTGATTTTGTTCTTCCTCATCTTAAAAATATATCTCCTCATCTAACAGACACACCTGAAGTTGTTGGCTTATATAGGGCCCCCTATGCCCAACCCATTTTTGATGAAGAGTTTATAAAAATCCCCCGTTCTTTTAATACACCAGAAAAAAACATATATATTGCCAATATGGATATGACATATCCCTATGACCGGGGCACAAACTACGCGGTTGAAATAGGGAAAAAGGCCGCTGACCTTCTTATGTAAGGAAAATGGACACCATCTCAAGCTGTTTATTTGATACAATACATATTCAGTCGGAGCGTAGTTCAGATGGCTAGAACGTGCGCTTTGGGAGCGCAAGGTCGCGAGTTCAAGTCTCGCCGCTCCGACCATACTTCATTTCTATCTCCTGTATAATAAATTTCTATGATAGCCCAAAAAAAACCATACATCATTGTTCCCCATCTGATAGAACAACCGACGTGGGGAGGTTCGTATATTTGTGATAGAAAAGGCTGGTCAGAAAAAGAGGGTGTGAAAGGAAAAAAAATTGGTCAAAGCTATGAACTTTATAGTAAAACGAAATTGGCTTTTGACATAAGTTCGACAGATGACCACCTATTCGGTCCTGGATACAAAAATACAATCGACATCTCTTTATTCCAAGAAGCACGATCATTCCCCCTCATCAAATTTACCCAAGCAAAGGGTAATTCTTTTCAACTCCATATAGAACCAACCAAACACGATCCATATTGGAAACCAAAAGCAGAATCATGGTATTACTTTGAAGATGGGAAAATAACATTTGGGATAAAGAAAGGGGTTCAAATAGAAGAGTATAGAAAAACATGTTTGAGGATCGATTCCAAAATGAAAGAACTCAGTGGGCTGATATCGAAAAATAAAATAGACTTTGAAAAAGCAAATAAGCTTGCACAAGAATTTATCCATTTCGAAAATCCTTGGCAATTTGTCAATGTCCACTCGACAAAGAAAGGGGATGTTGTTGATTTAAGTGGGGGAGGTCTTCATCATTCATGGGAGGAAGATTTAACAACTTGCCCAAAGGGGAATATCTTATATGAGGTACAACAAGATGTCATGGATCCGGTTTCGACGATTCGATCATTTGATCAAGGAAAATTCAAAGATGATGGGACAATACGAGAAATACAAATTGATGAGTATTTCAAACATATTGATTTAGACGAAAAAAGAAACACTCTTTCAGTAGAAAGAAATGTGGATGGGAAATTATTTGACACCCCTTTTTATTCCCTCACATCTCTACAACTTGATGCAGACAGAGGTATGGAAAGTGACTCTTCATTTCACCACCTCTTCGTTAAGGATGGCTCTATAGATATAAAAGACAAGCTCGGGAATACAATACATATAGGGACGGGGCATTCATGTTTTGTTCCCCAAGGAGTCACATATACCATTCGACCAAAAATTACGGGAGAGTTATTGTTAACATATTTAAAGTAAGAATATGAAATGTGTTTATGACAATTCAGGGATATCAAAACAAACAATAAATCAGAGGAAGATGGAGCTATCCCATTATATTGAAGGCTTGAGAGAGATAATCAAAGAACGTGATTACAGTAAAGATGAGGGGTCCCTCTGCCTTGTTGATGATACAAACCTCTTGGAAGAAGTAATAAAATTGGTCGAAAAGAAAAGGTCGAAGAATCTCAAATACATAATCAACATTGGTATCGGTGGTTCATATCTCGGAACAAAGGCAATTTATGATGCAACGCGTGGTGCATTTGACTTGTTACAAAAAGAACGATACCCAAAACTGATATTTCTTGATACCACAGATGCAGAATACATGTCTCAATTTATTTCATTTTTTAAAAAAGAGAATTTTGTTCCAGGGGATGTTGTGTTCAATATAATAAGCAAATCAGGAGGGACAACGGAGACAGCTGTAAATGGTGAAGTGGTCCTACAACTCTTTAAGGATTCTTTTGAAAATTGGAAAGAATATGCCGTTGTGACAACGGATAAAGACTCCCCATTGTGGAATAGTGCCACATCACTTGGCATTGATACATTGGAGATCCCAAAAAAAGTTGGTGGAAGATATTCTGTTTTTTCTGCGGTGGGACTTTTTCCTCTAGCACTTTCAGGTGTAGACATTAAAGCCATCATGGAAAGTGCATCAAGCATAAGAGATCGCTGTTTAGGAGATGATGACTCGGCGATAGAATCAGCAATCGTGCTATTTGAGCAGATGGGAAAGGGGATTGCGATAAATGATAATTTTTATTTTCATATCGAGCTTGAGTCTTTAGGGAAATGGTATCGTCAACTCATGGGGGAGAGTACTGGAAAAGACGGGAAAGGGTTGACACCAACTGTTTCCATGGGATCAGTTGATTTGCATTCGGTTGTTCAACTTTATCTTGGAGGACCAAAAAATAAATATACTTCGTTCATCTATACCAACACATTCCAGAACTGCACTCTTCCCAAACTTAATATGCTTTCCCATATAAAAGGGATAGAAGGGAAAAGCATGGGGGATATAATGATGGCGATACAACAAGGGACGATGAAAGCGTATGAAAAAATGGGTCTTCCGTATTCAGAGATATTTTTGGATGAGGTGAGTGGAGAAGAGATTGCATCATATATGCAGTTTAAAATGATTGAAATGATGCTCTTAGGGAAACTCATGGAAATAAATACATTCGATCAACCGCAGGTTGAACTGTATAAGATGGAAACAAGGAAGATTCTTGCGGAAAAATAATCTATAATGCTTGCAATGCAGTCGATGACTAAAACGATTAAGGTGTATGCTCGGGCCATGAGGGTGAATCAATGGATAAAAAATCTTATTGTTTTTACCGCAGTCATATTTGCAGGGAAGCTGTTTGATGGATATATTGTCTGGCAGGCTTTTCTCTCGTTCTGCATATTCTGCCTTCTTTCCTCAACCTCATATCTCCTTAACGATATTATCGATTATCCATATGACACAAAGCACCCTGTCAAACGATATCGCCCAATCGCGTCTGGGGAAATAAGTATGCAGCAGGCGACCTTCGCTGTTTTTATTCTCACAATTGTATCGTTGCTGTTCTCCCTTCTTTTTTCCCCATCCTTTTTCTTTCTGGCATTACTCTTTATACTTCTCCATTTTTTCTACTCGCTCTATCTAAAAAAATTCCCCACAATAGATATATTTTCAATTTCGTTTTCCTTCATGATCCGCGCTTTTGGGGGAGAAGTTGTCACTGGATATCATATCCCGATTTGGTTGCTACTCACCATATTCTTCATTTCGCTGTTTATGGCAACGGTGAAACGGCATGCAGAACTTATCACTCACGGAAGGGAAACGAGGGAGTCCCTTTATCGATATCAAGAACATTATCTTGATTTTTTGACGACAACCTTCGCGACTGGGACAATCCTCGCATATGCAACATATACCTATATGGAAAAAATTCCCCAAGTGAACACTGTTTTTTCAGCATTCACAAGTAATTATTTACCAGGTTTTGAGGCACGAAAGTGGATGATGATAACAATTCCCCTTGTCGTTTACGGAATCTCACGGTATGCACAGCTCCTCTATGAGAAAGTTGAAGGAGAGCGTCCAGAAAAGATAATAACGAAAGATGTCCCGTTGGTGGCGACAATATTATTGTGGGTTGGGACGATTGTTCTTCTTATGTATGTGTTATAGGGCTTGACTTATTAAGCTTTTATCATCTAAAATAAGCACATATGAAAAAAATAAATATTCTCGCACTAAGCATAATGTCATTTTTAGCTCCTTCAGTATATGCTGCAGGTGCGGACGTTGGAGGAACGCTCGGTTTTGCTGTTCCTAATTTGGCAAAAGTCATTTCGTTCATGGTACGATTCCTCTTTTTCTTCGCAGGTCTTGCCGCTCTTCTATATTTGTTACTTGGAGCAATGGCGTGGGTCACTTCATCTGGAGATAAGGAAAACGTAAAAAAAGCTCAAGACAAAATACAAGCGGCTGTTGTCGGTCTTGTTATTCTTGTCGTCGTGCTTGTACTTATCGCGACAATGGAACAATTAGTGCTTAAAGGAGCCTTCTGTGTAGGACTTACTGATTGTAGTGTCCAAGACTCAATACCAAAATTGCTCAACTAACCATAATGTTTTCTCCCGTATTCGCAGCTACTGTGGATGAATGGGGAACGTGTATGGTAGACGGGGTGCCCACCCTTAAATGTTTCGAGGTTGTATTTCAAAACATTCTCAACATGGCGTCTGGTCTAATAGTCGTTGTTTTGTTCGTCATGTTCGTCATGGGGGGGTTTAGTTATCTCACCTCGCTTGGCAACCCAGAAAAATTAAAAAAAGCTCAAGGGACTCTCCGGTATGCAGTAATCGGTCTCGTCATATTCCTTGCTTCATTCCTCATATTGAACGTCATTGATATTCTTTTCTTAGGAGGCACAGGGAAGCTCTTCAAGTTTAGTATCGGAGATTAATTAGACTTAAAATTTTGCTGAAGAATCGTATTTTTATCAGGCTGTTCGATTGGAGAGACAAGTTCTTGCTTACTTGATAGGAAAGAAAGGATAATATAACACAACACTCCAAACCCTACTCCAAGAAGAATTATTCCTATTTTTTTCATATGTTAACCGTATCCTTGATGAGATATTGTGGGCGTTTTTGGACCTCTTTATATATTTTGCTTATATACTCCCCAATAATTCCGATGGTAAGTAGTTGCACTCCTCCGATAAACATGACTCCTACAAAAAGAGCGGTCCACCCAGTCACCCATCCTGACGCATGGACAGCTTTACCGATAATCGCATAAATAATACCAAGAAATCCTATACCTGCCGAAAAAAATCCCAAATATGAAGCGAGCCTCAAAGGTTTTGTGGAAAAAGATATGATCCCCTCCATCGCAAAATTAAGCATTTTGGAAAGCGTGTAGTGGGTTTCGCCAGAAAACCTTTTTTCTCTTTTGAAATACACATATTCAGCGGGATATCCACCCCAAGCGACCAATCCTCGTAGAAAACGAGATTGCTCGGAGAGATTATTCAAGAAATGCACAATCTCCTTGTCAAGGAGTCTGAAGTCGCCTACTTCATCTGGAATAGGAGTCTCTGATAAGAAGTTTATGAATTTATAGAATAATGAAGCCGTTTGTTTTTTGAAATATGAATCAACTTCTCTTGTTTTTCTCTTTGCATAAACAACTTTTGCGCCTTTTTTCCACAAACCAATCATTTCATGGATAGTCTCAGGTGGGTCCTGGAGATCTGCATCGATCGAAATGACACAGTCACCCTTCGAGTATCGATATCCACAGGTAAGAGCCATCTGGTGGCCAAAATTGCGGTAGAAATTAAGGCATTTTATCTTGGGATTTTTGGAAGAATGTTTCCTTATTTCATCAACCGTCTTATCCGTGGATCCATCGCTCACAAATATGATTTCATAGTCATATTTCTCGACGATTGGGATTAAGCGTTCAAGGAGAGGTGAAATATTATGCTGTTCGTTGAAAACAGGAACAATGATTGAGAGAAGAAACGTGTTCATTGTTACGGGGCCAGGAGTCGAACCATGGTCTAGAAGATTATGAGCCTTCTGTGCAACCGTACACTACCCCGTATGGGCATATTCAATACTAAGTATATCAGAAATTATTCAAAAAAAAGGCTCACCCATTGTCTATAGGGAGCCTCTGTAGGTCCCACATATGGGGTCGGCGTTGGAGATGGTGAGGGGACAATTATCATGAATTCATTTTCACGGACTAAACTTTGTTTATTGCGTAGGTTTTTTTCTATCTCGAAATCAGACAAGTTTGATTGTTTTCGTATTCCTAAGGATTTATTAATCTCCTTCGCCGTTATTAGATTATGTTTTGTTTCGTCGTAGAAAGAAATGTTTTTATAGTAATCCCCAATATTTCTGATAAGGGAAATAACAAGAAAGATCAAAACTACAATAAAGAAAATTTTTCTCATATAGGCAACAACTGCTTCAAAATAGCCATGATTCGTGCGGAATCTGCCTTATTTCGAAGTTCCTTCATACAAATACCTATACTTGCTTTTTGATTTTTTGCAATCAAATCCTTATTTTTTTCAAGGAGAGCGGCTATCTCGCTTTTTAACACCTCATCTGTAAGCTCAGCAGGGAGATATAAATTCACAATTGCAAGTTGTTTGCTCGCTTCTTCAATAAGATCATTTCGTCCACCTTTTTGAAACGATTCAATCGATTCAACAATCTCCTTTTTAATTTTTTTTACAACCTCTAATACCTCAACATCAACAAGAGGCCCCCCCTTGTCTATCTCTTTATTTTTTACCTTTGATATAATCTCCCTGATTGTTTGAAGTTTAAGGGTTTCTTTCGCCTTTAATGCGGTTATTTGTTCAGCTTGCAATTGTTCGTATAGCATATAATAATTATACTCTATGAAAAAAAGAGATCCAGCGCCAGACATGTTACGCCTCTTTAAAAACTTTAAGAAAGACGTTCTTGATAATAAACCTGCTCATGAGCAGATGATCAATGAAGTTCGCATGATGAAATTTAAAGTCAAGCCAATCCAAGGTGATGTTTCAAAACTCAACTTTTCAAACCAAACATTTGTGGAAACGATATGGCAACTGGGGAAAATGGATGATTTTATTGAAAAGCATATTTCAAAAATAGACAAACAACAAGAGCATGCCTTTTACCACTATTTTGAAGGGATGTATCAGCAATTACAGGAAAAATTAAGCAATCTTCATTTTGGAACGGGAATAGTGGATATAAATGCAAAGCGAAATCTTGTCGAAATGGAGATATATAAAGAAGGGAAAAGAGGAAAGCCCCTCAATTAACACACAATATATTTTATGAAGAAATTCCCCATAATTATTGATTTGGAAACAAAACACACATTTCGTGATTTTAGTGAGCACGAAAAACTAGGGGTTTCCGTTATGGCTCTATATGATTACGGTACGGGAAAGGGTGTCGTCTTTGAAGAAAAAGAATTGAGCAAATCATTTTCTATTCTTGAAAATGCCTCATATGTCATTGGCTATAATAGCAACGGCTTTGATTTACCCGTCCTACAGGCATATTATCCAGGAGCACTTTTATCGCTTTCAACATTCGATCTACTCGAAGATATTCGTGCAAAAATTGGAAGACGTCTTGCCTTAAATGATATGGCAGCTGCAACTCTCGGAAAGAAAAAAAGTGGTCACGGCCTTATGGCGATTGATTATTACAAGGAAGGGAAGATTGAGGAATTAAAAAAATACTGTCTTGATGACGTAATGATCACTAAAGAACTATTTGATTTTGGTGTGAAATATGGAGAGGTATATTATGTAAATGAAATAGGGAGGAATATCATTCGAGTTGACTGGAAAAGATACATGGAGGGCGACGGGAATGCCCAAACTGAACTTACCCTCCCATTTTAAAGAGCGAACTACTTGACACTAAATTCTAGGTTTGTCATAATAAAGTATGGGTTATTTTGGTAAAGTTGAGCTTCAATTACAAGCTGTAAAATTAAGAAAGAAAGGGCGATCGATAAGAGATATAGAAAAAACACTACATATATCACGTGCCTCCGCTTCAACATGGACAAAAGGAGTAGAGCTAACACAAAAACAGATAGACACGCTATATAAAGGTAAAATCTCTGGTGGACTGAAGGGTTCATTCATTGCCTCGCAGAATAAAATAAATAAAAAAAATAAAGAAATCAAAGAAATTGAAAGAATTGGAAGTTTAGACATTGGAGATATTACAAAAAGAGATAGGTTTATGTTAGGTATTTCTCTTTATCTTGGTGAAGGTTCTAAAACTTCTCACAACGTATCATTTACAAACTCTGATGCAAAAGTAATGAGATTTATGAAAGATTGGTTAATTGAATTTTGCAAAGTAGATGTAGACTCAATAAGATGTAATCTTTTTATACACGATGATTTAAATGAAAGTGTGGCAAAAAGATTTTGGAAAGAAGTTTTAGATATAAATAATATCCAGTTTAAGAAATCATACATAGTAAAAAATAATCCTAATAGGTTAAGAAAAACTAAACATAAATATGGTATTTGTCGCATTACAGTAAGTAGAGTTCATACTTTGAGGCAAATTCTTGGTTGGATTAAAGCCGTCTTTTATGTATAATAGATAAGCTCTTTTGAAATTTTAAATCCCCTGTAGCTCAACGGTAGAGCAGGTCGCTGTTTTAAGTAGCAGCTTTTTCGGGAAACCGAAATTGAAAAATCGTGAGAATTGTCGGGAAGCCTAAGTAGTAAAAAACTATATGAGAACCCGCAGCCAAAGCCCACAAACCAGAATACATTTGGTTTAGGGAAGGTTCAGAGACTAAGCGCACGATCCCTTATTCAGAAATGAAAGGGAATGATATAGTCCACCCTTTATTGAAAAATAGAGAACAAGTGTAACGACAAGGTTCCAAGTTCAAATCTTGGCGGGGGAGCAGAAGTCTTCTTAATATAACTTATTGATTAAGATATAATATTTTCAT
>JAVHSH010000022.1:0-14605 GCA_036172095.1 Patescibacteria group bacterium
GCTAAATCTACGGATGCTGATTTGAAAAATCGTTTTTTCATGAAGGCTATTCCACTTCCAGTTTTCAAGTATTTTTCAAAAGCGATAGCTTGTTTCTCGGTTTTAAACCCACAGTACCATTCCAACTCATAGTGAAGATCTGACTTTGTTGATTGAACCTTACCACCTTGGTGTTCCTTTAGCCGATTTTTCAAATCAATTGTGAATCCCACGTAGTATCTTGAGGTTTTGTAGTTGCGAAGAATATATGTATAAAACATATTTATCCATCCGACGTAAAGTCATGATGGCCTGCCATCCGTAGCTTTAGCGATGGATGGTCCAGAGGGAAGGATTCGAACCTTCGAAGGGAAAACCCAGCAGATTTACAGTCTGCCCCCGTTGGCCACTTGGGTACCTCTGGTATCAGAGTGTAATTTTATCAAATAATTACGCTTTCGTGGGGAGTAAATGGTACAATAAAATATGGATGCAATTTTTCCCGCATGTAAAAAAACGAAAGTAACAATCATTGGAGCAGGCCGAGTTGGCATAACTGCGGCGTTCACTATGTATTTGAAAAATACCGCACAAGAAATCATGTTATATGGCAGAGATAAAGACAAGCTTATCGGTGAACAGCTTGACTTTATGCACAGCCTTTCTTTCCTTGGAACAACACATATAACAGTCGGAAGTGAACCCGAAGAACTTGCTGGGACGGATATCATCGTTTTCACAGCCGGCGCCGCACAGGAACCAGGTGAAACGCGTCTCGATTTAGTCAAAAAAAATACCGAGATTCTTGAATCTATCGTTCCTGATATTGTCAAATATGCTCCAGACAGCATTATTCTCATGGTGACAAATCCAGTTGATATTCTCACATACAAAACTGTTCTTCTCTCGAAACTTCCGAGGACACGGGTATTTGGTAGTGGAACCACGCTTGATACGGCACGATTCCGATTCCATATTTCTGAGAGTCTTCATGTAAATCCAAAAAGCGTACATGCTTATATTTTGGGCGAGCATGGTGATAGCTCCTTCCCGACATTATCATCAGCAAACGTTGGCGGACAACTTCTTGCGACAATGAAGGATTTTTCGCATGATAAAGCGCTTGAAGCCTATACGAAAGCACGAGATGCCGCTTATAAAATCATTGCAGCAAAAGGGGCGACATATTATGCAATTGGTGTTGTTATTAATCAACTTGTTCATGCAATACTAACAGATGCAAAGCGTGTGTATCCTTTGTCGATAACTCTTGATGGAGAATATGGCCATAAAGGTGTTTCGCTGAGCGTGCCTTGTGTTTTGGGTCGGAATGGAATTGAACGCATCATCGAATTACCTCTTTCAGAAGAAGAACAGTTGAAAATGCAGCTTTCTGTAGAAACTCTCAAAAAATATTTATAATTTGGTACACTACTAGCATATGTTTATACCAACTGTCTATGCACAATGTCCTGTCTGTATCGTTACTGTCGGTGGAGGATTGATACTTGCGAAAAAACTTGGTATCGATAATTTACTTACAGCACTCTGGATATCTGGGTTAAATACGGCCATTTCGTTCTGGTTTGTGTCATTCATAAAAAAACCAAAGATTCTCAAGAATCCCTTGATCTGGACCTTAATCATGTATGTTTCGACCATCGCTTATTTGGCTGGGACAAAACAAATGTTCGGCAAGCACACCACCTTTTTGGGAGTGGACAAAGTCTTGGTTGGGCTTCTGAGCGGAATGCTTGTCTGGCTTCTTGGTATTGGCGTCGATAAGCTCATCAGGAAATATAATCATGGAAAAGTCCTGTTTTTTTATCAGAAAGTCATTGTTCCATTACTATTTCTTATTCTTACAACCGGGATATTCGCACTACTCATTAAAAATATTCGCTCATAACTATGGAAGATGCAAAACTCAAAGAATTCATGAATAAGGTTAAGGAAATGGAAAAAGGGGAGAAACTCGATTTATCTTCTGGTGAAGATCTATCAATTGGCGTGATGAATCTCATCTCAATTGAGGAACATCTTTTTTTTTCCGCAGGAAAAACAGGACATTCGAAATATTATGAACTGCTTAATGAGGTTCGAAAAATGAGAGTTGGTTTGATGAAAATGATGATAAAGGATTATGAAGGCGAGGTTTGGTGTATCAGTAAGCATCTTCTTGCAGCCTCAATGCGTGTGATGGAGGTAGGAACAAAGGCCCTGAAAAATAACGATACGGAAAAAGCATATGAACTGTTTCGGACATCGTACAACCTCTATAATATGATGTGGGCATTGAATCTGGGGATTGTCGATACGAAAGAGATGAAAAAAATAGAAGTCCCAGAGAAAGAAAAGCCAATTGAATATGTTGATGGAAAAGGAAAAAGCCTTCTTGGAAAAATGAGCGGAATGGTGGGGAAGCTACTTGATTGTTGTCGGGAATAACTGATATCATGAGAGTATGTCTCTAACAGAGTTCTCATACTATTTCAGGAAATTTTTGCCCTTTGTCGCGTTTGCGTTTGTCGTCTTACTGATATTTTTTTATTCAATCAAGCTTCTTTTTCTCCTTTTCTCCCTCAATCAGAAGGAAGTACTAACTATCTTTCCAATCTTTAAGCAACTAAAGCCTCTCGTGCTCAAAAAAGAAGCGACAACGAGTGCGGGATTTTCCTTTACATTGGATACGATTGAAGGGCAACCGATTACGGCTACTCCAACAGCTCAAGTCCTTTTGTTTCCTCCAGCAAAATTCCAATTCGACTATCTTCCAAAAGTTTATTTGATGGCAAAAACGCTCGGATTCGATACTGAAGTGGTCAAGCATAAACTCGTGAACAACGAGGCAATATTTCAAGATGATAAACAAAAATTGTCAATTGATATCAATACGTATAACTTCCGGTATGATTATGATTTCAGAAAAGATACCGATGTAGTCAATAGTGCAGAAACTCCCGATCAGGAAGCAGCACAGAATACCGCAATTAATTTCCTGAAATCGATTGATAGATATCCGCAAGATTTGGCGCTTGGGAAAACGAACCCCGTATTTATGTATTACGACAAAGAGTCTTCGACTGCAGGAATCATTGACAGTCCTCAAGAAGCGAATATGATTGAGATTGATTTTTATCGTCCTGATGTCGCCCAGTATCCAGCGGTTTCGCCATCATATTTCAATAGTCAGAATTATGTGATGCTTATGGCATATCAAGGTGGAGCAAAAGTAATAAGTGCACAAGTGCGCTTTTTTGAGACATCGACAACTCAAATAGGCGTCTATCCTCTTATTTCAGGGCAGAAGGCATACGAAAAACTGCTGGCTGGAAGTGACATGCTCGTTTCAGAAGGTTCTGGAAAGAAGAACATAACAATAAAAAAGATGTTCCTTGGATATTTCGATCCTGATGTATACCAAGATTATTATCAGCCTGTTTATGTATTTTTGGGTGACGACAACTTCGTATCGTATGTTCCTGCGGTTTCAGAAAAGTATCTCATCGATGAGACAAAGCTTTAGTTTAATGGCATGGAGATATGGTCGACATATTGATCGATCCATTGGGTAAGCATGGTTGTGTCCTCAAAACGGTCAAGGCTTTTGAGCGCTACAATGATGTATTGGTTGCCGTTCTTCTTATAGAAACTGACTAGATTTTGGCCTGCAAGCTGCGTGTATCCCGTCTTTAGTCCTCCAATGCCAACAACCTCTCCCAGTAGCTTGTTTACGTTGCTAAGTTTATGGAAATATCGGTAATCGGTATCTGAAATGATTATCTCTTTCGTTGAGACAAACTTCGCCAGGTAACTATTCTTGAGAAGTGCGCGCGCCGCAAGAGCAAGGTCATAGGGTGAGGTGAGCTGTTCTGGATCATCAATCCCAATCGGATTTTTGAAATGGGAAGCCGTCATTCCAAGCTCAGCCGCTTTTTCATTCATTTTTTCGATGAATTTGTCGTATCCGTATGAGTTCGCAAGCGTAAAAGCGGCGTCGTTGGCAGAATACACAAGAGTTCCATACAAAAGATTCTCTACCGTTATTTTTTCTCCATTTACGAGTCCCATAAGTTGCCAGTCGGGTTGATCTTCTTTCGTAATCTGTTTAGTGACCAAAATCACATCGGTTGGTTTGAATACATCAGCCACGACCAATGCAGTGACGATCTTTGCAGTCGAGGCTGGGTAAAACTTCGTCTTGCTGTTATGCTCAAAAATAGGTGTGAACGAAGCATAGTCTACGATATAGACACCCTCAGCAGAAATAAGAGGGTAGGGTGTGTACTTTTTTATCTCGGGAATGGGATGAAGAGCAAATGGAGTTGTTTGTTTTTCTTCCCATAGCTTCTTATTTGAAAAAACCTTTGTTACCCAATAATCACCAGGATAAAATAACAATAGAAAGGTGAATGTCAAAAAAACAATAATACGAGACAATGTCATTTCTTCATTGTATCAGGAATTGTCGTCGCTATTCCCAACTCTTTGAGCTTGGCATTTGGAATGGCAGAAGGTGCATTCATGACCGATGTTCTCCCACCGCTTGTCATCGGGAATGCCATCACTTCGCGTAAATTTGCCTCTCCACGGATACACGTCAAGAGTCTGTCTATTCCAGGAGCAATACCTCCATGTGGTGGGGCTCCCCATGAAAAGGCCTCAAGCATGTGGCCAAACTGTGATTGGATATCTTCTTCGGAATATCCCATGATTTCAAAAACGGTCTTGAGTACTTGAGGCTCATGCGCTCGAATACTTCCACCACCCACTTCATATCCATTGCAGACCAAATCATATTGGGAGGTGAGGATACTACCGATATCTTTTTTTTCTAGCAACTGTTTTTTGTAATCCGGAAGAGGTGCTGAAAATGGATTGTGAGTAAATGTCCAGCCGCCATCCTCAGTCTTTTCAAAGAAAGGGAAGTCGACTACCCATGCGAATGCTTGAATGCCATTTTTTTTATCCTCTTCAGTTCTCAAGTCAAATTTATCTGCACCAAATTGTTTTTGGGCTTCTTGATATGTGTAGCGGGGAAAAGGTTTTTGTTTAATGGGAATATTGAGTTTCTCGTAAACTTCAATGACCATTTTTTCAGTGAGAGCCATGACATCTTCTCGTTGTACAAAGCTCATTTCAAGATCAAGCTGTGTGAACTCACCGTATGCGCGATCAGCTCGAGGATCCTCATCTCTGAAGCATCGGGCAATCTGAAAATATTTTTCAATTCCGCCCACCATCAGCAACTGTTTATACTGTTGTGGTGATTGGGGGAGCGCATAAAACTTGCCGAGTTGAAGCCGAGACGGAATGATGAAGTCGCGGGCGCCTTCTGGCGTACTTTCAGAAAGAATCGGTGTTTCAACTTCAATAAAACCATTTCGATAATAAAACTCACGGATTTCCCTGATGAAAACTGAACGGAACGCAAGATTCGCTGCAAGCCGTGGTCTTCGCATATCTAAATATCGATATTTGAGGCGTGCCTCCTCATCTATTTCATATCCATCTGTTGTCACAGGAATTGGCATGGCTTTTGATTTGTTGAGTATGATTATCTTCTTTATCTCGATTTCGATTGAACCCGTCTTTATTTTTGCATTGACCAGCTTACCAGGACGTTCTTTTACTGAACCGGTGACCTCTACAACATCTTCCATCGAAAGTCCCTTACAATCTTCTCCGCCAACCGCTTGTACGATGCCACTTCGGTCACGTAGATCAAGAAATACAATTTTTTTATGGTCACGCACAGTATTTACCCATGCATAGAGCACAACTTCTTTACCGATGAGATTTGGAGTATCCGAAATGTACACAGTTTTCATAGTATATGTATAATACCTAGTTGAATGAGGATAAACAAGAGCTACTAAGCTCTAATTCGCTCGATATATCAATGACTGAACGATTACATCTAAACCCAAAACGTATCGGAGTCGATCTTGACAAGACACTTTTTACTTTTATTGGGGAGAGTGAACAAACAGGGACGATACAGTCCGCGGAAATAATCAATAAGACGATTGACCTATTGGCGTTATTACGTGCACGGGATTATATGCTGGCAATTTATACAGCCGCATTCTTTTTTAGACCTCTCTATATCGCAAACAACTTCCCAGACGTCTATTCGATGTTTGACCAAGTTTATACGAGAGAGAGCTTGATAAATGATGACGCACCTCCTAACTCCGATGTATTTCTTCGCCAACACGATTTACTTGCAAAAGCACCTGAAAAATGGCGGACAATAGAAGTTCCTTCAGATCTCAGTTTGGCAGATCAGGCAACGGTGCGATGGGTTGGGCGCAATAGAGGAAAAGTACCGGCACTTATTACTGCTTCAACCATGATTGATGATGGAAGGAAAGTCAGACAGATAGGGGATGAAAGTTTGAGAGTTGCAGTAATTAGGCCAGCAATCATTCCAAATAAAGATATAGCAATACGTGAATTTGCGCGAAAAAACTTTATATAGTAATATATTTCACGAAGCCCTTCACGGAAGTCATTCCTTTCCAAGTTTGTTTTTCCAGGGTAAAGTTGAGAGTGACCTTTTTTTGTTGGAAAATTAATTTTTTTTGTTCTTCAGATGGAGAAAAATAAACACATTCCAACTTTTTTGTCGGTAATTGAATATCAATAAGCGTAAAGCGGATGTGAGTTTTAGCTTTTCCCATTGTTTGAACGCCGCTCATGGTCCCTTCGCTCTGGAATACCGGCTTTGGATTTCCGATGCCAAATGGTTCCAGTTTTTCAAGCTCATTTGCAAGTTGTTCTGTTGTTAATGAAAGTGGAAGAATCAGATCAACGTGCTGTTCCTTTTTTGGAAATGGTGGGAGTTCTTTCGAAACAGCTTCTATCTCAGCTATGAGAACATCTTTCTGTTCGTCTGACACAGAAAATCCAGCAGCTTGAGGATGACCTCCGACATGTTCCAACATATCAAGCGAACGGAGAAATGCAATGATATCGAATCCAGAAATAGAACGAGCAGATGCTTTCCAGCCATTCTCAGCTTTTGTAAAGACTATTGATGGGAGGTGGAATGCTTCGGTTAGTTTGGACGAAATAAGACCGATTACTCCTTCATTCCAACGAGGATTTTCTGCAATTAAAATACGAGGAAGATTGTTTTTTTCAAAAAGTAAAAGAGCTTCCTTTATCGCTTCCTCCACCATTCGTTGGCGAACACCATTATGGTGATTTGCACTTACGGCAAGTTTTTCTGCACGAACAGCGTTTGTCGTACAGAGCATGCGAAGTGCATCAATCGCATGAGAAAGTCTTCCCACCGCGTTGATTCGAGGTGCAAGCGCAAATCCCAGATGATAGGGGGATAAAACGACATTTTCATCAAGCCCAGCAACTTTAAGCAATGCTCGAATACCAGGTTTGGACGTCTTACCGAATGCTTTCAAACCATGATAGGTAATCATGCGTGCATAGCCCACCAAAGGAACAAGATCGGCTACCATTCCCAATGAAGCAAGCGCCAATAAATCAATAGAAAAAAGTTTCGCAAATAACCCCTTTTCCATTTTGAAGTGGCGAGCGATATCTTGTGCAACAAGATATGCGACTCCAGCTCCGGATACTGCCGGAAAATGAAAGAGTGCTAATGCAGATGTGGGTGTATCTTCAGGTTTTGTATGATGATCAGTAACGATGACGGGAATACCTTTTTCAGTAATATAATCGATTTCTTTTCGCGCACTGATTCCATGATCGACACTGATAAATAAGGAAGGATGATATTTTTGGATCGCATTATCGATGCCTTTTTTTGAAAATCCATATCCCTCAGTCTGTCTATGGGGAACATAAGGAAAGACGTTGAATCCGAGATGATGGAGTGTCTCCCATAAGATTGCCCCACCTGTTATTCCATCGGTATCATAATCAGTGTAAATGACGATAGTTGATTTGTCTTTTTTTATTTGATTTAGGGTAGAAAGAAGGATTTTCTTTTCATTTGAAAAGCCAATGATATCAAGCGAAAGGGTAGATGGGTGAGCTGGATGAAGGAACTGTTCCGTATCAGTTATTCCTCTTTGAGTAAATAGAAGTGTAATGATGTCAGTAATAGTCATTGAACCATTGTAACACCTTTAGACCAAACCGCCACCTTTAAAGATATTTGGTTTCAACCAATCCTGTGCGCTTTGAGCCCCTTCTTTTGATTGGCTTTCTTGAGATTCGACGGTTGCTATAGTTTGTATTTGTTGTCTTTCCGTTCCTCCGATTTTTCCTGAAACGACTGGCATGGTATTTGTTTGAGGAGTAACTTGAGGTTGAGGAGTGAATACAGATGGGAATGTCGGTGGTTTGTATTGAGCTTGTTGAGGATGAGCTTTTTTGACTGCACCAGCCTTCAACAGTTGAGCAATTGTTTCAAATGTCTCTGCATTGACAGAGTATGACGTGAATGTATTTGTCGCTGCAGCGATGCCAGCATATAAATTTGTTGCCATATCCTTATCCATCTCGACACTTAGTTCTTTTAATACCTTGAAAACAAGCTCGCTGGTAGATGAACTTGTTTTGTTGACGAAGTTAATGGTTCCGAAAAAAGCATTGGTGAGGTGTCGGTCAATATTGATTATTTCCTTTCCTTGGAACTGTGTCTGATTTTCAGTGTATATAGTTCCGACAGACTGAAGATTTGGCACATCGACTGCAATAAGGAAATCAAATGTTCCTCCAGAATATGAATAGGTCACTTGCTCAGGATTTAGCTTTGGAAATCCCGGTCTTGGAGCGATAACAAGATTGAATTTATCTCCCTGAATATGGTAATCAATCTTATCAATTGCGCCATCTGCATAGGGGAAAGAAACAACCAAATTATCGCCTCCAACGGAAAGAGTTTGTTGTATTTTGTCGGAAGCAATAAGATCACTTTTTACGGCTGATGATGCTATGATCGTGACGTTTTTTCCAAGCTTTAGAAGTGCAAGATAAAAAGAGGTCGCGGCGGCAATAGCATCTGGAGTTGGATTATTAGGGAGTATAACTACGCCACTTGTGCCTTTTGAAATTACATCGACTATTTTTGGAAGAGTGGTATTTGTATTTGGAAACATATTATAGGATACATTTTACCACATCTCCTACACGAATGTCAAGTGCAGGAGAGAGTATCAGTCCACACTCTTGTTCTTTTTTTACCTCTTCTACCTTCTTTGCACGGATTTGCATAGATACTATCTTTGATTTTCCTATAATATTTTCCTTTCGATGGATTTCAAGCATGTCTCCCAGCTCAAACTTACCCTTTGAGAGCTTTGAACCGAATACTTTTTCTCCTTCAATTACGAATGTTGCAAGGATTTTAGCCTCACCTTTCAGGTTCTTTTCTTGTTGTTCTTTTTCCTGGAGGAGCTCGGCGACCTCATCCAACTCCTCAAGCAGCTCATATATGATTGCGTATTGTTTGATGATGACTTTTTCCTGTTTAGCCACGTCTTTTGTTTCCTGATCGACCTTAACATTGAATCCAATGACGATAGCCTTACTTGTCTTTGCCAAAAATACATCTGATTTATATATATCGCCAACAGCCTTAAGGAGAATGTCGATATTCGGATTTTCGGATAAAATTGCGTCCAAAGCTTCAAGTGACCCTTGGGAATCTGCTTTAATCACGATTGCAAGCTTTTTTTGTTCCTTTTCAGGGGTAGCAAAGAATGATTGAGATGTAAACTCCTTTTGAGGTGCAGCCTCTGGAGCCGCCTTCTTTTCAGCTATATCGCGAGGAGAAATGGCTGCTCCCACGGGAGGGGCAGATTCAAAACCAAGAAGTTCGCATGCTTGGGAAGGAATGACTTCTTTCATTTGGCTGCCTATATCGTCCGTTATCGATTTTATCTTCCCCTTAACTCCGCCCGCATATACGACATCGCCGGTATGTAGGGTTCCATTTTTCACGATTATACTCACTCCCACTCCTCGTTTGTCTTTTTTGGTTTCGATAACATACGCTTCAAGTTCAGCTTGTGGATCATATTCAAGTTTCTTATCCGTAGCCATGAAGAGGATGTTTTCCAATAAATCGGGAACACCCTTTCCGGTTTTTGCGCTGATAGCCACAACAGGTACATCTCCTCCTTTGCCCTCGACCTGGATTCCATGACGGAGAAGGTCATTTTTCACCTTTTCTGGCTTTGCCTCAGGAAGATCCATTTTATTTAGAACAACAATGCAAGGCACTTTTGCTTCCTTGATATGCGAGATAGACTCGATTGTCTGTGGCATGAGTGAGTCTTTTGCATCAATTATCAAAAGGACGATATCCGCTACATTTGCGCCTCGTGCCCGAAGCTGTGAGAATGCTTCGTGTCCAGGAGTATCGATAAACGTAATTTCGTTGACTGCATATCCTTTTATGGTTGTTTTTGCAGTATAGCCACCGATTTTTTGTGTTATACCACCGTGTTCTTTTGCAGCGATTCTGCTGGTTCGTATATAATCAAGAAGCGTTGTTTTTCCATGGTCAACATGGCCGAGAATTGCTACTACAGGAGGTCGTGGTTTCATCATATCGACAATAAAGATAATTAATAGTTAGCTAGCCGCTTCTTTATTTTCAGCTTCTTTATTCGTTGCAGGAGTGTTATTTGGAATCTGCATGATATCGATTGTGTATTCAGAAAGTCGAGATGCCAGATTGACATTGATGCCGCCTTTTCCAATAGCAAGTGGTGCTTGTGATTCTTCTACTATCACTTTCGCATTGTGAGCCTTGGTATCAAGTTCGATAGATGACACTTTCGCAGGGGAAAGAGCAGCTATAATGAACAGTTTTGCATCACTATTCCAAAGAATGATATCAATTTTTTCTCTTCCACCACACTCATCGGTGACGGTCTGGACGCGTACTCCTCGCTGTCCTACGCATGCGCCAACAGGGTCAACTGCTCCATGACCTGTCGTAACGGCGATTTTCGCTCGTTCTCCAGGCTCTCTAACTGTCTTTTTTATGATTACAGAACCATTTGCTATCTCAGGTACTTCACGCTTGAAAAGCTCTTCGATAAGTCGTACGTCGTTTCGTGAGACAACGATTCGTGGGTTGCCATATTTGTCATTCCCGATTTCCTTGATATACACAGTGAAGCTTGAGTTGACGGAGTAGTCTTCTTGGCGGATCTGTTCTTCCTTAGGAAGGATAGCCTCAGCTTTTCCGATATCAAAATAGGCATTATATCCATCAAATCGGATAACTCGTCCCTTAATACATGACCCAATGTGGGACTGGAAATGCTGTACGACGGTTTTCTTTTCTACCTCTCTGATTTTTTGAAGGATTACCTGTTTGGCTGTTTGTGCTGCAATTCTTCCAAATCCAGGGGGTGTGATATCTCTTTCATCTTCGAAAAGATGTGCTTCACCAGTCGATCTATGTATTTTTGCCGTGATATTCTCACTCTTTTCAGCTTCAGGATATTCCTTTTTATATGCAGCGACGAGAGCCTCTTCAATTGAGAGGAGGACATCTTCCGCAGGAATATTTCGTTCTGCTGATACTTGATTGAGTGCAAGCAAAAATTCTGATTTTACGACTGTCATAGATATGGTCTATTTATAACAAAATTATTCTTTTTTAGTTTCCTTCTTAGCCTCTTTTTTTGCTGGTTCAGAAGCTGAAGCTGCGGCTGCTGGAGCACCTTCTTCACCTTCGCCTTCTGGCTTAGCTGTCAATACTTCTGGAGCTGCGGCTGCAGTTGTCTCAGCAATGACGCTTTCTTCTTTATGTGCGGCTACGGAGACGAGGACTTTTTCTGTGTCTGTCATGATGACATAGAGTGCGTTCTTTGGAAGCTGGGAAACCTTGATTTCATTTCCGACTTCTTTCAAACCAGACAAATCGACCTCGATATTATGAGGAATGTTTTGTGGAAGCGCTTCAACTGTTACCTTATCTGTCTGTGTGAGGATGACTCCACCAGCATTTACGGCAGGAGCGATACCCACAAATGTCAAAGGTACTTCTGCTTCAATCTTGATACTCAAATCCACTTTACGGAAGTCAACATGGAGGACGAGTCCTTCGAGCGGGTCTCTTTGAAGGGAGGTAACAAGTGTTGGAACTTCTTCTTTTTCTGTCTTGACGTATATAATACCTGTTTCTCCGACAATCTTATATGTTCTTTTAAAATCAATATAGTTGACTGAGACCGCCTGAGAAGGGAAGTGTGCTCCATAGATATTCCCAGGAAGCAATCCCTGTTTTCTGAGATTTTTATTCTTTTTCCCAAAGACTGTTCTTAACTGTGCCTCAAGAACCATTTTTTTCTTCTCCGTTTGTGCTTTTTTCATAGCTATTCTTTCAATAATTCAATAAAAAAGACCCGATCGTTCGACAAGTCCGTATTATAGAGGATTCGGCTATTTTTCACAAGGGGAGAAAAGTTGGTGTTTAAAAGATGGACTGAATCGGGAAGTTGTAGTTCAAAATTGACGTCATGAGATTGTGCTCCAATTTGTTTTTGGATTACGAGTTGGTAGATGGCCTTTCCCTTCTTAAAACGAAGGGATGAATTGTACGAAAGGACGACAGTTTTTTTCCCTTGAGGGGGAATTTCCATAAAAAATCCAATCACTTTATTTTTGCCGGTCTCTGAGTCATAAGAGGGCAGCCTATCTCCATCAACGAGGAGTGTCGTTAGCTGAGAATCCGCAGGGAGGAGGATTTGGAAATAATTTTTATAAATGCCTCCAGGAAACACTTCGGAAAGGGAGTTATTTACATAGTCGATTGTGACCGTCGTATTTATGAGGCCGGAATCATCGATGACCGTTTTAGTCGTATAAGTTTGATCGACGAAAAAATTTGTTTTATTGACACCAAGATTTGCATCAAGCGGAAATTGGAAATCGGCATAGCAGTTTAATTTTGCGGTTGTGGGACAAAAGGGTGTCGCTAATCTTCCGCTCCAATAGAGTTCGTCAAGTTTCTTTTGTGATGATTCAGCATTCATGAATAGGACCATATTCTTTTGGTCAAATCCTTCAACGATTGCAGTGCTTAAAAGCAAAGGATCAGCCAGCTCGGCTTGCGAAAGAAGCTGTTGGACAACAGAAGTAAGAAAGCTTTTCTTCTGGGTTGAACCGGGGAAAAAACCATGCTCAGCATAGTATTGTGTCTTTATATAGAAGTTATCTTTCGTTATTTTTTCCTTGTAGTCAGGAATCTGAAGTTCATCGAACGCACCGATGATATTTTTGACTCCCGATGTTGTTATTAATGCCGCGCCGCTCCATGAGCTTATCCCCAGTTCCTTTTGGAGGAAGAAAGTTGCCTGTTGATAGGTATCATAGAAATCCGGAAAGAAAGCGCTGTCCCGCAAGAACCAATGAGGTTGATTGAGATATACTTTTATTGGATTGGGTGGTGCGACGTGTGCAGAGAGTTGACCATCCGCATCATATACGTCCAGTATCTGCAAATCCTGCAATCCGAAATAGTGCGTATTTGCTATTGCAAACGATCCGATGAATCCACCTCCCGGTCTCAGTTCCATGTTGTTTGCAAACAAGAGAAGAATCGTCTGTTCATTTTTTTCGCCTAGAAGCTCCGGAAGGAGAGTGAACACCTTCCTCATCTTCCTCATTTGGGCAATTTTTTTTTGGAATTTATCTTTCAGCGCAGGCTGGATAAGGTACGGAGGGATCTTTCGATAGATAGTGAGTATATATTCTTCTGACTGGGTAAGGAGGACGAGTGTCTTGTCGAAGTGCCCTCTCGTTTGACGTGCCGTGAGTTCATTGCGAGGGCGTTGAATCATCAGTTTTGCAAGCTGTTGCGCTTCATTCGTTAATGAACCGATAACCGGAATAAGTTTTGTTGTTGTCGTATTTACGACAAATAGATCATCAGAAAACTGGGCAAGAGAAAATAATAAATACACAGGTCTAACTGGCTTATAGAGAAGGGATGCGATTGACAGGAATCGCTCTTTGTCATCATTTTTTTTCTTGGCTTCTGTCAGATTATAGTCAAGTAGATAGGTTCCAGATTTATAAGAATAATAACTTGCTATCGAAAGGGGAATCCAAAAAGAGAAAACGTATGTGATACAAGCGAATATAAGAAGAGAGGTGATGAATCGTTGGAGAATATGCTTCGTAAATGAAACAATATTCCTTTTTTGAGGAATAATAATACGTTTTTTGTTGGCCGTATGCCGATTCATAGACTCCAACGTCAAGATGGGGGAATGTTGTTTTCCGGATATCGAAAACCATATGACAGTCTGTATCTGAGATATACCATATGCTTCATCGCCGATGATATGAATCATTTTCTGATGAGGGGGAAGCATAAGAGTCTTCACCGTTTTTTTATGGGAATGGAAAGTGATATAAGTCAGGGGGAAGTTTGCAGTGAGTTTTTTCGTTCTCCCTTCCTTCGCGATAATAAAGCAGAGATCAAAATGCGAATCCTCGGGAATATGGGGAGAGATGAATACTTGTATATCGTGTTTGATAAGGTGTAGTTTTAGCGCCTTTGAGAATTCATCAGTATGCTCTATTACAATCAATGCACGCTGTTTGCTTGTAGTTTGTTCTGAAATAAATCGCGCACCGCTCATATAGTATAATTGTACAATGAATT
>JAVHSH010000023.1:0-186211 GCA_036172095.1 Patescibacteria group bacterium
TTTGATTCGAGTGTGATTTGAGATGCTTGCTTAAGAAGAGTTTTAATTTTTCTGCGGAATCAAGGGAGACGCGTGTTCCGACCGCGATATCATTCGTCAGATGGCGTGCCCCAATGGGAAGTGAGCTTGAGTAGGAAAGTGCACCATCTACGTAAAGAGCTATATCCGTCTTTCCACCACCGATATCGATACAAGCGACACCAAGCTCTTTTTCCGTATCAGTGAGGACTGCACGCGATGATGCAAGTCCTGCAAATAGGAATCCATCATTCTTTACGCCGAGTTCTTCGATACATCGCTCAATATTCTTCAAGTTTATTTGTGAAGCGGTAATAATATGTGTATCGACTTCCAAGCGGACTCCACTCATTCCAACAGGGTTGCGGATTCCTTCTTGACCATCGACGATAAAATCACGAGGAGTTACTTCTATAATCTGTTTTGTGGATGAAAGCGAAATCGCACGTGCAGCTTCAACAACACGATTGACATCATCTTGCGTGATTTCGCCTTGGGTATTTGCAACTGCAACAACTCCACGTGAATTGAGGGAAGTGATATGAGGGCCACCAACAGAAACGAATGCGTGGTTTATTTTTTGTCCTGCCATACGCTCTGCACGCTCCAGACTTTCTTCTATTGCTCCAGATACTTTGTCTATATCAATGATGAGTCCTTTTTTTATGCCGCGAGAAGGTGTACTATTGAATCCGATGATGCGAAGTTCATCGCTCTCCTTAGTTTCCAGTCCAACAATCGTTGCGATTTTGGAACTTCCAATATCTATCGCTGCAAGTGCTCGTTCGTTCATGATTATGGTGTCTGCAATTCAACAACCGGCTTGTCGAACCTAAGATCAAGCCGTTTAACTCGTAACGCTCCTATTTTGAGTTGTTTCACAAGCTGTCGCAACTCATATTTCTGCAATTCCGTTTCCCGTTTTTGCGAAAAAGCAACCGTAAAACCTCTTGTCTTACATGCTATCATATCCACGCTGTCAATAGCAACTGTTTCCACCTGATATCCCTCATCAACGAGCACTTTCAGGAATACTAAAGTTTTCTGAATTTGAGCATAGGAAACGACTTGTCCGACCTGATATTCATTATGCCGAATCGGTTGATAAAAACTGATTTCTGGACTAGGCGCAGGACCATTTCGCTCTTTCTTAAGGACTATTCCCTTTTGCGAAACGCTTATATATCCCCCATCGGTCAGAATGGATGCGAATGGTTTTTCAACAAGGAGGTACAACATCAATGTGTTGGGATACTGTCTATCGATACGAGTGATGGTGAGCATCGGAAAGCGGTCAATGATATGGCTCACAATGTCCTTGTCTTGGAGGAACAGGAGGTTCTTTTTCATAAAAAACGTCTCTATTACTTTTTTTTCCTCAGCGCTCGAACCAATCACCAACACTTTTTGGATTTTGAAGGACGAGTTAAAATAGAACAATACAAAAAAACCGAGCACTGCCCCGCAGATAAAAAGGAAGCTACGCGTGTAAAATTGTTTTGACAAGTGCATGCGCAGCATCACGTTTGAGTTGAAGTGGTAACGAAGAAAAGGCACGTTTATATGACAGTTTTTTCTTGTGCATTTCTTGGATAAGGTTAAGAAGTCCACTGCTCGCATTCTTCTGATCGAACTGCTCACCTATATGGTGTTCCGCAAAATAATCCGCATGGGCTTTTTGCTCGCCATTCGCGGACCAAGGCAATGGGATAAATAACGCAGGTTTTTGGAGTGCAATGAGCTCAAAAAATGTGTTTGCGCCAGCACGACCAATAACAAACTCCGTGTTCTTATATACAGACCCAATGGCAAGCTCCGAAATGTGCGAAATGGGGACATACCGATTCGGATACTGTTTTTTGTATTGGGCGGCAAGACGAGTTGCAATCTCAAAATCGTTATACTCCTTGATGTCGCCTGTCTGATGGATAATCGTGAAATGGAGTAAAAGTTCCGGAAGAAGTGTAAATATATGGCTATTGATACTGTGGGAACCAAGAGAACCTCCGGTCACATAGATAAGCGGCGCGGTCTCATCCAAAACGAATGGAATGTCATTTGTTTCAAATACAACTTCCCTGACTGGATTGCCAATCCACTCTGTTTTGCCCACAGGAAACTGTGGAAGAACTGACTCAAAAGCGACGAATATCTTCCTCGAAAAAAATCCTATGATTTTGTTAGCTGTTCCGGGTTTCATCGTCTGTTCATGAGTGAACACTTTTTTGCCTAAGAACCATCCCCAAAAAGCAAGCGGAAGCGCTAGATATCCCCCAAATGAGATGATGGCGTCAGGATTTTCCTGCAAAAGAATAAAAAGACCTTGTATGAAACCGTAGGGAACATTGAGTAAGCCCAGGAGGCTTGATCTCGTCATAAGACGGGTCACTCGACCTGCCTGAAGCTCAAGAAACCGAATTCCTCTGAGTTGGCAGCCTTTATATTCATAGGAAAGAGTCCTTTCTGATTCAATGGCATATTTTCTCCCCACAAAGACGAGACCGATATGTGGATATTCTTTTTTCAATACGTCCACGACAGCGAGCGCCGGCGTTGGATGTCCACCACAGATAAGAATCTTTTTCATATACATCAATTCTAAGACACTAATGGCAAATTACAAATGACAAATACCCATTTTATTCAATCCTCGTCTGTCTGGCAATATTCAAAATGATTCCCATAAGCGAAAAACAGAGAAGCAAATTCGTCCCTCCATAGGAAACGAAAGGGAGCGGGACTCCTGTTAGTGGAATGATATGAACCATACTCCCCAAATTCACCAACGTCTGCAGGCCAAAAAACGAGAAAATACTTCCTGCAAGCAGCCTTCCATACCTATCTGGGGCTTTCTCAGCGATTCGGAATATATACAGTATCAACAGCACAAATGCGCCTATGAACATGACGCTTCCGATGAAGCCCACTTCCTCCCCCACTATCGCAAAAATCGAGTCGGTGTGCGCTTCCGGAAGAAAGAGGTGTTTCTGTTTTGAGGCGCCAAATCCTCGTCCAAATAGTCCCCCATTCGCAAGCGAAATCTGGATTTGATTGATGTGATATGTTATGCCAAGAGGATCGACTGTCGGATCAAAAAATGCGGTAAGCCTTTTTAGTCTATATGGAGCAAGCCATGCTAGGGAGAAAAAACCAGTGACCGCAACAGGAACCAATAAAAATAAATATTTCAACTCCACGCCAGCCAAGAAATAGGTTGCGATGCTTATGCTGAATATTATTGTTGCCGTACCCATATCTGGTTGTAACATGATGAGGAAAACTAACAACCCAAGCAATAAGACAAAGGAAAAAAATCGCTTTCGTTCTTTCGTGAGGAACCAAGATGACAGATAGATTATTGTCGTTATCTTTGCGATTTCCGATGGTTGGAAACCAAATATCCACCTTCGTGCTCCGCCAATCTTCATCCCAACTCCTGGAATCAATACTAAGAACAAAAGAGAGAGCGATGCAAGCATCATGAAAAACGCAAAATAATACCATTTGTGATAGTCAAGAAGGGATAGGAGAAACATTGCCACTCCTCCAAGCAAAATCCAAAGCGCCTGAACTTTCAGATAATGGAAGCTATCACCATATTCGCCGAACGCGCGGACGTATGACGCTTCGAATACAAAAAAAAGACCACTCACCGCCAAAATGAATGGCAGCGTCATGAGTGTCGTGAGAATCTTATTCCTTTTTGACTGATGTTGATGCTCCGCCATAATCACGAACGAATGTTTGAAATAAATCACCTTTTTCCTCGAAGTTCTTCCAGAGAGAATAGCTTGGTGATGCTGTCGAAAGAATACAAACACTTCCTTTTTTGCTATTTTCAAAACAAAATGAAACCGCATCTTTCATATTGTCAGTTTCCAGATAGGTTGGGTAATAATCCTCCATTTTCAATAGGACTTGTTTTATCTTAAATCCCGTTTGTGGAAATAAAACTATATTTTCTACTTTTTTTTCTTTTAGTACCTCGACAAGGCTCCTGAAGTCATATCCTCTATCTTGACCGCCAAGCAAAATTGTGTCAATATTTTTTATGCTATTGAGAGCTGCTATCGTTGACTGCGGTGTCGTTGAAATAGCATCATCATAAAACGTTATCCCATTATAGGTCCCTATGTTCTGCAAACGATGAGGAAGAGGAGTGAATGCATAAAGTGCCGTCTGAGCCTGTTCATCCGTAACGCCAAACATACGAGCAACCGTAAGTGCTCCTTGAATATTCCTTTTATTATGGTTACCAAGCAATGGAATTTTGGACTGCTCAAACAGAAATTCGTCCGTATATGGAATGGTTTTTGCTTTTGTGAGATTTACCCAGCTCGCGACTTCTTTTTCCTGAGGGTCGAAGATGAAAAAATCGGCATCAGACTGAAAATAAAGGCTGTTCTGTTTTGCTTTTTTATATGCTTGAAACGTCCCATGGAAATCAAGATGTTCTGGATACCAGTTGACGATAATTGTTATATGAGGAGAAAAGTAGAGGTCAGATAGCTGGTAGCTTGAAAGCTCGATGACGGCAATCGTTTCCTTCGTCGCATCAATAAGCCCATCAAGCATCGGATTGCCTATATTCCCAATCAAACGGACATCTGTTTTATTCTGTTTGAGGAGTGCAGCTATAAGGCTAGCTGTGGTGCTTTTCCCTTTTGTTCCGGTGATGCCGATAGTCGTCCCGACAAAATTACTGAAAAATATGTTTGCCGCTGTCGTCCACTTTTGGAAAACCTGCTCGACTCTCACTCCCGGCGAACGAACAACCAAATCGACATCTTTTTGCTTCAGCAAATAGTTTTCGTTGTCTTTTTTATCTGCGATGCTTATCTGTGCGGATGGGACATTCAGCTTCAAAAACCGTTCAACTGAATGACCCTCTTTGCCGTATCCAAGAATAAGGATTTTTTTGTATTTTTTTAGCTCTTCTATTGTCATATGAATAATTTCAAATCAAACTCACCACGCTTCCTAATCATTGTTATGGCTTCCTGCACTTCCTCAAAAGTCCCCACGCATTCAAACGGCTTCAAACCACCCCGCCCTTGCAAATCCTTAAATGTTCTACTTAACAACTCATCCTCGAACATATTCTTACCGAATAATGAAATCACTTCAACCTTCGGCAGATAAGCCGCGAACATAATGAATGCGAATGCGCATTTTGGACATGCTCCACACCACTTTTTGTCGTGAAGTTGCTTGGTGATTGAGAAATTCCTATTACAGCTTGTGATGAGGGGCAAATACTTCGGATATCTTATGCATTCAGCAACAATTTGAAGCTCCGTCAAATGGCGAATCGGTGAATAATAATCAAGACTAGGACTTATATTGGCATGCAAGTATCGTCTAAATAAATCTTCAAACTCTTTCGTCTTGCTCCATTGATGATTTATTTTCATGCCGAACAGTTCCGTATTCCCTTGATCGGCACTCTTTTCATTCGCAACGACGAATGCTCTGTACCCATATAAATATGATGCAAGAATACCTATCCATGCATATATCATTGAGATAGGAACATGACCGTTATAGCGATGATTTTTGGCATCTGCAATAAGGTCTTGATCAATGAAACGATCTATTGTCACTGGTGATATCTCCATTTTCGCAACCAACTCATCAACTGCCTGATAGGCATGCTGTGTTTTTATCAGAAGTCCCTCCAAATCCTTCTTTTGTGATTTCAGCATCTCCCATACGACGACTGAGTCCTTTCCTCCTCCGATACCCACCAGGAGTTTTTCGGATACGGCAGTTTTTTGCGCATGAAATGAGGATTGTTGATTGAAGGGAAAATGGACTAAATTTCTGAAATCAATCTGATTTTTGAAATAAAACTCACCCAGTCCTTTCGTATAAATTGTGTCCCAAAATATGGCCTGTTCCTTCGAAAGAGCACCGCTTTTAATTTCGATCTTTTTGGCACAACTGGCTTTCCAATACGAAATGCCTAAGGCTAAGTGAAGATTGAAAAGTATCGCACGAAGGAGGGAGTCGCCCTTTTTTTCAATGGGCTTTGGAAGGACAACCCGTTCCTCATATCTCTTTTCTCCCTCTATAAAACGAAAAAGGAGAGTATTCCCGGTTTCATCAATGGAATATGAGTCAAAGACAAAAGAATCCATACACAATTATACTATTTTATACTATTTTTACAGCTCCATACTGATGATATGTGGCAGGAATTTGAGGAGGAGAGATGAATATTTTTTATTGGGAGTAATCACTTTCAATAATTTATTTTCCTTCAGGAGATATTCGATAAGCGGATAGAAATCGCCATCGCCCGAAACGATAATCGCCTTGTCATAATGAGGAAATTCTAACATCGTATGGAGTACAAGATCCGCGTCGATATTCCCTTTTGTCACGATGTCCTTATCCTTATATTCGATGACCTTCTTAAAGACACAAATATACCCAGAGTGTTTCAAATACTCATACAACGGCTTGTTTTCTTCCACATATCCGATAAAAAGGAACGCCTTCGACACACCATGTTTCAATTTCAAATACTGCCTGAACTTCTTGAAGTCAAGTTTGCCGCCCTGACTCAATACTCCCTGATTCAAATTCTGACTATCAACAAAAGCATATATAATCGGAGCCCGTGATATCCTTCTTTGGACAAGAGGTCTTCTGGCAAATCGAGGAGGAATGGTAGAGTACGCCGGCCGACGGCGCGACCTTAAAGGTCGCGGAATATATGGCCCTTTGACAACCGACCCATTGTTAACCGCTGCAGTTGCTTGCTTTGCTGGGGCTCTCGGCTTTTGGAACAGTGATTTTATGGGATTAAACATAATATTCTTTTACTTTTTGGAACCATGCGCAAAACGAGCATCCATCTGCGGATTCTGGCAAAGGTCCTTGTAACACATCTATCGCCTTCTGTATTCTATCATTTACTAGTTCTGGATATGCTTCAAGACGTACTATGTGGTTTATCATGGGGAATCCATTTTTGATTTCCGTGGTCAAATCCGGATAAAAAAAGAGGAGGAATCCATAACCTGCAGGCTCAAGCCTATTTTTTTGCAGAAGAAATGCATATGCATCAATCTGATTCTGATATGCATTTAAGATATCTTTTTCACGGGGATCACTGCTTGAGGTCTTGAAATCGACAGGGATATATTTCCCCTCATAGACAAGACACTCATCCAGTTTCCCATAAAATCCATATTCACTGTTGAATGTGTGGAAATATGTTTCCTTGAATGGGTTTTGCAACTTACCTTTCAGCGTATCCTCAACAAATGGTGGAAGTGTGCCTTTTTTACGAAATAAATCGAAATATGATTTCAGGACGGTGTCAAATCGATTTGCAAGCCGCGACTGTATCCCTTCGGGGTGATAGATTTTATGTTTGTACTGCAGATAAAAACATCTTTTGCATCTCCCCATACCCTCTATCCCCGAGTGGGAGAGCCATGTCTTTTTCTTTTTTTCCGGAAGGGCAAAAAGAGCCTCTGCTTGTATCTTCATGTTATTTTACGAACTTCAAAAAATCTATGAGCGAACGTTCAAAATACTTATCGAATATGAGACCTTTCCAAGGACTCTGACTTGATATGATGTTCACGACAACGATGTCCGCATTATTGAAAATGGCAGATTGGAACTCCCGCTCATCAATTCCTCCTGCTGCACCCATTTTGATTTCCCATTTGCCTTTAATTTTCGCAATATCTTTATATTGAATAATCTTCCCATATGCATTTTCCTCATCACGTCCTCTATGTATGAAAACACTGTCGGGAATAACCCGATTTTTCCATATGATACGCATGGGATTTTCCACGTTCATCATATCGACAATGGACTTCACTTTGTTTTTTTTACAGGTATCGACAAAGAGGGTGAGCGATTCTTTTGTCGCGTTCCCCATTGCTGTGACCGATGTAGCACCTGCTTCAACAGCCATGGTGACTTCATCCACTGCCCCATCAATTATCTTCATATCAGCACAGATTTCCCCATTCCAATACCGACGCATATCAGCAACGACCTGGATACCGTGTTTCTTTATGAGTGGAGTTCCTGCTTCAATGATTATGCTTTCTGATTTCGGGATGTAATTGATGACAGAATAAAAGTCAGAAACATCAGAGTTGAATGCAAGTTGTATGCGACACTTTCTCATCTGTTTTTATTTCTTTGCACCAAATGCTTCAAAAAAAGTATTTGGCAATGTCATTATTATTTTTTCTGATGGGTCAGCTGAGATTTCCTTCAATGTCTGCAATGTACGAAGCTCAAGGGCTCCTTTAGCACTTGAAAGAATCTGGGCTGCTTCCGCAAGCTTCACTGATGCTTCCTTTTCACCTTCTGCCTTGATGATGCGGGCTTTCTTGTCGCGTTCTGCTTCTGCTTGTTGAGCCATTGCGCGTTTCATGTCTGCAGGAATTTCTATGTTTTGGATTTCGATGGCGAGGATATCGACTCCCCATTGATCAGCCGCAACATCAACGATTGATTTTATATGCTCAGCAATTTGAGCTCGTTTTGAAAGGACCTCATCAAGCGTAATGCTTCCGATGACATCACGAAGTGCTGTTTGTGCCTTTGCAGAAATCTGGCTTGCGAAATCCTGTACCTTAAACATGGCAACCGAAGGATTGACGACCTTAAAGCGGACAATCCCATCGACCATACAGGAGACATTATCTCCTGTGATGGCTTCCTGTGTTGGAATGTCCATTACCTGCTCGCGAATGTCAACTATCGAAACGGATTCAAGTGGGACAAGTACTATGCTCAACCCAGGATCGATTGTGCGAGTATATTTTCCAAGAAAAAGCACAAGCCCTTTATATCCCTCTGGAACGACTCTAAAAAATTTGATTAAAAAGACAGCTCCAATAACCAAAACCGGTACGATAAAATATTCCATAGGTAAGGGATGGTAATTTATATAGTACAGTTAGTATACATATACCTTTTTTTAAAGTAAACCCTACTTCATGAATGCAATCATGAGTCCAAGCACGGCGAAGAGGATACTAAGAATCCACACACGCATGACTATCTTTGGTTCTTCCCACCCTCTGTGTTGAAGGAGAAGATGAAGTGGCGCCACCGCAAAGACTTTTTTCTTCCTGAATTTTTTACTCGATAATTGGATAAGTGACGTGCTTATTTCCAACACGAATACCCCTCCGATTATGGGAAGTACGAATGCTTTTCCGAGTACAAGCCCGATGACTGCGAATGTCGCGCCGAACGAAAGTGCTCCTGTGTCTCCGAGCATAATACGTGCTGGCCAGATGTTGAAGTATAAAAACGCGACAAGCCCCCCCAGCCAAACAGCGATAAAAAGTGCTGTTGGCATATCGATAATAGAACGAGCGATTGCCCAAAATGCCGCGAGGGCAAAAAGCAGAACACCTGATGCAAGACCATCCAGTCCGTCGGTAATATTGATTGCGTTTGAAAACGCGACGATGATGAAGGCGGCGAATGGAATATACCAAAGTTGCATGTTATAAACTCCAAGGAAAGGAATATGCATGATATTGATCTTGAGCTCAGAGAATAACCAAAAAGCCGCAACGAGCGCAAGGATAATCTCGAGAATCAATTTATGTCTCAATCGTAGTCCAAAAAACTGCGTCTTTTGCCATTGGAACATTTTTGAAAAATCATCATACAATCCGATAAGTGCAAAGCCCACGAATGAAAACAGTATTATCTTGACTTCTGAACCAAATGCGGGATAGTTTGCTTGGAATGGCTTACGGATGAACAAAAAGACCATGAGGAAAATCGCGTAGAGAATGATGGTCGTGAGCACGATCAGAATTCCTCCCCCAACAGGGGTCCCTTGTTTGTGATTGTGTAGTTTGTCGAAAATCGGTGTAGGATTGTTAAACGCATCTTTTGTATGTTGATCTCTCCTCTGGATTTTCAATCGATACAGAAGGTTTATATAAGGGACAATCAAGAGAAAATTAATGATGAACGCAACGAAGGTGGCAAATAAATATAATGCCATATCAGATGAACAATTGGATAATGCGGGGAACGAATATAAAGCCCGTCATAACTATTGACCCAAACGCGAATATAAGCATAGCGGCAGCTGCGGTGTCTTTTGCGACCTTTATATCAGGCCGAATGGCTTCATCGATTGCATCACATGTTTCCTCTATTGCTGTGTTAACGGTCTCTATAACCAACCCAAGTGTTATAAGTAATCCAATTGTCAGGAACTCCGCATAACGTATGTGGAAAAAGACTCCACCCCCTATTGAAAGAATAGAGAGAAAGAGATGAATGCGATAATTCGGTTGCGTCGATAGTGCTGCAACGAGCCCGTCGAAGGCGTGTTTGAATGAAATTGTGTGTTTTCGTAGCATACGCTATTATAGTAATTCTATCACTGCCTTTGCAAGCCGGGAGCTTTCATGACGCAAAATACTTCGCGCATACGAAGAGATTTTATCGGCAGCATTTTGAACAACAGGCGTATTATCAGCGATATTCGCATGGACAACCCTCTTATCTTTTCCTAAATCATCAATAATCGCATGCTCATTATGTGTCTCATACCAGCTGACAATAGACTCATTAAGCTCTCCTTTATGCATGATTATGGTATCGACTTTTCTTCCCATATATTTTTCAATATCGCGGACGTGGTCTCTGGCGGTGTAGTCATTTGTCTGGCCTGACTTCGTCATAAGATTGACGACATAGACAATTTTAGCTTTTGTTTTTTGTAACGCCTCGCGCACTCCATCAACAAGAAAAAGAGGAATGATGCTTGTGTATAAATCTCCTGGGCCAATCACAATCATGTCTGACTCTGCGATTTGAAGGAGTGTCGGAGGATATGCGGAAACGTTCGGCTCCAAAAAGGCCCTTTTTATCGTCGTTTGCACATGTAAATCGCTATCGATATCGGCCTCGCCTTTAACTATTGTCCCGTTAGCATACTCGACACAGAGATGCGTTTTTTTATGTGTTACAGGTAACACCTTTCCCTTTGTCTTTAAGACAAAAGATGCTGTTTCCAATACTTCATCATAATTTTTCGAAACCTTTTCGAGAGCAGATAAAAAGATATTACCGAAGTTATGGCCTTCGAAATCACCATTATCAAATCGATAGAGAAATAAACGTCGCCACAAATCGGGCGCTTCGGAGAGCGCAACGAAGCACTGTCGAATATCTCCAGGAGGAAGTACACCGAGTTGTACTCGAAGCCTCCCGGTGGAACCGCCTGAGTCCATCATATTGACGATAACGCCAAGATCGACATCATGTTGTTTTAGGCCTGAAAGGACGACAAAGGTCCCCGTCCCACCACCCATTACTGTGATTTTTTTCATAATAAATTATTTATCTTTCGTAACGATCTCACCAGGCAAAACAAATGCGCCTGAGGATAATTTCACCCCTGGATAGGTACTTGAATTTACACCAATTTTTACGTTTTTACCCGCAATTAATCCAAACTTTGCATTACCGCTATCAACAAGTGTTTTTTTGACAGGGGTTTTGACTGTTTTTTTATCAAAACGGTAATTTGCTGTTACAGCTCCCGCTCCCATTGATGTATGAGCGCCCAAAACCGAGTCTCCAACATAATTGCGATGAAGCATAACACCTTCTCCGAGATAGGACCGGGCAACTTCGCAACCGGATCCGACAATACAGCTATTATTTATCGTGCTGTTTCGGATGAGTGAATGATCGCCAACAAGAACATTCTCTGCGATATAACAAGGGCCAGAGATTTTCGAGAACGCGCCAATTTTGGCATTCTTACCGATAGACACTGTTCCGTCAATAATGGCAGTTGGATGAATTGAAGCCGTTGAATCAATATTTTTCTCCAAACCATGTTTGAAAAAATAGTCCTGCATCGATAAGACATGCCAGCTATATTTGAGCGTCGTCCAGTCTCCCTCATATTTGTAGCACGTAGCTGGTTTTTGTCTCATCAAAGCACTCATCCCCCACTCATATTGATCATCAGTTGAAGGTAACGCTTTCAACTCTCCAATGAATTGCTCGACTTTTGGGAAATAATCCACGACCAATCGTACGTATTCCGAAGGAACTTTTGAAGGAAGTGGTTTTTCAACTATTTCCACCGCTTTCCCATCGGCAAACCGCACGTATCCGCTTGGAGTATATGTATCCATTCGTTTTGCTGCAAATCCAAGAAGAGTGCTTTCAGCTTTTGTCTGAGTAATCAATGTGGGAATAAATGAAAAATCAATCAAATCATTTCCATTGAAAATAATCACATCGTCGGAAAGGAGTTTCTCTGCAGCAAGAACTGCATCAGCCATCCCACCATCTATCTTTGTTTGGGAGATAAACTGCACAGTGTATGAAGAAAGATCTGTACGAATTGCAGAATCACTGGTAGGATTTGTCACAACAATAATCTCCTCAGCAAAATTAGAAATTGATTCTACAATGTGTTGCAGTACTGTCTTTCCGTTAAACCGGTAACAGACTTTATTTTCCAGTGGATAAAATCTATCCCCATCTCCCCCTGCCAAAATCAATGCTTTCTTAATGGATTTTGTCATATGCGTTTTCTAAATTTATATTCGTTCTATCGTCCCGCCCAACTGAGTAACTTTTTCTACGAATCGTTCATATCCTCGTTCCAAAATAGAAACACCATTCACGATTGTTTCGCCCGGAACCAGTAATGCTGCAATCGCAAGCGTTGCTCCTGCTCGAAGATCGGTCACTGTTAGGACTCCACTATGGAGTTGTTGGGGACCATATATCTTTATCGCTTGTTTATACACCTTCTCTGAATCATAAGTAAAGTGGTAGTATTGTTTTGGGTTGGGGACCGGTGTCGTATCGTATTCGATATTCGCCCCGAGCTTTTGTAGCTCACTTACGAATGCAAACCTATTCTCAAATACACGCTCGTGGACTGTGGATACGCCCTGTGCCTGCGTCATGAGGACAACCCAATTTTGTTGCCAATCGGTCATGAACCCAGGATGGGGCACCGTCTCTACCTGAGTTGCACTGATAGGACCGGCATAGTAAAAACGGATTTTATCGGATGTAAGCATCTCAACGCCACCACCGCATTTCTTTACGACTTTGATGAACTCATCGAGAAGATTTGGGTTAATGGGACCAACGGTCACATCCCCTTTCGTAATGAGTCCAAGCACAGCGAAAGTCACTGCTTCATTTCGATCAGACACGATTGAATATGGTTTCTTTTGAACAAGTGACGTGACGCCAGTTACGACAATTGAGGAACCTTCCCGATGGATTTGTGCTCCTGCTTCATTAAAAAATGAGATGAGGTCATCGATTTCTGGTTCAAGTGCGGCATTATGAATCGTCACCGTGCCCTCGGCAAATAGTGACAGCATAATCATAAACTCCGTCCCCGTATGGGATGGTTTTTCAAAAGTGTATGTGCCATGCGTCTTTCCGGGAAGTTTTGCATGATAGTAGCCCGTCGCATGATCATACTCGACGATTCCGCCAAGCTCCTTCAGTCCGTTCATGATGCGATCAATGGGACGAGCACCGATACGACAGCCGCCCGGATTTGGAATGTGTGCTTCTTTGAATTTTTTTAGCAGAGGTGCAAAAAGAAGGAATGTCGACCTTATTTTTGATCCATGGAGTAAGTCAACCGTGTTGCTTTTGAGTGCAGTGCCATCGACTACGACTGTACTTGAACCAATAAACTCCGCAGTCGCACCAAGTTCAACGAATAGATGAAGTAGTTCATCCAAATCCCGGATTCTTGGTACATTTTTGAGAGTCACCTTTCCATCAAAAAGCAGTGCTCCGATGACCATCTTCAGTGCGGCATTTTTCGCTCCAGAAAGGATTACTTCGCCAACCAGTTTTTTTCCGCCTTGTATTCGATATGCGTCTTCCATAAATCACTCCTTAGAGACAATTTGTACTTCTTCTTTCAGTATAATCCCAAATTTTTCCTTCACTCGAGCTTTTATTGTCTGGACCATTGTGGCCAAATCTTCTGGCTTCGAGAGACCGGCATCAGTATTTACAATAAAGTTTGCGTGGACTTGCGAAACGCTAAAACTTCCGACTGAATATCCTTTCAATCCACATTTATCAATAAGATATCCCGCAGACTTTGTCGGAAGATGATGGATATTCTGGTCTTTTTCCGATATGTTCCTGAAATAACATCCACAGGTCGCGACGCCGACTGGTTGTGTTATCTTCCTATACTCAATCGCCTCCATCGCGCGTAACCGTAATATATTTTTATCAACCTTCTTTAGTTTGAAAGTCGCTGAAAGAAGGATTTCTTTTGTTTCTTGCAATAAACTGTAATCGTAGGCAAACCGAAAATATGCCTTATCGACTGTTTTTACGACGCCATTCTTGTCCATGAGTTGCGCAGATATGAGTGTATCGCCAACATAAGTTATAGGCTTCGTCCATTTTGAATTCATATAAACAGCGCCCCCGACTGTTCCTGGAAGGCCTTTATGATATTCAAAACCTTCCGTGCCCATAGCTATAGTTCGTTCTACGAGTATCGACATCTGTGTACCTGAACCAACTGTAACATCCATATATTTTCCGTCATCCTTTGCGATGATTGACTGGAAGGAGTTGCGCACGACGAGTCCTGCAATATGGGAAGAAGTGAATATCGCGTTTGAACCGCCTCCCAAGAGGATAAATGGGATATGGAGCTTGTGGGCAGCTTGTGCCGCATTTGACAAATCAGCCTCAGATTGAGCTTCAAAAAAATACTGAGCTACTGTGTGCAGGCGCATGGAAAGATAGGGAAACAAATCCACCTGTCCCAATACTCTTTCTTTGCCTAATAATTCAGCGAGTTGATTTTCCATTGAGTAGTCCAATTATATCATCTTTTAGCTTGTAAATATCCCCCGCACCAAGTGTGACGACCACGTCCCCTGGATGCCATTTTTCGGTCAAACTAGCAAGAAGGCTCTTTTTTTCATCATAGGCAAAAAATGTACTCGCTCCTGCGCCCTGCGCAAGACGGGCAAGTTCAGCTGAAGTGATATGGAATTGTGTAGAATTCTCCCGAGCAGAGGCGAAGATAGGGAGAAGATAGGTAAAATCAGCCTGGGAAAGCTCCGCAATAAATGCATCTTTCAGCTCTTCCGTACGCGAAAATGTGTGAGGTTGAAAGAGAATATGGAGTTTTTTGCCTGGAAAACGACTTTTGAGAGCTTTTATCGTAGCTGAAATCTCGGCAGGGTGATGTCCATAATCATCTATTAAATAGGAGTTTGAGTCTGTCCAGACTGTCTCCATACGCCGTTTTGCTCCAGTGAATCCGGAGACTGCCTGTCGTATTTCCTCAGCTTCAAAACCAAGCTCAAAAAGTGTAGCTACCACGCCTGAACAGTTGAGGATGTTTTTTTCTCCGAATAAGAGGGATGTGAAAACTCCTTGGGACACTCCTTGTTTCAAAAGCTCAAATGAAATCCCTGATGGTCGTGCCTGTGGATTGAGGATTTGGTAATTACAATCGTCTGTCATCCCATAGATGCATGGCTTTTTTGACTGAAATGTAGATAGTATGGAGCGAATGACGGGATCATCGCCACACAGGATAGCATTTCGTGCCTGCGAAAAGAACTGTATGAATGTCTTTTTAGTCATTTCGAGGCTCTCATAGACATCTGGATGGTCAAAATCGATATTAGTACAAAGCGCGTAGGTCGGGTGAAGAAAGAGGAGTTTGGGTGTTTTGTCCTTTGGAGGGTGGACACCATACTCATCAGCCTCGACAACCATATAGTCTGAGTCGGTTACCTGTCCTCCACCTGCTCCACCAAAAGGTGGCGCTCCGATAAGGAATGATGGATTCTTGTTTAGCTTCTGGAGGGCCCACGCAAGAAGCGAGGAAGTCGTCGTCTTTCCATGGCATCCAGCCACTGCGAGGGAATAGGGAAACCTATCGACTAATTCGCCTACAAGTTGAGGCTGATTTACCAATATCATTCCTTTGGCAAGGGCAGCTTTCGCGAGAGGGTTATCTTCCCCCCCATGCGCAGCGGAATAGACAAATACATCGTATCCGTTGAGGCTATTTATATCTGTAAAGTCTGTGGAGAATGTAATCGAGTGCTCAGTTAAAGCTATATCGGTGATAAACTCCTCGGGCACATCGACACCTGATACCTTTTTACCCATTTGTTGGAGCATGACGGCAATATTTGCCATTGCAGCTCCTTTAATTCCGAGAAGAAAATAGGATGATTTATCAAGAATCATGCTCTATTATACCTAATTTATGGGGAGGCAGGCTTTATTGTCCTTTCAGAAAGTAATTCTTGAGCTCGCTTACTTGATCGATAAGGACGGTGTTCATACCTAATATCAAAACGAAGATAACGATAAGGGAACTTCCTCCTAGGAAAATTCCTCCCATCATCGCGACAATTGCAGCGCCTGCTGTTGTAATGATATTATCCATTCCGACACCAATAAGTGCATCCCCTATCCGTCCTTTGGGATTGACAGAATAATTATGAATAACAAGCATTTCACCTAAACAGCCAATAAGTCCAGCGCATACTCCCGCGATAACTGCTGGCATATGTGTTGTGTGACTGAGTGTCTCGATTGCGCGTACCATACTCTCAGCAGCAAAAAAAATAACGATTCCTGAGAGGAATAAATGGAATAAAACAAGCACTGTTTTTGCCTTTTTATAATATTGTTCCGCTTGGGCAATATCTGGAATTTTACTTTCTTTCCTCTGTGTTTTCCTGAAGCTATACATGATGAATCCCGCAAGGATGAAGATAACCACTCCGACTGGTTGAATAAGCTGATATAAATCTTCTCCCATGCGCAATCCCGGTACTTGCACTTTCCCGAACAATACCATACTTACGGCAACCGTGGTAGTGAGAAGCGTAAGAGCTGTGAGGATTTTGATTGTCGCATCAAATTCTGACGGGTGAGGTTTCCTAGTATGTATATCAAAGGGCGTAACCATTCCGCCAGTTGGAATACCGGGAAACATCAGAATAGCCTTCCCTATTTTGTTTGCCCTATTTTGTCGATAGACACACCATGCGGCATGCCCTATATTGTAGATATTCGACCCAAATGTTGTCGAGGCTGCTATGATTGCGTAGTTGATGGCACGAAGGGCATCAATTGATCGTAAATTCAAACTGATGATGGCGGCAACAATACCTAAAATCATATCCGGAAATGCTGTTCCTAGCGATTGAAGAAGGCCGCCAGCTAGTTTCGTACGTTCACTAAGTACCTCAGTTGTTTCCTCTATAATTTTTGCAGACGAACTGAGCAGATAAAAGGCTCCTATTCCTAAAATGATGACAATGCTCATTATTTGCACCGGAATATTATCAAGTTGCAGCAGTGGGATCATGACGAATCGCATCAAAACTGCTGTTCCTAATAACATGACAAAAAAGAGGAGTTTGTTCGTTTTCATATCACATCATTATATACCCCATTATCTCTCCGAACTGCTCGGGATGTTTTTTATATTGACGACGGTAGGAGAAAAATCGTTTCGTGTCGCAGGACGTACAGAATGGGAATGTGTCAATGTGGCTTTTTTGAATGCCATTTTCAAGCGCAAGCTCGTAATTAAGCCGGGTTAAGTTCAGATGGAATCCTCCTCCATGCGACCGAAAAATATGTTTTTCGAATCGTTCCATCTCTTCCATAAAAAGCACGTACCTGTCCATATCGACGGTATAACAACAATCGCCTATTGCCGGACCAAGGGCAATACGAATATTGAGTGGATGCGCGCCCAATGTTTCCATTTTCTGAATCATTGTTTTCATCATATTTTTGACCGAACCACGCCATCCATTGTGAGATGCACCAATAACGCTAGCAATGGGATCATAAAATAGGACTGGAACACAATCCGCAACGCGAACGGCGAGAACCGCTCCTTTTTCAGTCGTTACAACTCCGTCAGACTCTTCTTTCACCTCAATATCCCCCAAATGAAGACTGTCCGGAATGGTGACATTAATTGAATGTATCTGTTCCATGGTCACGATTTTTCGTTCCACGATATCGCGTTCTACAAAATAATCCTTGATTACCTGAATCTTGCGCATATCGCCCGCGTCAAATGTGGTAAAACCAGAAGTACAGTCCGCAAGTAATGAGGATGAAATATAATTAAGCTCACGATAGGTGTGAAACATATGCTTTGACACAATCAATATCGCTCCATGGATACTCGACCGTCCCTCTGCAGAGACTTTTTTCATGTCCTTTTCCCGTGATGACTACGACATCACCTGGTCTGGCAGTCTTGATTGCTGCATGGATAGCTTTTTCCCTATTGTGCTCAACACTGTAGAGCTTGGAGCCAAATCCTGCGCCGATTTCTTTTGCAATCTGTTCAGGGTCTTCGGTCCGATAATCCTCCTCCGTGATATAGGAGCTGTCGGCGTATGTTGCACTCGCTTTTCCCATCGCAAAACGTTTTGTGTGATCACGAAGTCCTGCTGAACCAAATACATGGATAAGTCGTCCATCTTCATGAATATATTGTTTTCTCACTGTTTCTAGAATTCGCAAAATGCCATTTGGAGTATGTGCAAAATCGACGATTATCATAAACTCCTTGTTATAAACGATATCGATGCGTCCTGCAGGCAACGTATAGGTATATAGAGCCGGCACAATATCCCTTTCCTTTAATTCTAGCTCTCTGCAAAGTCCGTACGCACCTAAGTAGTTGTATGCATTGAAATCTGCCAGATTAGGCATTTCGGTTCGGAAATCCCGCATGTAATCAGATTTTTCAACAAGTCCATATGTTTTTAAATTTGAAATTTTAAATTTTAAATTTAAAATTATTTCTCTCGTCACCTCATCATCCGTATTAACAAGTGCCACCTTTGCCATCTCAACGAGTCTCCACTTTGCCTTTCCGTATTCATGTATTGATTTATGATAATCCAAATGTTCGTGAGTGATATTGGTGAGGACAGCAGCATCAAACTGCACTCCCCATACTCTATTTTGGTCAATTGCATGAGAGGTAGTTTCCAAAACAAAATATTCATCTCCATGTTGGACAGCTTGTCTGAGAAGTTTTTGGATTAAGAAAGGGTCTGGTGTTGTAACATGGAATCCAGTATCGATTTCTTTTCCACCAACTTTGGCATAAATAGTGGACAGCATGCTCACCTGTTTATGTGCTGTACTAAGAATGTGGTAAATCAAGTGCGTGGTTGTCGTTTTTCCGTCTGTCCCCGTAACCCCTATAACCTTAATGTGCCTACTTGGAAATCCACACACAAGATTGGCCACAATCGCTTGAAGAAGGTGATAAATATTTTTTAGTTTTTGCATCATAGTTGTTCTGGAGCTATATTATAATACACTATAAGCTCTTTTGCGATTTCGAAAAATACTGGTGCCGCAGTCTCGGATCCCCACTGAGATGACTTTGGTTCTTTTAAGACTACAAGTCCTATGAACTGCGGATGTTTTATTGGAGAAAACCCAATGAATGAGGCTATCGTTTTCGTCGCATCATAATGTCCTTGTAGGGCGATTTGTGCAGTGCCCGTTTTCCCTCCAATCTGGTAACCACTTGGCTTGAGATACTTTGTCTCTCCGTTTTCAATCGTGGAAAGCAACATTTTTTTCATCTCATCGCTCGTCTTTTCGCTGATGACCCGTCGGATGAACTGGGGGTCTACTTTTTGTATTTCGGCACCATGCAGTTCCTTGACGACATAGGGACGCATCAATTTCCCTCCATTGATGACCGCAGCAAACGCACGCAACATCTGGATTGGCGTGACGACAATACCTTGACCAAATGTGGCTGTCGCATAATCAATCGGATACCAATCATTTTTTTTCTTAAGATATCCGGGGACTTCACCTTCCAAATCGATACCCGTTGAACTCCCAAAGCCGAACGTCTGAATCGCGTTATACAGGCTGTCGTTCCCTATTTTTGAACCGACAAATACCATACCGACATTTGACGATTTCTCTAAGGCACGAGTAAGCGTTATATTGCCTTCATACTGGTTGTTCCATGTCTGGATTGTATATTCACCAATCTTGACAGGCCCATCTTCGTTGAATTTCGTGTCCGGCTTGATGACTCCTTTTTCTATTCCCGCTGCCATGACAATTGGTTTGAAGGTCGATCCAGGCTCATAAAGATCCGAAATCGCTGTATCGCGAAAAGCCGAGTTGGAAAAATCATAATATGTCGTCGGATCATAATCGGGAAGACAGCTCAGAGCAAGTATTTCGAGAGTGTTCGGATCTGCGATAATTGCGCATCCTTCTTTCGCCTCATACTTTTGCATACCAAGAACCAGTTTGTCTTTGACGATTTTCTGGACTGATTTATCGATTGTTAGATATAAGTCGCGTCCATCTTCCGCATCGATTCGCTCCTGCGTACCAAGAAATATCGGTTTCCCCTGTAAGTCGATATCGGACCGAATAAGGCCAGGCAATCCGCTCAGGTCTTTGTCATAAAAGCCCTCAACCCCAGACCTACCGACATCCGTCCCTTCATCGTTCTTTCCGACAAATCCCGAAAGATGAGCTGCAAGCGATGCATCGGGGTAATAACGATTCCACATATCGTCAAAACCTATCCCAGAAAGATTCAGTTTGGTTATGGCATCTTTCTGTTTCTTCGTAACTCCAGTTGTGACCGCTACCCAATTTTTTGAAGGATTGATTTTCGAGGATATCGATGCTTCTTCCAGATCAAGCAATTTTGCAAGTGAGTAGGTTGTCTTTTCGGCATCCTTGATGAGCTTTGGCTCAAAAAAAAGCCGATACAATAACTGATTCATGACAAGCGGTTGCCCATTCCTATCGAATAGACGGCCTCTCTGCGGTATCAATTTACGTGTCGAAAGATAATCCTGCTGTGCGTCGGGAAAGAGGACTTGGATGAAGAATAAACGTACGATTATGAGCGCGAAAACTGCCAGAAAACCCATTAACAACAATCGTAGTTTTGTCATACGAAAATTATTTTTTATTCAACGCGTACTGCAACTCACCTACGTAAATGGGCTTTGTGGCACTCTGGAATCCCCATTTCTCTTTATACTCTTTCGTATGGGCAAATGATTCCGAGTCTGCCATTTCTTTTTCCAGTTGGATATTATCCTGTTTCAATGTAAATGTCTGTTGTTCGAATGTATGAATTTCTGAGCTTATTTTCATGCTGGAAATGAATATCGTTATGTTGCCGAAAAGGGCTAAAAGGAAAATGCCGACTAAGATGTCTTGATATATGTTTTTCATAGTGAAAATATTCTCAGAACTGCTGACCGCTCATAGCGAAGTTCTTTATCGCCGAATATAGGTTTTTTTCCAATCTGGATATACCCATGAGACCGAATGAATCGTTTTACGATCCGATCTTCAAGAGAATGAAAACTGATAACGGCTATTTTTCCTTTGGGTGCAAGTAAGCCGACTGCACCGACAAGCGCTTTTTCCAGATTATTGAATTCATTGTTCACTTCAACTCTCAGTGCTTGGAATACTCTTGTCAGGGTGGGCCGAGGATTGTTCTTTGCGACCGAGTTCACCACTTCAACAAGCCACCCCACAGTCAAAGGACGGACTCCCACACGTTGGAGTGCTATCCTTTTCGACAGCTCTATTGCAAGTGTCTCTTCGGCATTATGCATGAACATATCTATCATTTCTTTTTCCGTATACTGCCTCAGTATCGTTTCTGCATCCATTTCGCAACTCTCATCCAATCTCATATCTAGCACTTCGTCAAAGTTCTTATATGAAAGCCCCTTACCTCCTGATCGAAGTTGTTCGTTCGACAATCCCAAGTCAAAAATAATACCATCGATAGGGAAAAATCCTGCATCTTTTGCCAAATCGACTATATCGCTGAAATTCCCTTGTTTGAGAGTGAGGTTTTTATTTGAATTTGAATTTTGTGCCTGAATTTGTGCTATATCTCTATCGATAGCAAGCACTAAGGCGCCTTTTTCCAACAGAGCACGGGTGTGGCCACCTTCACCGAATGTCGCGTCTATATACTTCCCACCAGAATGAACTTCTAGTCCCGTCATCATTTCTTCAAGTAGTACTGGTGTGTGCATAATTTTAGCTATTAGCTGTTAGCTGTTTTAATTGATAACTTTCCCATTTCTCAGGATTCCACAACTCAAAATGATCGCCAACGCCGACAATGAGTACTTTGTTCGTAAGCTGGGCAAACTGGAGAAGATGTTTTGGAATAACGAAGCGACCTTGGCCATCTATCTCTATATACATAGTTGAAGAAAACAAAGCACGACGCTTGTCGATATCTGTTTTATCAAGAAGTGAGACTTGCGTGAGACTTCGGGATCTATCTTCCCAATCTGTCTTATCATAACCCGCAAGACAAGAATCAAATCCTTTTGTTACAATGAAGTTGTCGCCGGTTAGAAGATCACGGATTTTTTTTGGGATGACGACACGGCCCGGTGCAGTAAACGATACGAGATATTCACCAAAAAAAACCATATACAACCATTTAACGCCATTTGCTCTGAAAAGTCAATACTGATATTATTAATTAGGAACATATGCAAAAAATAATCCAACAGACACGAAAGCTTTTCCTTAGCGCACAAGGAGGTATGTTCTCATCCGCGATAATCTTAAGCTTCATGATTGTCGTTTCAAGGGTGTTCGGGTTCATGAGATATAGAATCCTTGCTGGTTATTTCACCAAGGATGAACTTGATATTTTTTTTGCCTCCTTCCGTATTCCAGATTTGGTGTTTGAGTTGATAATAACCGGAGCAATCACATCTACCTTTATCCCCATTTTCATCAAATATAGCGGCGATGAAAAAGAGCGGTCAAAGATAATCTCATCAATCATCAATATCATCTTGATTGTCCTGACTGTACTCATAATTCTTATTCTGCCATTCATGACGCCAATCGTCACGCTGATTACTCCTGGGTTTCATGGGGAAAAATTACACAGTATCGTCGTATTTTCCCAATGGCTATTGGTAAGTCAGCTGCCATTTCTCGTTTTTGGCAACTTTCTGACTGGCATAGCTCAGGCACGGAAACAGTTCCTGATTACGACGCTGCCCCCAATCATTTACAATGTCTCCGTCATTCTTTCGACATTTGCGCTCGCTCCTTCTATCGGCCTCTATGCACCGATATTGGGGGTAATTGGAGGAGCTTTGTTGTTTAACATCATCCAGTTGCCGGTTGTCATAGATGAATTGAAAACATATCGTTTTACGATTGAATTGCATACCGGAGTAAGGGATTTCTTCCGGATGATTGGACCAAGGATACTCACGATTATCACTGCCCAGATTGACGCAACGATTGATCTTACACTGACGACTCTTCTTGGCTCCGGCGCATATACTATTTTCTATTTCGCACAACACTTGCAACTACTTCCCGTTTCTGTCATCGGTATGTCTTTTGGGCAAGCATCGCTCCCCTATCTTTCCGAATTGGCAGAGGCACATAAACAAAAGGAGCTGACAAAAATTGTCACAGAATCGATTATGAATGTTTTTTTTATGACAATGCCAATAGCTATTTACTTCATCTTTGCGAGAACGCCTCTTACCCGTATGTTTTTTGGAGGAGAAAAATTCGACTGGGACGGGACGGTGCAGACCGCTTTTCTTCTCTCCTATTTTTCCGTTTCGATTCCCTTCCATGCGGTCTATTATCTCTTGACACGTTGTTTTTATGCACTCCTAGATAGTAGAACTCCATTCTATGCAAGTATCACGGGTGTTATAGTTAACACAGTGCTTTCACTCGTTTTTATTCTTGTGTTTAAGTTGCCCGTATGGGCTCTTGGAATATCATTTTCGCTCTCGATGTTGTTACAGGATGCCATCCTTTTTATCCTTCTCCATAAGAAAATTTCATTTGATGTTCCTGCCTTTCTCCTTTCATTTGGCAAAATTATCTTTGCCGCATTCATATCTGCCCCTATACCATACATCATCATAAAACTCATGGACAATCTTTTATTGGATACAACCAGAACCATTAATATCTTCTTCTTGCTTAGTGTAAGTGCGATTGTATATGGTTTGCTATACTTATTTGTTTCCTGGTTTATTGGAGTGCAGGAGTTGTATATCATCTCCCAACTCACTGGAAAGGCGAAACAGTTCCAAAAGAAAATTACAGAGATGTATTTGTCATATGACTAGTAACGATCAACAAAAAGCGGTCCAATCGATTCAGCGAAATTTGCTTGGTAAAAAACTCACCTATCATGAGATATATAACCTGATGGACCAAATCGCCCATGAAAAATTAGGTGATATTCTCGCGACATACTTCGTCGCGGCTTCATTCAAAGAGGGATTTACGCATGAGGAACTCTACTATTTTACGAAGGCAATGGTTGAAACTGGCAACAGGATGTATTTCAAAGGGATAGTCGCTGACAAGCATTCTATCGGTGGTGTTTCAGGTACTCGTGCCACGATGATAATCGTTCCCATTATCGCTGCTGCAGGATATAAGATACCGAAAATCTCATCTCGGGCAATCACGACGCCAGCAGGAACTGCGGACGCCATGGAGGTTTTTGCGGGTGTTGAATTTGGTATCAGTTCTTTAGAAGATATTGTAAATACAGTTGGCGGGTGCATTTGTTGGAATGGTCGTCTTGGCATCGCCCCCGCGGATGATGTGCTTATCCATATCGAAGAACCATTGGCATTTGAATCGTTTGACAAAATAATCGTCTCAGTCATGGCAAAAAAAATTGCCGCATCAACAACGCATCTTGTTCTTGATATCCCGATTGGTCCGACTATGAAGATCGTCCATGAAAAAGATGCAGAGAAAGTTGCACATAAATTTCGGATGATTGGGAATAAATTCGGTATGCAGGTCATCGCAACTATAAATAAAACCAAACAACCTGCTGGATTTGGCGTAGGTCCAGCTCTTGAGGCACGCGACGTGCTTAAGGTATTGGAGCAGACAGATGATAAGCCTATCGAACTAGAGGAACGAGCGCTCTATTTGGCTGGAATATTGCTTGATATGTGCTTTGAAGAGTCACACATAAAGAAACACGGGATAGATGAAGCGCGAGCAATTCTTAGCTCTGGAGCTGCTTTGAAAAAATTCAAGGAAATCGTCAAAGCACAGGGTGGATCTTCCCATATTTCCGCCCATACGATGAAAATCCTCAATAAAAAACATGTTGTTTATGCCCCCACTTCTGGGTATGTAAAGAGCATCAACAATCACAATCTTAATAGTATCGCAAAAGTGCTGGGAGCACCAAATGATAAACATGCCGGAATATATTTGCTCAAAAAAGTTGAAGATGTTGTTGAAAGAGGCGAAGCGCTTATGGAATTTTATACTAAGGAACATAGTCTATTGAAAGAGGCTGAGGCATCGTTACAAATGTTTCCCATCCATCATTTGGATATCTATGTATGAAAAAAATTAAAATCGCATTTCTTCTAACGATCTTGGTTATATTGGGCGTGTATTTTATGTATACCGAAGGCTCCCTTGCCGTCGACAAGAACAATACCGGGTCAACGATATTCGTCATAAATAAAGGTGAGGGACTAAACTCCATAATAAAACGGCTTGCTACTGAAGACCTCATCCGCAATAAGGTTGTATTTTATGCGATAGCGTTGCAACGGGGCATCGAAAAAAAAATACAGGCAGGTGAATTCAAATTGAGTAAACATATGAATGCCGATAAGATTGCCGATAATCTTACTCATGGCACCGTTGATGAATGGGTTACGATTGTCGAAGGCCTTCGTAAGGAGGAGATTGCATTACAACTCTCTCAGCAGTTCTCATTTTCTGAAATAAGTTTCATTGAGCAAGCAAAAGAAGGGCAACTATTCCCAGATACATATCTGATACCAAAAACTGCGTCAATGGAAACCATCATTTCTATCATGGAGTCAAACTATCAAAAAAAGATGACCGAGGCACGGAAGGTTCGACCTTTCGAAAAACGAACAGACCGAGAAATTCTTATCCTCGCGTCCCTTGTCGAACGGGAGGCAAAATTTGCTGATGACCGTCAACTTGTTGCTAGTATCATCTTAAAAAGAGCCCAAAATGATTGGCCTCTTCAACTTGATGCAACGATTCAATATGGACTCGGATACCAAAGGAAGGAAAAGTCATGGTGGAAACGGGAACTTGCTGTCGAAGACCTAAAAGTAGACAATACTTATAATACGTATGAACGTAAAGGGATGCCTCCTGCCCCCATCTGCAATCCTGGTTTAGAATCGCTTAAGGCAGCCGTCACCGCAGATCCGAACACGCCATATTGGTATTATGTGAACGATAAGAATGGACGAATCAGACCTGCAAAAACACTAGAAGAGCATGAATCCAATATCAGAAAATTCGTTCAGTAATGTATATGAGCTATCCTGATTTTAAGATTTTGTTCATTCATGGGTATACTGCTTCTTCGAAGGCTGATTTCTATCCAGCATTATCTGTCCTACTTGATAAAGCTCATATTGATTATGTTATCCCCGATTTGCCGGGTGAAAAATATCCCCATGCACAAATATGGTTGGAAAAACTGCACGAGTCTATTAAAAATAGTACCAAGCCACTCATAATTGTCGGTCATAGTTTAGGCACAAGAACTGCACTGCTTTACATCGAAAAATATCTCCCAAAAGTTAAGCATCTATTTCTTATTGCCGCCTTTGCAAACAGACTGGAAAATACAAAAAGAAGAGATGGGGTTTATTCAGACTTTTTTGAGAATATGGTCGACATCGCTAAGATCAAATCCGTTGTGGAGCATTCATATGTTCTCCATTCAAATGATGATCATTCTATCCCTATTGAGCAAGGTAGAGAAATCGCTCATGAATTGGATGCTGAAATAATTGTAAGCATAGATCGAGATCATTATTGTGAACCATCAAATGCTCCTTACTTATTTTCCCTATTGAAAGAAAAAATTGGGTTCTAAGGTCGTTCTAACGTTTTATTTTAAAATACATTTGCGGAGACTGTCGATTATTTTGACAATATTTTTATCGATGTTCCCATCTCTCATAAATGCATGGGGAAGCGAGTTATCTTCGATGTAAAAGCCCCTATTTGCACGTGGAGTTTGTTCATAAAAAGACTTGACCATGTCGTTGTTTAGTCGAGAGACCATTTTCTCATTATCCACACCTCTCTCTTTAATTTCTACATATCTATCCATTCCATAATTTCGAATAGTGAAATTGATTACATGTACTATTATACCTGATGTGATCTTTTTCATAAGTGAGGATGATGTCGGCTTTGTCGGCTCATATTTTTGCAGACCTGTCCATGTTCTTGAGCTTCTCACTGTTTCCTGTGTATCGATGTAGTGATCGGCAGGATCAAGTAATACGATGTTTTTAAAATATGCGCTATAACGATTATCGATGATTATGTGTGATGCGCTGAATGCTCCGTTGCTTGTCGCAATAAGTGAAATAGAGGTATCAGATTTATTTATGATTTCATCACATATCTCCAACAAATCTTCTGTTTGTTGCGCCAAGGGCAGATCGGAATTGTCTTCTACCCCCTTAAATGAAAAGGTAACGATTTTATGCTGTGGAAATATGGACTTCAGTCTTGAAATGAGATTATTGTATGAGTCTTTTGAATCATCACTACCACCGACAAGAAGAAGTGCATCTAAGGAAGCCTTATTTCCAAAAAAACGAATAGGAAGTGACATAATTACAAAGGTATATCGGATGAAATATCTGCAGATGGTGTTCTTTTTAGAATCTCACGTGGCTTGCCACTTCCCGTTGCAGGTCCGATGAATCCTGCCGCTTCCATCTCATCGATTATTGCTGCTGCACGTGAGTACCCTATTTTTAATTTTCGCTGCAAAAAAGAGGTGGATGCTTTCCCGGACTGTTGGACAATCTCTAAGGCTTGATTGAATAATGGGTCTTTGCCAGAAGCTCCCCCACTCCCACCGGAAATACCCCCAACAGTTATTCCTGGGTCGGTTTCCATGATTTCCTCTGTGTAGTGGACTTCAGGCGACTGTGCCCGAATAAATTTGGTCAATTCCAGCACTTCCTTTTCCGTGATGAATGGCCCTTGGATACGACGAGGCTTTGCTTGGTCTGGAGGGAGGAAGAGCATATCTCCCTTTCCAAGAAGCTTTTCTGCGCCCGGCATATCGATGATGACACGTGAATCGACCATAGAAGAAACATTAAACGCGAGACGCGCTGGGATATTCGCCTTCATAAGTCCTGTGATGACATCAACCGATGGACGCTGAGTCGCAAGGACCAAGTGGATACCGGTTGCACGAGCAAGTTGGGCAATACGGGTAATCAGTGTTTCCACATCGTTACCTGCGAATAACATAAGGTCAGCCAACTCATCAATGATGAATACGATGAATGGCTTTTTCTCTATCCCTGGTATCTGATTGTAGCTTTCAAGATTACGTGCATGCACTGCGGCAAATTGTTTGTAGCGCTCCTGCATTTCATTTACTGTCCATCGTAATGCACGAAGGGTGACTTCTGGTTCATTGATGACTGGGGTTAATAAATGAGGGATATTGTTATAAGGTGCCATCTCAACACGTTTTGGATCGACAAGGATAAGTCTGAGCTCCTCAGGTCTTGTCCTAAATAAAATGGTGCTTATCCATGTGTTGATGATGACCGATTTACCAGAACCAGTCGTTCCCGCAATTAAGCAGTGAGGCATCTTCGCGATACTGGTGACCAGTGGCTTTCCGGAAACATCAAGTCCTAATGGCATCAGAAGCGGGTCTGGATTTTTCGTAAAAACATCGTCCTCAAGAAGACTTTTCAGTGTGACTATTTGAGACCGCTTGTTTGGAATTTCAATTCCGACTAAAGCGCGACCAGGAATTGGTGCTTCGATACGTACTTGTCCCGGCGCTGCGATTGCAAGTGCGAGGTCGTTTGAAAGTGCAGTAATACGTGACAAACGAGTTCCGCTTTTTATTTCAAGACCATATTGCGTTACTGCTGGACCTTTATTGTGTTCAACCACACGTGCAGAAATGCCAAAACTATCGAGCGTCTTTTCAATCATGTCGGCAATATAGTTGACGTCACCACGATCTGCTTCCGCCTGTTTTATGTTACTCAGCAAATTGAGTGGCGGAAATACCCATGTGCCACCTGGTTGTGTGAGCGGTTTGATATAGAGCTCTTGAGATGAGGTCGCTTGGACCGTGTGGGATTTCTGATTCCGTTCAGGCTCCGCTTCCCATTCTTCCAATGGTTGCCGTTTAACCTTCTCATCTTTGATATATTCTGTTACTGGGATTTCTTTTTTCTTCTCTTGAGTTTTTTGATCGGTGATAAATCCGTCGTTCTTTTTCTTATCCATCATTTTATGCAAGGCAGGATCACCCAACGAACGGACCTTGGTGAATAAGGAGGAAAAAAATCCAACAATCGTAGCTGCTATCGCATCAATAGATGCATCAAAAAATAGAATAACGCCCACTCCTAGAATCGTGAGAAAAAAAACGAGAGACCCTATCGCGGAGATATATGAAGACAGTTTCGTAAAAAGAAAGTCTCCCCACATGCCTGATTTAAAAAGTCCTCCGAGAGATAAGAAAATGAAAAAGAGACCAATGGTGATATTGTATCCAAATAACTGTTTTTTAGAATGATTTATTATGTGGAGCGAAGCGAGAATAAGAAGTGCCGGCGCAAAATAGGAAAGGATGCCAAACCAACCCGTAAGGGAAGTTCTCATCGCGGCTAAAAGCATCCCTTCTCCAATCTGTCCGATTGGAAGGAGCGATAACAACATCAAAATCCCCCCAGCAAACAGAATCAATCCAAACAGTAAATGTACTGTTCGAGCATTGACCTTTGCTTTCAAAAAGGGGATTTTAATAAGAGTTTTTTTTCGTGCCATAACAACTCATTCTAGTACATAATCTAGGTCTGCGTCAACTCAACTCGTGGCACAGTTATGACATGAGCTCTTTCAAAAAGTCATCTTCGACTGGCTCTGGTTGTCTCCGGTCATTTCCTCGCATCGGAGGTCGTCTGTCATCACGATTGAATCGTGCTGGTGGTCGTCCACCTCCAGGTCCTGGTCGACTGAATGAATGTCTTGGTCTTCTTTCAAAGTCTGGTCGTCGTGGCGCTCCCATATCTGGCCCACCATGTGAGGGTGCGCCTGCTTGAGGCTCTTGTCCATCAGGACCGAACATCTGAAGATTTATGCGACCCATATTGTCGATTTCCATGACCTTGACTTTTACTTTTTGGCCAACGGAAACAACTTCTGCAGGATCTTTTACAAATCCCCTTCCCATTTTGGAAACATGGACTAGTCCATCTTTGCCAGGAATACATTCAACGAATGCTCCGAATGGGGCAATTCGTTTAACCTCTCCTTCAAATATTTCTCCAATTTGGATTTCACGTGTCATATTATCAATCATCTTGGCAGCCATATCGACATTTGCTTTATCGATTCCGCTGATTGTGACTCGTCCATCGTCACCGACATTAATATCTGTGTTGGTTTGTGCAATGAGTGCACGAATGTTCTTACCTCCAGGTCCTATGATTTCTCCAATCTTATCTTGTGGAGGAGTAATCACTATGACTTTTGGAGCAAACTTTGAGACGGTGTCTCGTGGTTTGCTGATTGCTGCATTCATATTCGCCAATATCTTAAGTCTTGCTACCTTGGCACGAGTAATGGCTTCATGCATCATAGGAGTCGTCAGACCCATATTCTTGACATCAAGCTGAATCGCTGTGATTCCCGTTTCCGTTCCCGCAATCTTGAAATCCATTTCTCCAGAGAAATCTTCTATTCCCATGATGTCTGTGAGAACCACATATTCATCATCGGTTTTGGAGACTATTCCCATCGCGATTCCTGCAACAGGTGCCTTAATCGGAACTCCTGCATCCATAAGGGCAAGAGTTGAAGCGCATGTTGATGCTTGTGAGGTAGATCCGTTTGAGGAAAGGACTTCTGATGCGACACGAATCGTGTAAGGAAAATCCTTTTGAGAAGGAAGGACAGGTTCAAGCGCTTTTTCGGCCAAAGCTCCATGTCCTATTTCACGACGAGATGGGAATCCAAATCGACCTGTTTCTCCAACTGAGTATGGAGGCATAAAATAGTGATGAATATATCTTTTTGCTTCCTCACCTTCTGGACTTTCAATAAGCTGTTCCAGACTTGGTGCACCAAGTGTCACGATTGACATAACTTGTGTGTCGCCTCGTGAGAACAATGAAGACCCGTGAATTCTAGGAAGTACGCCAACCTCAGATGAGAGTTCTCGCACTTCATCAATTCCTCGGCCATCAACTCTCTTTTTCAAGAGAATATTGTCTCGGATGACTTGTTTTGTCATATAATCAACTGCTTTTGCAATTGTTTTCTTATCGAACTCATCTGCATGTTTTTCTGAAATCGCATTGACGACTTCTTCAACAGCTGCTTTATCTTCAAACTCTTTCTTTGCCTTTTGAGCAACGAGATTATCTATTTCTTTCTTAAACTCCTTTTTTAGGATGAGAAGCAATTTTTCATCAACTGCTGAGTCAGATGCTGTTTCTTTTGTATTTCCAACTGCTTTTGCAAATTCGTTAATGAATGAAATGAGCTTTACATTTTCTTCTTTTGCAATCTCGAGTCCTTTTTCTATATCAGCTTCACCGATTTCCTCAGCACGTGTCTCTATCATGACAACCTTCTTCTCAGAAGACGACACAACAAGGTCAAGCATCGAAAATTTTTGATCTTCCTCTGTTGGATTGGCGATAAATGTCAATTCACCATTGCGGATTGCTCCGACACGGGAAGTTGCTATTGGGCCTTTCCATGGGATTGAGGAAGCATGTAATGCTGCTGTTACAGTGAGTGCAGATAGGATATCAGGTGAGTTCACTCCGTCAACGGAGAGCAACGTGATAATTATCTGTACAGTATTCTTATACCCTTTTGGGAAAAGAGGTCGGATAGATCTGTCAATGAGACGTCCAGTAAGGACGGCTTCATCAGATGGTTTTCCTTCGCGCTTGACCCAACGGGAACCTTTAATGCGTCCACCGGCATACAGTTTTTCTGCATACTCGATTTGGAGTGGAAAATAATCCAAGTCTTCTCGGACTCCGCCCGCAACCACTGTTACGAGAACTGTTGTGTCGCCCATGCGACCTAATACAGCAATTGTTGCTGCCTTTGCTAATTTACCTGTCTGAAAAGACAGTGTACGTTTTGTTTGCTCGTTTCCAAGTTCGAGGCTTTTTTCTATAACTTTCATATGGTAGGAATGAATGAATAAATAAATTGAATTAATGCCACAATAATATGGTGATATCTCTATAATACAACACGAAGAACAATGAAAGCAAAAATATACTACTCTGTTGGTTATTTTTTGAGACCGATTTGTTCGATAAGTTTTTTATAGCGTTTTTCGTCAAGTTTTTGAAGATAATTAAGGATTCTTCGTCTTTTCGCGATGACCTTCAAAAGGCCACGACGAGAATGATTATCCTTGTTATTCTCTGTTAAATGCTCTGTTAATCTAAGAATTTTATGGGTAAGAAGAGCGGACTGTACTTCTGGTGAACCAGTGTCGCCATCCTTCTGGGCGAACATTTCAATTAGCTTCTGTTTATCGTCTGGCAATTTTTTCATAAGAACCTATTATAATAAATCACATATGAAGTTGCAATATCTATTTCTCCCGGTGATTTTATGGACAATAGTCGCCTATTTCTTCATAAGTATCACTCCTTCTTCGCTTCCGATTGTCCTCTCTTTCATTTCCATAATAGCATCCGCTTTGTTCCTAACTCTTCGCATCTTCATCAAAACAAGGATCCCTCTCATTGTCGCAAGCGCGCTCTATTTGTTTTTGCTTAGTAGCGTGTTATCAGGCTTTTCGTTCATCAATCTCGTTTTAATAATCGCCATAGCCATTCTTGTGTCATCACTAATCACTAGTCACTAACCACTAATCACTGTATAATATTCTTTATGTCAAAAAATAAATATATTACAACGACTCTTCCATACGTCAACGCAGATCCCCATATCGGATTCGCCCTTGAGATAGTGCAAGCTGATGTCATCGCGCGTTCCTGGAAACAGCAAGGGTACAAAGTCGTGTTCAATACGGGAACTGATGAACATGGACAAAAAATCTATCAGAAAGCACTGGAAGCTGGAAAAGATACAAAGGTATACTGTGATGAATATGCAAAGAAATTCGATAATCTTAAGGAGGCGCTCAATCTTTCCTACACACACTTCATTCGTACGACTGACGAACATCATATACAAGCCGCACAGGAATTTTGGGATCGTTGTCTTGCTCACGGAGATATCTACAAAAAAAATTATCAGACAAAGTATTGCGTCGGGTGCGAGCTTGAAAAAACAGACTCCGAACTTATTGATGGGCAATGTCCTCTCCATCCAAAAAATACTATCGAATTGAGGAATGAAGAGAATTATTTTTTCGCTTTCTCGAAATTTCAAAAACCTCTTCTTGATTTATATGAAACAAACAAGGAATTTGTCCTTCCGGAATCGAAGTTCAACGAAATAAAACAGTTTGTTGCCGGAGGATTACAGGATTTCAGTATTTCCCGTTTGAAGGAGAAGATGCCCTGGGGTATCCCTGTCCCGCATGACCCGCAGCATGTCATGTATGTGTGGTTTGATGCCCTCATCAACTATATTTCAACGGTCGGTTGGCCACAGGAAGAATGGAAAAATTGGTGGCCAGGAATTCAGGTTGCCGGAAAAGATAATCTAAGACAACAATCTGCCATGTGGCAAGCGATGCTTCTTTCAGCTCAAGTACCTTTGTCAAAACAAATAATAATCCATGGATTCATAACGGCGAATGGCCAAAAAATGAGTAAGAGCTTGGGCAATGTCGTCAATCCGTTTGATGTAATCACAAAATACGGAACAGATGCTGTCCGTTATTATCTGCTCCGCGAAATACCGACACTTGATGATGGGAACTTTTCTGAAATCCGTATGAAAGAACTATATAACTCGGATCTTGCGAATGAGCTGGGAAACTGCGTTTCTCGCATTTCAACTCTAGCTGCAACCGATTCGCTTGTCGTCGAAAACAATAACGCTCCGCTTGCGGAAGATATTGCGCATATAGAAAAGTTCCAGTTAAACGAAATATTGGTCTCTGTTTGGGAAGAAGTAAAATCCCTGAATAAGAACATCAATGAGTTTGAGCCATGGAATAAAGCAGCCGACATACGTCATGATTTTCTGGTTGAATCCGTGAAAAAGCTTAATAGTATTGGAGTGCGACTTGTCCCCTTTTTACCAACAACAGCTGGTCTTATCGTAAAAGGGACTAATGGGACAATTAAAAAGGTCCCCCCATTGTTCCCTCGATTAGCAAAATGAAGAAAAAACTTACCATCACATTTGTTTTATTATTTATTTCTCTTATTGGGATCACTATTGGTATCTACTATTTTGTTTTTCATGACCTTCCATCTGCATCTTCTCTCCGCAACCTGAAAGCGATTCCATTTTCGACGCACATGTATGACAGAAATGGAAAACTCCTCTATGAAATTTATAAGGACCAAAATCGGACACCTGTTAAGCTTAAAGATTTAAAACCATATATTTATCAAGCAGCGGTTGCAATTGAAGATAAGGATTTTTATAAGCATCAAGGTGTATCATTTACCTCAGGAATTTTACGTGCCTTGAAAGAAATAGTCTTTCGCCAAAGCCTGCAAGGTGGCTCTACAATTACTCAACAGTTGGTCAAAAACGCCCTTTTATCTTCTGAACGAACCATTAGAAGAAAACTTCGGGAAATAGTGCTGGCAATCAGTGTAGAAAAGCAGTTTGATAAACAGGAGATTCTGGAGATGTATATCAACCAAGTACCCTATGGCGGCGCTGCCTATGGCATCGAAGAAGCTTCACGAACATTTTTCGGAAAGCATGCTAAAGACCTTCGGATCGATGAAGCCGCTTTGCTTGCTGGCCTTCCGCAAGCACCTTCACGGTATTCCCCTTATGTGAACCCTCAGTATACTATCGCCCGAAGAGATGAGGTTATCCAGCAGATGCGGGAACAAAAATATATATCTGAACAAGAAAAAAAAGATGCACTTGCACGTCCACTTGCGGTGATTCCGCTTAAAACGATTATGCATGCGCCCCATTTCGTATTTTATGTAAAATCCCTTCTTGAAAAAGAATATGGAGCGGACATGGTCGAACAAGGCGGATTGAAGGTCACAACAACACTTGATCTTGATATCCAGGAAAAGGCGGAGGAAATTGTCCGAAATGAAATCGAAAATCTAGTCAATCTTGATGTCTCAAATGGAGCAGTGTTGATAACCCGGCCGCCAACAGGCGAAATACTTGCGATGGTCGGCTCTTCAGATTATTACGCAACAGCGTCAGGAACATTCAACGTTACAACAGCCTTACGCCAACCAGGAAGTTCAATCAAACCTCTCAATTATGCAGTCGGCATCGATAGGAAATTGGTGACTGCAGGAACGGTGTTCCTCGATATCCCAACTTGTTTTACGGCAGACGGGCAACCCGGTTCATACTGTCCTGTCAATTATGATGGACAGTTCCATGGCCCATCACAACTGAGATTCGCTTTAGGGAACTCATTGAATATCCCTGCGGTGAAAATGCTTGCGGTGAATGGCGTAAAGGATTTTATCGCTTCAGCTTCCGCTTTCACAATCAGCTCATTCGATGATCCAACCCGCTATGGACTTTCACTTACACTTGGAGGAGGAGAAGTTCGTATGACGGAAATGGCCCAGGCATTCTCAACATTTGCAAACCAAGGTATTCCCCGAAAACTAAATCAGATATTGAAAGTAGAGGATAGATTTGGGAAAGTGTTATATACCTTTAAGGATACGAACTTCGTCCAAGACGTCAAGAAGGCTATCCCTGCTCCATCCGCCTTGTCGATTCCAGGTAAACATGCTATTTCCAAGGAGACTTCCTATATTATCTCCCACATCCTTCTTGATGACAATGCGCGATCGGCAGCGTTTGGTGCCGGTTCCTATCTCGTCATTCCAGGAAGAGCCGTATCCGTAAAAACAGGTACAACAGATGATAAGAAAGACAACTGGACAATCGGATATACGCCGAATTTCCTAACGGCAGTGTGGGTCGGGAATAATGACAATTCACCAATGAATCCCGCACTAACATCCGGCGTCACTGGCGCAGCCCCTATTTGGAATAAAATTATGAAGTCACTGCTGAAAGATCAGTCAGATTTATGGCCAATCAAACCCGAGACAGTGATAGGCAAACAGGTCTGTAATGATTCCGGTAGCGAAATGACGAAGGGAGATGACGGAAAAGAAAGTTGTTCAGCACGATATGAATATTTCATAAAAGGCACCGAACCAAAAGGGGGCGGAACCATTCGCCAGTCTGTTCCCATCAATAAGGATACCGACAAACTTGCAAGTCCCACAGATACGAATGTCGAGAACAGAGATAAGACCATCATTAAGGACATGTTCTCAAGCTATTGTGTGGACTGTAATCATGACAAAGATCCGTACTCCATTGTAAGGCTTTGATTCCCTCGCTTAAATTTTGAAAAGTGTCCCGACAAAATATGCTACGACAGCGGCAGTCCCTCCAAGAAATAGTGTTTCTCCGACACTGCGAATGAAGCTTTGTTTTCCCACTTTCCAACGAAGAGCTCCCAAAAGAATGAGCGCTGCGGCTGCGGCACAAGTTGACATAAAGAAAAGTGTTGTACCTCTAAAAAAAACATATGGAATCAAAGGAATAAAACCAAAAACTATAAATGAAAAAAAAGTCGCAAGCGACATCAAAATTGGATTATCGCTTTCTGGATTTGGCAGTTCCAATTCCTGATTCATCATGAAGTCGACCCAATATTTATCGTTAGTCATATAGATGGTAATCAAATCCTCAGCCTGTTTTCTTGAAAATCCCTTATCCACCAAAATTTCAATCGATTCTTGCTTTTCCATTTCGGTATTATGGATGATTTCATGCGATTCTCTCCCTTTTTCAGTATTGTAAACGTCTTGTTCAGATCGTATCGAGAGAAAGTTGCCGAGCGCCATGGACACACCATCAGCAAATAAATTGGCAAATCCAAATATTAAAACAGTTAGGACCGGGAGCTGCCCGGCGATATTCGCTTGTGCTCCGGCAAACCCTGCAACGACAGCGAAGGTCGTAACAATCCCATCATTTCCCCCATAGACGATTTCCTTCAAATATACCGTAAGGGGTGTCATCTTATGTTCTTCCGCAAGATGTTTATGTAAGTCGAATGTATGTGTAGTTGTCATAGACAAAAGTATATACTATAGTATAACTATGAACGAGAGAATTTGTGTCTCAAAAAAAAATACTTATTTTGGTCTCTTTATTGTCATAGTTGTCCTTTTTATTTTACTTACACAGCTCATCCTTAAAAGCAAACAAGCAAATACAAGTCGAGCTGCAGCTCCAAACATTTCTGTACCCGCGCTTAACGGACCGATGTGTTATTCTCAAAAAAAACAGATGTGTATGTATTCATCATATGAAACGTCACCGGAAAACAAAAAAAGCATCGCCGCATTATCTCTCATTCTGAGAGGAGATGACAAAAAAACACTGGATGATATTTTGGTGAATGAAGGAAGCACTGATGGAGACCAGTTGGGAATTGTAAACTATTATTGGGTTGATGGAGTCCAAAAGCATGAGATTATTGCACAATACAGTCTAAAAGAAATCAAGGAAATGGGAACTCTTACTTTTTGGTTTGAACTAAATTCGAAACCCAAAATAAAGACTCTCTTGGAAAATAATGACAATTCATTTGAGATGTTTTATGTACCTAGTAACGAACTACAAGTGCCAGCAAATCAGGCTTGCAGTGATCTACAAGACCGCTTTCCCAGCTCCTGTGTAACGATGCGCAGCACAATTCAGTAATCCTCTTGACAATATACTAGCATACTAGTATAATAGTGTCCATGAATAACAGCTATTACAATTCACTTATTGACGCCATTTTGTCGCTCAAGACAAAAAAAGATGTAGATAGTTTTCTTGATGGGATTTTGACGCCAAAAGAACGGATGGAAATTCCGGTGCGTCTGCAAATAATAAAGCTCCTGAAAAAAAGGGTTCCTCAACACGAAATAGCGTCAACTCTGGGAGTTGGCATCGCTACTGTAACCCGCGGATCAAAAGAAATAGCTAAAGGCAACTTCACGAACTGGCGATAAGCCACACCTTCATCTCATATCTAACCTTCCAATTTTTCCTTGCCCCTCGAAGCTTTATCAAAGTGGGGAATTAATAATTTTTAATTTTAAATTATATGAACATTTATAACCAACCAAACAATGAGGGTTTTTTTGGCAATTTTGGAGGAGCATTTGTTCCCGACCAATTGAAACAATCACTAGAAATACTTACCAATGAGTATTTGAAAATGAGAGATGATGCCACATTTCAAAACGAACTTAGTGAGTTGTATCGGACATATGCAAATAGACCAAGCCTTTTGTATTTCGCAAAAAACCTGACAAAAATTTCAGGCGGAGCAAAAATATATCTGAAACGCGAAGACCTTAATCACACAGGGGCGCATAAGATAAATAACACCCTAGGCCAAGCCCTTATCGCAAAACGTCTTGGAAAGAAAAAATTAATCGCAGAGACGGGCGCAGGACAACATGGTGTTGCTGTTGCAACTGTTGCTGCCCTATTTGGAATGGAGTGCGATATATATATGGGTAAACGCGATGTTGAACATGAAAAGCCAAATGTATATCGAATGAAAATCCTTGGCGCAAAAGTCATAGAGGTGACACAGGGACAACAAACGCTCAAAGATGCGGTTGATGCAGCTCTGACTGCGTACGTTACGGATCCAACGGTCTATTATTTGCTTGGCTCAGTAGTTGGCCCACATCCGTATCCTCTTATGGTTCGTGATTTCCAAAAAGTCATTGGAGAGGAAATAAAAAAACAGATGCTCGATCAGGAAAATAAACTGCCCGATTATATCGTTGCATGCGTTGGTGGAGGAAGCAATGCGATGGGTGCTTTCTACGCTTCCATCAATGACGAAAAAACTAAGTTAATCGCCGTTGAACCAGCAGGTAAAGGAAGCGAAACAGATAAGCATGGAATTTCTCTTGGAAAAGGGACAATGGATGTGATTCATGGATTTAAAACACTTGTCTTACACAACAAGTCGGGGGCTATTGGAGAGTCATATAGCGCCGCATCGGGCCTTGACTATCCAGGTGTTGGACCAGAAATGGCCTATCTCAAGGAAATGGGAAGAATTGAGCTTGCCTCGGCAACCGATGAAGAAGCTGTTGCGGCATTTTCTCTTCTTTCAAAAAAGGAGGGAATAATTCCCGCTCTTGAAAGCGCTCACGCAGTTGCCTATGGAATGAAACTTGCGAAATCACTGGATACTGATAAAATCATTGTGATAAATCTTTCCGGTCGTGGCGACAAAGATGTAGAGTTCATATATAAAGAATTTTTCGCAAAAGTATGAGCGAATAGTCGCTTATAAGCGTACAATGTTATCCGTTATAATAAACACATATGATTTCACCAAACGTAAAACAATATTCAGTACAACTTGAAAAAATCGGCATAAAACATTCAATTGTGGAACATCCTCATCTGGTTGCAGTTGAGGATGTGTTGAAATACTGCAAACTCACCTATGAGGATGGGGCATCGACTCTTGTGTTCAAAGTCGATGATGGGTATATTTCAGTCATCCGGCGCGATGATTGTAAAGTGGACCTCAAAAAACTGCAACAAATAATTGGCTCTCAATTATTGCGAATGGCAACAAATGAGGAATTCACCCAGCTTACGAAACTGGAACCGGGTGCAGCACGTATCGTTATACCCGAAGTTAAGCAAACATATATAGACGAAAGAGTCCTTGAGCGGAAATTTGTACAAGCCGGTTCAGGAAGTTTTACCTGCAGTATTCAATATCAGACAAATGATTTGGTAAAAATACCAAATAGTAAAGTTGTCTCGATTTCAGAATTAGCGATAAAGGAACGGGTAAATAAATCGAACCGTGTATTTTCTGGGATCCGCGCTACGGGAAGATTGCATTTAGGTAACTATTTGGGAGCAGTCAAAGGAATGTTCGAGCTGCAAGAGAAATATGAAACAGTTTATATGGTGGTAGACACCCACACAATAACAACGCCATTCACACCCGATCTCTTAAGAAAGAACAAGAGAGAAATCATCGTCGATTATCTTGCTTCCGGTCTTGATCCTGAAAAAAGCATTATTACGTGCCAATCCATGGTGCCAGAACATACTGAGTTGGCATTTTATTTTTCATCGGTCATGTCGATTGCGCGTATGCAGCATCTCCCGACGTTTAAGGATAAAATCAAACAACATCCAAATCATACCACGATGGCGCTTTTGAACTATCCGATTCTTATGGCTGCCGATATTCTTATTTACAAGGCAGGGCTTGTCCCGGTTGGGATAGATCAAGAACCACATCTTGAAATCGCACGTGAAGTTGCAAGAAAAATGAACGAACAGTATGGAATGGATTTCCCGGAGCCAGTTCGCTTTGCGACAAAAGGAGAATATATCCCTTCTTTGAAGGGCGAAGGAAAAATGAGCAAGTCCGTCGAAGGAAGTTATATTAACCTGACTGATTCGTCAGACGAAATCAAAAAAAAGATTCGTTCAATCCCATCAGCAACTGTTGCAGGCGGAGAAATGAGCGAAGGAGTAAAAACGCTCTTTACGTTTGCTCGATTATTTTTACCTGATGCACTTCAACAATATGAGGAACAGTTCCAGTCGGGAACGTTGAAGTTTGTTGAGATAAAAGATGCGGTTGCCGAGGCAATCTCAAAAGACCTTAAACCTTTGCAGGAAAAACGAAAGGAACTCGAAGCAAAGCCAGACTATGTTGATACTGTAATAAAGGAAGGTGCGGAAAAGGCACGTCTCATTGCAAGAAATACAGTGAATGAAGTTAAAAGTAAAATGGGCTTAGGATGAAAGATACGCAAAAACTCCGATTTGATGTGTTGGATGGACTGCGTGGGTTTGCTATGGTATTAGTTTTTCTAAATCATATTGATTCAATACCATTTGTTCAATCATTCCCAGAAAAAATTCAGCCATACATTCAATTCTTCTTTTCGAGCGGTAAAATTGGGATTTCCTTTTTTTTTATTCTCTCTGGTTTTCTCATGGGATATCTTTATAAAAATCCACAACCAGCTAGTTTCATCAAAAAAAGATATGCGCGTATCTTTCCACCCTATCTGACTATGGTAGTTGCAATGACTCTTTTCCGTCAATATCCTGAATTATCTTTGCTCCTCCGTATTTTGGTAATTGTAACCATTGCACTCTCTGTTCGAATAGTATGGACTCATGTTGTAGAAAAATTTAAATTGGGTCCAAAACTAATCACATTTTTTTTATTTATACAGGCAGTCACTTTTATTTGGTACGGTTTTTTTGTTATGAGAATGCCCGCCGCCTGGTTTGCAGGATTGCCATTTTTACTCAGAGAAGGCACTATAACGGCCGCAAACGCAACACTCACTCTGCCACTTGGAGATTATCTTCCATTGATAGATGGAGTATATTGGAGTCTTATCCCAGAAGTGCTCTTTTACCTCATATATCCATTCATATTTACTCCGCTCGTCAACAAGCTACACAATGGTCATAGACTTCTCAAAACCGCTTTTATTCTTTCGCTTTTTCCCTTTTTCTTAAGCTTATCTATCATGTTTAAGCATGTAAGGGGATTAGGGATGCTTTTTATTGAATATTTCCTCTATTTTTGCGCTGGTATATTAATATCAAGACTTGTCCATGAAAAAAAACCAACGATACAATTATGGGCTAAGTCTATTTTTAATCCATACTTATTTTTTTTGCTACTACTCATTGCGCATATAACTCAGTCATCCTATTCTGGAATTCAGAATACTGTAATCAAACTTCTATGGGTTATCCCTTTTGGGGTTATTGTATATTTCATTATCGATGAGACAACAAGTCTCCATAAATTTATTTCACATAAATTTTTTACATTTATTGGTACGATAAGTTTTTCAATGTATATCGTTCATACCTCAATGGTCGACGGGATGCATAATGTATTTAGACCAAAATTACCCATAACCAACATACTGTTCATCGTATCGACACTTATCATCACCATTGGCGTTTCATACTTACTACACATCATTGTTGAACGTTTATATTTCAAGTTCAAGGAAGAGAAGTCAAAGGAGTTAAAGGATGTCGTTAAAAGACCTATTTATGTCCCTGTAATAATATTCTTAGGAAGCATTGTTCTTATTTTTTTTACTGCATATTCCTCACAATTCAATTTCTTTTCATTGCAGAAAAAGTATGACAATGTAATTCCCTCATCTATTTCCATACTCGACGAACCATATACTTTTTCCTTTACTGCGCAAGATGACAATATGGGGATCATTCTCGTCCATCTTACGAATGCTGTCGGAGATGCTTTACCAAAATATGCGAAAAAAATTGATCCGAATAAACATCAGCGATTTCAAATACGAATGAAAGAGGTTGGAACGAATGAATGGTATGCATCTCAGGATACCGCTCCGGGAGAAATAGGAAACAGCAGTTCATACCCGTTTGGATTTCCAGTAATTCCCGATTCAAAAGGAAAGTCATATCTCGTTGAAATGTCTATGAAAGATATCGATTATTCATCTAAAATTATTTTCAATAAGGACGCATATCAAATGACGACCGTACATCAAATTCCCAAGCAGACTCTTCTCAAAAATCCGGTCCAATTACTTTCACATCTGGGTGATAAATTTCAAACCATATGGACAAATCCTGAGGCCCGTCTCGTTGCATTATGCGTTATGCCTTTCTTTCTGCTTCTTTTTGTTTTATTATATGTCTCATGATTCCGCTCGCTGAACAACTTCGCCCAAAGACGCTTGATGATGTCATCGGACAATCACATCTTGTCGGAAAAGGAAAACCTCTCAGAAAGATGTTGGAAAATGGGAAAGTGACATCAATGATTTTATGGGGACCCCCGGGATGTGGCAAAACAACACTAGCACGTCTTGTCGCTCAATACGTTGAAGCTGATTTCATCCAATTCTCTGCAGTGACTGGAGGCGTTGCCGAAATCCGTGAAATAATAAAAAAAGCAAAAGACGAACAGCAGCTATTCAAAAAACAAACTGTTCTTTTTGTTGATGAAATCCATCGTTTCAACAAAAGCCAGCAGGATGCATTCCTTCCTCATGTTGAAGATGGCTCGATTATCTTAATTGGGGCAACAACGGAAAATCCTGGATTTGAGGTAAATGCCCCCCTTATCTCGCGGGCACAAGTATATAAGCTTGAAGCGCTTACTGATGATGAAATAAAAAATATTGTCATTCACGCAACCGAAGAATATAAAGGAAGGAAATGGGAAAAAGATGCAATCGCCCATATCGTAAAAAGCAGTAACGGCGATGCACGTACCGCAATCAATGCGGTGGAACTTGCCTCTTCATTTGGAAGAACGATAACGTTAAAAAGTGCTGAGGAAGCGGTTCAAAGAAAAGCTATCTATTATGACAAGAAGGGTGATTGGCACTACGATACGATTTCGGCATTCATCAAAAGTATGCGGGGCAATCAGCCTGATGCTGCTCTGCATTATTTATCGAGAATGATAAAAGCCGGAGAAGATCCGGTATTTATTGCACGTCGCATGGTCATTTTCGCAAGTGAAGATATCGGGAATGCACAGCCAACTGCTCTTGTACTTGCAACTGCATGTATGCAGGCAGTCCATATGATTGGGATGCCTGAATCCGGCCTTATTTTGGCACAAACAGCAACCTACCTCGCAACAGCAAAAAAGTCAATTGCGTCTTCGACAGGATTATGGACAGCATTGTCAGACATCGATGAAAAAAACCTCGATCCAATCCCCCTTCACTTACGCAATGCATCAAATAAGGTGATGAAACAGTTTGATTATGGAAAGGGGCACGTGCGATACCCTTGGCTTGCGGAAAAGCAGACAGGACAAAAAGAAGAGCAGGATTACCTCCCCAAAAACCTGAAGGGCAAAAAATACTACCAAAAGGATTGGTAATCAATTGTTACAATCCTAGTGGCTTATTCGTTGTCCCCTGTACAGCTTCTGATGTCCCTGATTGGACAGAGTCATCAAGTAAAATAGGCGGCTCTTCAAAGGGCGTCGGTTCGACAACGAGTTTCTCCTCAAAAAGTACCTCGCCCACCTTATCCCATGTCCCCTCCTTGAATGAGGTTATCCCTGTCTCGCTCACGACATAGAAATAATCATTCAAGTAGAGTCCTCTTTTGACGATAGGTGACTCGATTGCCTTGACAAGATTAAGTGTCTGACCTTCATAGGAGAAAATGTATCCGCCCCTGCTTCCTGGCAAGAAAAATATCTTATATTTTGCGTCCTGCAAGAATGCGTGAGGATTATCCATCGCTTCACTCCAATACTCGCCAGCAAGATCATAGCGAGAAACTTCCTTCGGGGCTTTTGGATCAGAAACATCAAACAATGACAACTTCACTTGATTTTCCCTTCCGATACCAAGCACAAGGTGATTACTAAGCTCATGTAAATAGGAGGAATATCCGGGGATTTTGAGCTCACCCTTGACGACAGGCGCATTCCCGTTTGATAAATCGAGGACGTAGAACGGATCGGTCTGTCTGAATGTCACGATATATCCTCTATCCTCCATGAATCGGACTGAATAAATCCGTTCGGTTTTCCCAAGATCCTTCGCCGAACCCTTCACTTCAAGATTGCCATTAAGCACATATACATCGCTCACTTGGGACTCAAGATCGTTTGAGCCGAACATATAGAAGGGATTTCTTCCTCCAATTGTTGTTGCGATTCGGAGATCACCCTTCCATTCATCGTATGCATATTGATTGAGCGTAAATCCCGGGACTTTTCCCGTCGCCATAACCGTTAGATCGTCATTCCCTATCTTTACAAGCCCTGTGTAATCGAATGATCTCTTATATTTGTTGAAGAATCGTTTGAATGTATTTTGCAGCTGGTTTTCTTGCTTCAGTCGTTCACTTTCATCCATTCCTGACAGATAATAGGACAATAGATTATTCATCTCCATCTCTTTTGTTGACTGGGTGAGATCGTACTGTAAGAGTTTGTTGACCTTATCCTCGATATAGGAAGGAAATACGCCCTTGTTTTCTGCGATAAACTGATTCAGAATCTGCAAACTATTTCCTTGCATCTGATAACTCAAATATAAGGCGTTTGGCGACATGTACAAATCTGTTTGACCTTGCTGAGCGATAAATGAAATCGATTTTGTCGCGGCTCCTGTTTGAGGATTTATCTTTACGACTGAATACACCGCATCAGCAAGTGGCCTGCTTGAAGGCATATAGATATCACTGCAACGGATTTTCAACATCGTCTTCCCTTCTATCAATGGCATTGGGCATGGGCGAGGCAATGTTGGTGTTGTTGCGGTAACGACATACAGATTTCCCTTGTATAAGCGCGCTCCTATTTTCTGTGAGCGATTTGAAAAAGGAAGCTCCCACATCTTTTTTGGCGTGGCAGGATTTATGACTGAATATCCAGAGAGTTGCATTGCTCCCTGTTCAGAGTTTCCAAATACGACAAGGATTTTATCAGATATAAGAAGTTCGCCATTTTCCGGTATGGACCCTTGGACTTTCATCGCCGTTGCAGGGACAGCACTCACCGCGGTCACTTCGCTATTTGACTGACCACACCTTCGAGAAGGCATTGTCTTCATGAGGCTTATTCCTCCTCCGATATTCTCTCCAAAACAGCGATATTGACCTTGTTTTGAATAATAGATTGAAGTGTCGTCTGTTTTGACAATGTCTGGCTCATCTATGCCGACCACTTGGACATTCGTGCCAGATGCACGTTCGACGGTCTGACCTGCTGAATCGGATGGCGAGGCTTTCACGGCCATCATGCGTAGGTCCCCTCCCCCCGTCAAAGGCAAACGTTGTTGGCTATTTTGTCCAGCACTGACAAGCTCAATGAAGTCGCTGTCGGATTTTATCTTGATGAAAGTATCCTTGTCATAAAAAGTGTTTTTTGGAGCTGGAATTGGAGTCGGGGAAAAGAGAGGTGCATTTTGCGAAGATTTTTTTAGGAGAAGAAGACTCAACGCGCCCAATACTATCAATATGGTTGCGATTAGGGGGATAGGAACAGGAAATTGCCTTTTCAAGACAGGCTTTTGGACAGGTTGAGGTGTAGCTATATTTTCTTCCATACCTCATGCTACACTATTTCTTATCCCTTTTCTATATCCCAAAATGAGGCGCCCAGAGCGTCCCATTTGAGCCTTCGTTCATCCGCATCTATCAGATTGAACTGATTGTTCACGAAATAGAATATGGTCCCCGGTTTTGAAGCGATATTGACGACTCCGTGGGCAACTCCCCGAGGAACGACGACAAGCTTGGATGTCCCATTTCCCATGACGATTTTCATCGTTTTTCCTTTCGTTTGTGACTTCTCTCGCGTGTCCCACAATCCAAGAATCATATGATCTTCCGGGGCAATATACCATATGTCTTCCTGTTTGAAATGCAAATGCCACGCTTTTATTGAACCTGGAAGAAGTTTGGACCTGTTTATCTGGCGAACTTGGATTTCAGGAAAAAGCTCTAAATGGCCTGTCTCATTCAATCGTAATAGATCTTCGAATGTCCCATCTTCTCCTGCCATCCGACGGACTTCAACCACCTTCACACCTTCAATCATCTGTTTTTTAGAGTAGTCTTGGATAAATATGTCTTTCTGCAATTCTACCGAAATATCCGAAGCCGTTAAATCGTTCATATAAAAATAAATAAATTACTAACCGTTCGAAACTAATAATATCATACACGTTTTCTGTCTTCTTCATCACGCTGTATCCATTTATTGGATAACTCGTGCGATTCTGCTTCTGAGTAACAGCAATCTCCATCGGTATTCCTTACTTCCCGTATACGATGTGCGACAACCCCAACGGTGACTGAAAGATTGAGACTATCCACAAATCCGTACATGGGAAGATAAATGAGGACATCGGCCAATTTTTTTGCGGTTTCGGTTATTCCGAACCCTTCATTGCCGAATACGAATGCGGTCTTCGTTGACGGCAGCTTATAAGTATCAAATGACTGTGCGGTCTTGTCAATTGCGGTTGCGGCAATAGTATATCCTTCTTTTTTTAGAGCCGCAAAACATTCGCTTGTACTCGTCCAAGTTTTTACGGTCAACCACTTATTTGCAGAGGCTGAGGTAAGCTTGCCTAATTTTTCAGGATTGAACATCTTCTCCGTTTCGAAGATTACATGTACTTCCTGTATCCCGAAGGCATCGCAGTTCCGCAGAGCCGCTGCCGCATTATGGGGATCATGGATATTCTCAAGGACAATGATGTCATGTAGTCTTTTTGAGGCTACATCCTGCAATCTTTGAATACGTTGATCAGTGAGCATAAGAATAAATGGGCTTGCCCTGAGTATATACGAACAAACCGAACGGGTGGCTGGAGCGGGATTCGGACCCACGACCTTACGCTTATGAAACGTGTGCTCTACCACTGAGCTATCCAGCCTATCCGGAATGTGAATTAAGGCCACAATTTGGTATAATTATACAATATGACAGTCAAAAAACCCGAGCTATCTATTGTGATTGTCAATTTTAACACACGGAAAATTACGCATCAATGTATCGAGTCTATTTTTAAGTCGTTCCGCACATATAAATCGAAGGATGATCCACGCTATGAAATCATACTTATCGATAATGCATCCGTAAAAGATGACTCTGCCTCTTATTTTCCCAGTTACACAGCGAAACACCTCAATATTGTATATATAGCGAATCAGACGAATACAGGGTTTGGTCCTGCGAATAATCAAGGTGTTAAGGCTGCACGCGGTGAATATGTCTTTTTATTGAATTCAGACACCATCATCCTCAAGGATGCAGTACAAAGATTGTTTGCGTTCTATAAAAAAAATGAGCGTACAAAGCATTTTGTCGGACCAAAGCTGTTCAATAAGGATATGACCCCTCAACCTTCGGCTGCTCCATTCTATACAATCCCGGTGATTATCGGTGCTCTGTTCCTCCGTGGGGATTATTGGGGGCTTACTCGCTACTCACCAAAAAAAATGCGTCGCGTCGACTGGGTTTCGGGTGCAGCAATCATGACGAAAAAAGAATATTTCCAAAAAGTCGGGGGGTTTGACGAAACCATTTTTATGTATATGGAAGAGGTTGATTTGCTCTATCGCTCCTTGAAAGAAAAAATGTATACCTATTTTTATCCTAAAGCAAAGATTGTCCATCTGGGATCTGCCTCAAGCAATGGCAAGACCTTCCCAATTCTACAAGTATATAAGGGATTTCTTTTTTTCTATAAAAAACATTATTCACGATTATCACTCTTTCTCTTGCGTTTTCTGCTACGCTTAAAGGCAGGACTCGCATGGTTTCTTGGATTTGTCATTAACAACCATTATCTAAAACAAACGTATGAAGAAGCTTTTGACGTGGCTGGACAATAACATCATAAAACTATTATTGGTGCTCTATATTTTTTTCATTCCGCTGTTCCCTAAGTTGCCATTCCAGATAGTCAATTACACCTATATTGCCATCCGTCTTGAGGATTTCTTTGTCGCTATCCTCTATTTTGTTTTCTTCGTCCAGCTGCTCAGAAAAAAAGTCACTCTCGATAAAAAATACCTCATCCTCTTTTCCCTGTTCTGGATTTCAGTATTCATCTCTTTCTATCTTGGATTTTTCGTGCAAAAAACAGTGGTCATTCAGACAGTTGGATTTCTAAACGCCCTGCGCAGGATAGAATACATGTTCGTCTTCTTCATATTTGCATCAAGCATACAGTCAAGAAAGGACTTCATGTTCTATTTCAAATTGATACTTTCCGTCATCCTTATCGTCACGGTCTATGGGCTGGGACAAAAATATGCCGGATGGCCTGCGGTCCAAACGATGAATCCTGAGTATGCTAAGGGATACCTTCTTGTCCTTGATTCATGGGCGCGTATCTCCTCCACTTTTGGGGGACATTATGATCTTGCAGCCTATCTTATATTCTTCATGCCAATCGTGCTTGCGTTCACAATCAAGTCGAGTCCTTGGTTCTACATCTTATATTTATTTGCGCTTTCCAACCTCGTGCTAACGGCATCCCGCGTATCATATGGTGCGTACATTGTCAGCGCATTTCCATTCTTATTATTTAATAGAAAATGGAAACTCCTTTTCATCACGATTCTTGCAACTATCGGACTCACACTCCTCTCAAGTAATCTGACACAACGGATAAATAGGACGTTCCAGACAAAGCAAATCTTCATCAACAAAACAACCGGTCAAACGACTGTCCCTCGACGGCTGAGCCCAGATGACTTGCCAACAGGTGATTTTATCCCGAATAAAAAAAATGTGGAGAATAGTGCGACTGATGTCTATACAGACGGAAACACGACGATCAATCTCAGCTCCAAAGATGTGCTTGAGGCAAAGTTCAACATCCGTGAGCAAATCCGAGATGAAGCGAAAAAAACAGGAAAGGTGCTTACTACAGCCGAAGAAGATGCTCTTGTTGAAGCAACGTTTAGAAATATGAAGGTAGTTTCAGCTGCAATCCCTGATATTTCAGTTGCAACACGGCTTCAGGTTGAATGGCCTCGTGCAATCCGTATGTTCCTTAAATATCCGTTATTTGGCGGTGGCCCATCGTCAATTACAGAAGCAACCGATGGTGACTACTTCCGTTGGATTGGTGAGTTTGGGAGTGTTGGAACACTTGCATTCCTTATCATTCTTGGAAGCCTCTTTATCAGCATATTCAAAGCCGCACTGAAAAAGAACGATGATTCAACACTTATGTGGGGTATTTTGGCAGGATTCTTTGGACTTTTGACAAATGCCGTCATGATAGATATCTTTGAAGCTTCAAAGATCGCATTCATTTTCTGGATGGTCATGGGAATGACTGTCGGATATTTAAAAGTAGCACCGCTGGAAACAAAAGTTGCCACGAAAACAAAGTTAAAAAAGAAAATAAAAAAATGATGAACAAACACCCTTTCAAGAAAATCGATTTCGTTTTGCTCGGCCTAATTCTTCTTGTGGCGGCAATCATGCGCAGTTATGCGATTAACGCACCACTTGCAGATTTCCATTCATGGAGACAGGCAGATACAGCAGCTGTTGCGAGAAATTTCGAACGCAAAGGGTTTGATTTGCTTCATCCTACCTATGATGATTTGACTAACCTTCAATCAGGGATTGATAACCCTCAAGGGTACCGATTTGTGGAATTTCCCATATATAATGCACTATTTGGTGGCCTTCATAGTGTTGCACCAATTGTCTCACTCGAAACATGGGGACGAATTGTCGCTGTCTTTTTCTCTCTTATCTGTATAGCTTCGCTCTATTATCTGGCTCTTATGGAAGCAGGGAGACCGACAGCTCTTTTTACGGGGATAACGTATGCCATCATGCCATTTTTTGTCTATTTCTCGCGAGTCATTCTTCCTGATACCCCAGCTGTCGCTTGTGTCATTGCTTCACTGGCGTTGCTTCACATATTTACGACAGCTCAACAAAACAATAAAAAGATCGTCTTTTTTGCACTTTCATGCTTGTTTTTTGCAGTATCGCTCCTTATGAAGCCGACAACTGTTTTCTATGCACTTCCTTTATTTGTCCTTTTCGTACAAAAGTATAAATATTCATTACCGAAAAAATTGCATATTTTATTCTATTTTGTACTCGCGGCAGTTCCCCTTCTTGTATGGCGCTATTACATAACAAGTTTTCCTGAAGGAGTACCTGCAAGCAACTGGCTCTTTACCCAAGTAAATACATTCGAAGGGCCAAAAGAGATTTTCATGCGCCCAGCATTCTTCCGATGGATATTCTTTGAACGAATCAACAATATTATCTTGGGAGGATATCTTACCGCGTTTTTTGTTTTAGGGATTATGAGGAAACAGAAAGCGGCACTTCTCCTCAGCATCGTCGCCGCATCATTTATCTATATTTTCACGTTCCAAGGAGGAAATGTCCAACATGAGTATTATCAAGTGATGGCATTCCCAGGCATTGCCCTGGCGGTCGGATTAGGCGCTGCACTTATAGTCGAAACGACGAAGACATTCATCCATCCAGTGCTCACGACTCCTATTATCATCGTTCTGTTTTCAGCTTCATTTTTGTTTTCTTGGTATCAAGTGAAGGGGTATTATGTCATCCCACCGGATTTATTGCTCATGGCTAAAATAATCCAGACATTCACAAAGCCGACGGATAAGGTTGTGGCAGATAGGATGGGTGATACGACACTCCTGTATCTATCCGACAGAAAGGGAGCACCTCTTCTCTATCGGACATCTGAAGAAATGCAGACAATGGGATATTTGTACATTCTTACCGATAAGAAAGAGATAGTGGCCCAACTTATTGAAAAGAAATATATAAAATTGTTTGAAAACGACCAATTCGCGCTATTTAAGCTATGAAGATTTTGATGTTGACGCCCTACGTCCCCTATCCTCCTGCATCGGGAGGCCAAATTCGGACGCTCAATCTATTGAAGTATCTGAGTAAGAACAATGAGATCACTCTCGTTTCGCTTTATAAGAATGAAAAGGATAAGCAATATATTCCGGCATTGCAGTCGTATTGTAACCATATATATTTATGCAAAAGACCTGAAAAACCTTGGCAGTTCAAGACCATTTGGAAATCAATAACTTCTTCCGATCCTTTTTTGATTGTCCGGAACTATTCGGAAGAAGCCCGTCAGACGGTTGACCGATTATTGCGTCAAGAAAAATTTGATGTCATCCATGCCGAAACGTTCTACATCATGCCTCATATTAAGACATCGTCCATCCCTATTTTTTTGGTTGAACAAACGATTGAGTATAAGGTGTATCAACATTTCGTGAATTCGCTCCCCTTCTTCCTCAGACCATTGTTCATGATGGACATCAAAAAATTAAAACAGGCTGAACGTCACTATTGGAAAAAGGCTTTGCTTGTCGGTGGAGTCTCCGAAGCAGATAAGAAAGAAGTGCAATCACTTGAGCCAAGTATCGATCCGGTTATCATCCCCAATTGCGCGGGGGATGAGATGTTTGTCGATACGCTCGTTAAAAAGGACTTGATCAATCCGACGATACTCTTCATAGGAAATTTTGATTGGTTACAAAATACGGAAGCGGTAACCATCCTTATCGATAAGATTGCTCCCCTTATCAATCAACATATTCCTCGAGCAAAAATAGTCATTGCAGGACAAAATGCCAACAAGAAACTTTCCGTTCCGAGTCATGGAAACATTGAGATAATAAGCTTAACTCAGGACGACTCAGAAACAGTTTTACGGCTGTATAAAACATCAACGATATTTATTGCACCGATTTTTGGACCAGGGGGGACACGATTAAAAATTCTTGCAGCAATGGCAAGTGGACTTCCTGTCATTTCGTCTCAAACCGGTGTTGAAGGATTGGACTTGGAAGACAATAAACATGTATTGATTGCCAATACGCCGAAAGAGTTCGTTCAGGAAACAATCCGAATATTAAAGGATCCGGACCTGTATGAGAGTATTCGTAAGGCATCATATGAACTGGCAGGCAAGAAATACAGCTGGAAACACATCGCGGAAAAATTGGAAATCGTTTATAAAAAAATAAAGAAGTCATGAATATCGGCATAGATATCTCACAGGCAGTGTATCAGGACACGGGTGTCGGGAAATATACGATTGGACTGGTGAATGGTATCCTTGATTATGATAGGAATAACTCATGGACATTCCTCTATTTCTCATTACGAGCTGACTTATCTCCTGAATTATTAACGAAAATAAAATCATTCCGACACAGACTCATTCATATCCCATTTCCTCCTACGTTCCTTTCGTTCATTTGGAATATACTCCACATAATACCGGTCGAGATATTCACGGGAAAACTCGACCTCTTTATAACGTCTGATTGGACGGAACCACCAGCAAGTTGCAGTAAAATGACAATCATTCACGATCTTGTGTATCTTCGCTACCCCGAAACTGTTCATAAAACAATTCTTGAAACACAAAAACAGCGAATGAAATGGGTCCAAAAAGAGTCATCCCATATAATCGCGACGTCACATGCAACAAAAGCTGACATTATTTCACTTCTGGCTATTCCTGAAAATAAAATCTCGACAATTTATGCTGGCATAGATATCATTTCTGTAACCCAAGAAGTCAAAGATGAGGTGCTACGGAAACACAAAATCAAAGAGCCTTTTGTATTGGCTGTAGGAAAAATAGAACCGAGAAAAAATATTGCACGATTGATTGATGCATTTTCGATGATTAAAGAACAGGGCTGGAGTCTCGTGATAGTTGGACCACAAGGATGGGATGAAAAAAGCAAAGAGAATAAAAACAAATCTGTACAATTCACGGGTCATGTATCTGAAGTAGAACTTCATGCATTCTATGAACTCTGTTCTTTCTTCGTTTTTCCTTCACTATGGGAGGGATTTGGTCATCCGATAATCGAGGCAATGAAACATAAAAAGGCGGTCATCACATCAAACACACCCTCACTCCTGGAAGTTGGCAATGGGAATGCTCAGTTATGTGATCCCCTTTCTACCGAAAGCATAAAAAATGCAATACTATTACTTATGATAAATGAACCGGTGAGAATGGTGATCGCAAATGATGGATATGAATATTCTCAGAAATTTACATGGGAACTGTATATTAAAAAGTTGTTGACTGTTATTTTACAACAGAAAGAGAGATAAAATGACTAAACATTTTGCCGTTGATGGGAATGAAGCGAACGTCGAGTATAAGGTTGGCGTCTCTGTTTACACATTTCAGCTTCTTTCCTATTTTCAAAAAAATGCAGATGAAAAAACTCGTTTTACCGTATTTCTTCGTAATGCACCGCGTGCTGATATGCCATCTGCATCAGAATATTTTAGATATGAAGTTGTTCCTGGCACCATTGGTTGGTCTCAACTATTCCTTCCCTTGAGATTGGGCATGAAATTCATCAAGGGCATTCGCTATGATGTTTTCTTTTCACCCGCACATTATATTCCCCGCTTCTGTCCGTTTAAGACTGTTGTCACGATACATGATCTTTCCTATCTCTATTTCCCAAATGAATTCCTCAAAAAAGATTTATATCAATTGACTCACTGGACCCAATACGCAATAAAAAAGTCATCCAAAGTTATCGCTGTTTCAAAAACGACAAAACGGGATATCTTAAAGGAATATGGTGAAAATGATAATAAAGTTGTCATTATCTATAATGGATATACCCCTGAAAATACCACTCAGCAATCTAAGAAAAAAAATGCACTTCCCTATTTCCTCTACTTAGGGACAATTCAACCGAGAAAAAATATCAAGTTCATGATTGCGGCATTTTCCCAATTCATTAAAGCACATCCAGACTTCCAGCTCATCATCGCAGGAAAAATGGGATGGCTTTCAGAGGATATCATACCGTACGTAATCACCCTCGGACTGGACAAATCAATATTGTTTCCTGGATATGTCCCTGATGAGGAAAAAAATAATCTTTATAAAAATGCAGCCGCATATATACTTCCTTCACTTTACGAAGGATTCGGTATTCCTCTTCTTGAAGCGATGTCACATGGCTGTCCGGTGATTTCATCATTCAAATCAAGTTTGCCGGAGGTGGGAGGAGAAGCATGTCTTTATTTCGACCCAAATGATACATCGGATCTTATCGAAAAGATGGAGCTTATTGTCACCGACAAAAAAATGCGAAAGGATTTGATGGCAAAGGGTATGCAGAGAGTAAAAACATTTTCATGGGCAAAGACCGGAGAAGAGACGCTTGTCCTCCTTCAATCTATCTGACATGAATAAACTGCGTATTGCGATGATGACTTCCTCAAACCCCTGTCTTGCCGGAGGAGTGCAGGAACATGTACTTTCCCTCAGTAGGGAGCTAAGAAAACGAGGTCACACCGTTACTGTCTATGGACCAAAACCGAAAGGAAAAACACTTTTCACTCATTATAGATCCCTTGGAGAAAAAGTATATTTCCCTCTTCCAAATGGAAAATATAGTAACATTCATTTACTCCAGGAATCCGATAAGCCCACCAACATATTCATTAAAAAAAAGTATGATCTCATCCATATTCATGAACCCTATATTCCTTTTGCGGCATGGAATGTTTTGGAGAAAATACAGATACCGGTAGTCGGGACATTCCATACAGTTTGGGATAATGAATCATTCTTTAACATATTTAACCAACTCATCCCTTTATTCAGTACACTCTTTTCCACCTATACACAAGCAGCTATATTTGTTTCGAACATCTGTTATGAAAAATGGCACTCGCTCTGCAACTCTTCAGTCTTGAAAGGCATCATCCCTAATGCTGTGGATACAAACTTATTCAAACAAAAAAAGGGGTTTAATAAAAAAATAGAGTTGCTCTTTGTAGCGCGACTTGTACACCGAAAGGGGTTATTGCGATTGCTCAAGGCGCTCACCATAGTGAAGAAGTCTACCAATGCGTTTTCGTTGACGATTATTGGGGATGGGGATGAACGTGAAGAAGATTTTGAATATATCCGTATCCATAAGTTGAAAAAACACATCACCTATCTGGGAGAAATAACGGGAAAAAAAAGGGCACTTTATTTCAAGAAGGCGGATATATTCTGTGCGCCATATACCAATGAGGCGTCGTCATTATCCGTACTGGAAGCAATAAGTGCTGGGCTTCCTGTTGTTGGTTATAAGATTCCTATTTTTAGTGATATATTGAAGGATTATCCTGGGAAGGAACTATTAGTCGAGAAGAATGAAGGGGAACTTGCAAAAGGATTGTTGAAAATAATTCTCGATGAGAAGTTGAGGACATCCTTGAAAGAATGGTGTACACAAAAACGGAGTTCGTTTTCATGGCAAACAGTTGCACAGCGGACAGAACAACTTTACTATCAAACAATAGAAAAATATGAGAGATAAACTATTCAGATTGTTCCTCCGCCTTTTTGGATTTTCAATATCCAAAAAACAGGAAGCAAAAAAGGGTACGATAATCATCCTTATAGACGGGTTGAGTTATACAGCGCTGCAGACTGCATTACTGAAAAAGAAGTGTCCGACATTGAAGAAACTCCTTAAAAAAGGCTACGCTCTTGAACCATATTATTGTGGACTCCCTGCATCGACAACCGCAACAGAAGCATTACTCCTCTATGGGAACAAGTCAAATATTCCTGGGTTTACCTGGTTTGATAGGGATTTGGGAGAGTTTGTTCGAGGGAACCGGAGTTATGAACTATCTAAATTTGAGGATTCCTACTCAAAAACAAGGAATCTGCTTACGAACGGTTCATCAATCATGAGCGTTTACACAGGGGGTGCGACTGAGCTGAGTCTTTCGGGAAGGAATCTTTCGCTCTCCCGTTCATTTGGCATGATGAAGACAGTCCACTATCTACTCATGACCATCCTCTACCCTTTTCAATTATTGCGTGCATTGATGATCTCTGGTAAGATGCTCATCCTGTATAGCCGTTCGAATCCGCATATAGCAAGAGAAACGATGTCAACGCTCTTCCTTGGACAGTTTTCCTGTTTCCTTACTGAGGTTGAGATTATGCGGAATACGCAGAAGATTTTCGTCGACTTCTTGCATTATGATGAGTTTGCCCATGAACATGGGCCCACACATCCGACAGCTTTGTCCGCACTTCGATCAATTGATAGATATATCAAACGTATACTAAAGACCGCGAAGAATTCTGGACAGGAATATGATATTGTCATCATCTCAGATCATGGACAGACTCCGTCCGTTCCGTATGATGTCAACTCCCCCAGAAGCGAATCTGAAATAAAAGATGCACTTCAAGATGAAACAAGAACGGTCATGAAGACATATGGGGGATTTATCCCCGACCCCACCCTGAAAAAATTGTATGTCGTTCCTGCCGGTTCTATGTTGCAACTTTATTTCACTGAATCGTTGAAAAATCCCATGAATAGGGATGAACTTGAGAATAAGTATCCCCGTATTATTGAGCACTTGCTTTCCTTCCATGGATTTGGATGGATACTTGTCAGAGAAAAAGGCGGTAGAAGTTCCCTAATAGGAAAACAAGGGTCTATCCATTTTACAAAAAATGGGGAGTATTCCATTTCACAAAAACCGTTTGAGGGTATACTAGAAGCTAATATTGGACATACCATTCAGACATTCAGGGACTATTCAACATTCAAGAATAATGGAGACATCGTCATATTCGGTTCAGTGATGGGCGAGCATATCACCAGTTTTGAAAAGCATAAGGGAACACATGGCGGATTTTTTGGTCCGATGGTCCATCCCTTTATTATGTCAACGTTAAAACTAGAAAAAGACATGTCGATGGAGATGATATTCGAAAAAATAGAGTACAATATGAGATAGCAATATGATAGATAAAGCCTTTCAGAACAGCCTTGCCATTCATCCACTCCAGACATGGGAATGGGGCCAAGCCCGCAAAAAAATGGGGATACGTGTTGAAAAAATAGTCGAGAAGAACACTATTTTCCAGATGACAATCCATCCTTTACCCCATCTTCCTTACTCTATTGGATATATACCGCGCTCTGTGTTTCCATCAGAATCTGTGCAAAAAAAACTATATGAATTCGGAAAGAAAAACAATCTCATCTTCATAAAGTTTGAGCCGTATACTGAATATCAAAATAGCACTCAAATTCGCAAATCCCCTCACCCTCTATTTCCTGAGTGGACCCAGACTTTGGATATTTCACCTTCTGAAGACGAATTATTAAAAAAAATGAAGCCCAAGACACGATACAATATCAGATTGGCCGAAAAAAAAGGAGTGCAGGTCAGACAAATGGATACGGATGAAGGGTTTAAGATATTTTCAAAACTCTATTTTGAGACATGTAAACGACAGCGATATCACGGGCATACACCGGGATATCATCAGACAATTTGGGAATCGATGAAAGAATCACAGGGACACATCCTCATCTCTTTTTTCAATGATATACCACTGGGTGCGTATGAGCTCTATCATTTCAAAGATCGACTGTATTATGTCTATGGCGGATCTTCAACGGAGTATAAACAAGTGATGGCGCCTAATCTCCTCATGTGGGAAGCGATTAAGTTCGGGAAAAAACAGGGAGCGAAAATATTCGATATGTGGGGTTCCCTTCCACCAGACTATTCACAGAACCATCCATGGGCAGGATTTACTCGTTTCAAGGAGGGATATGGGACAGAGTTCACTCACCTATCTCAGAGTTTCGATATAATAGTGAACCCAATCCTCTATAAACTCTATTCGTTTGCATACTCAGTTCGTGAAAAGATTCTTTAAATCTTTTTTTCGAGCGCAACCGGAAATACTTCATTGGCGTGCTCGACAAATATGAAATTGAGTTTGCTTTTGACGCTTTCTGGGATATCTTCCAAATCTTTCTTATTGTCTTTCGGCATGATTATGGTCTTTACTCCAGCTCTTTGCGCGGCAATGACTTTCTCTTTGACACCACCTATTTCAAGCGCTCTTCCACGAAGAGTCATCTCTCCCGTCATCGCAACATCTTTTTTGAATGGATTCTTCGTAAGGGCTGAAACCATCGCTGTCGTTATGGCAAGCCCTGCGGATGGGCCATCTTTTGGTACCGCACCTTCAGGGACATGGACATGGATATCTATCGTATGATAAAAATCCTTTTCCAATTTGAATTTGCTCCATTGAGAACGTACATAGGAAAGTGCTGCTTGGCACGATTCCTTCATGACATCACCAAGTTGGCCTGTCAACGTAAGGGCTCCTTTTCCCGGCATGATAGCAACCTCGATGAAGAGCACATCTCCTCCGGCTTGCGTCCATGCAAGTCCCGTGGACATACCGATTGTATTTTTTGTTTCGAGGACCGAGTCAGAATATTTGTAGGGGCCAAGATATGATGGAATCTTTGCGGAATTTACCGTGACTGTCACATCTTTTTTCTCGACCAACTCTCGCGCTCTTTTTCTGAACACTGTCGCGATTTGCCGTTCTAGCTCTCTGACACCGGCCTCTCTGGTATATCGTCTGATGATGAGCTTAAGACCACCATCATTTATCGATCCTTCTTTTGCCGCAACGCTGTGTGCTTCCTGTTGTTTTTTCATGAGGTATTGTTTTCCTATGTGAAATTTTTCCTCTTCCGTATATCCTGGGAAATGGATTATCTCAAGTCGGTCACGCAACGCATCTGGAATCGTATCGAGCATGTTTGCCGTGGTGATAAAGAATACATCAGACAGATCATAAGGGACTTCGAGATAATGATCAGAGAATGCATGATTCTGTTCAGGGTCTAGCGCCTCAAGTAGAGCGGCTGATGCATCCCCTCGATAATCGCGCCCAATCTTATCTATCTCATCAAGCATGAATAACGGATTCCGCGTTCCGGCTTGTTTGATACCCTGGATAATGCGACCTGGCATTGCGCCAACATACGTTCTTCTGTGCCCGCGGATTTCCGCTTCGTCACGGACTCCACCCAATGATACTTTGACGAATTTTCGACCAAGTGCACGAGCTATCGAGCGTCCCAATGACGTCTTTCCGACTCCTGGAGGTCCTGCGAAACAGATTATTGTGGGCTGGAAATTTTTCTTTTGTATCCCTTTTCCTTTTTCCAGGATTTTATCTTTAGATCGTTTCAGTTCAATGACTGCAAGATATTCAAGAATTCGTTCTTTGATTTTTTTCAGCCCATAATGATCTTCATTCAGTATCTTTTCCGCAACCTTTATGTCAATTTCATTACCAACATCATTTTTCCAAGGAAGTTCCACTAACCAATCAAGATAGTTACGAACATAGGATGTCTCGGGATTATATTGAGACATACCAGCTAATTTTTTCAGCTCTTTCATAGCTTTATCCTCAACTTCTTTGGTCATTCCGGCTTTTTTTATCTTTATCTCATATTCTTTCGTATCTTTCCCACCTTCATTTCCTCCCAACTCTTCCTCAATCGTCTTCATCTTTTCCTTCAAGAAGGTTTCCTTCATGCCACGCTCAAACTTCTTCTGTGTTTTGGCGGAGATATTCTGTTCGATTTCAAGAATTTTCACTTCTCTATTGATAAACTCAACTTCCTGAGTCAATCGTTTCTTCAAGCTTGATTCTTCGAGCAATTTTTGGCGCTCTTCCTCTTTCAATTCAAGTACTGCAGCTATCTGATATGAAAAATCAGCAGGAGTTGATACATTGAGTATATTCATGAGGAACACGAAGTCCACTGCCTTCCCATAATTAATCGCTTTTTTCATCTGTTGAGAAATATATTTCACCGTTGCATTTATTTGGTCACCTGCATCCAAAATATCGACCACCTGTTCTATTTTTGCTTCAAAATAAGGAACTTCTTTCGTGTATTCGATAATTTTGACTTTTTCAATTCCCTTTACCATCGTGTTCACCTCGCCTTTTTCTCCGATTACAGTCTTTTCTATTGAGACAAGCACGCCGATTTGTACAAGATCTTCTTTCTTTGGATCTTCATCATTGATGTTTTTTTGCATTATGATGACCATCTTTTTATCCCTTTTAAGTGCCTCATTGATTGTCGCTATACTTTTTGTTCGCCCGAAAATGAGCACATTTTCTGTTTTGGGGAAGACAAGTCCATCACGGACCGCAATAACGGGGTATGAAGGTAACTCTGGTTTATTTTGTGGTAGAAAAAATGACATATATTGGCACTATAACAAATGGTTTGCTAATTGTCAATTGACATTATATAAATTCTTCAGCAAGCGATACTACTCCACTAAAGGGAGCTTGATTGAGAAGGGATACGTCCTTATTTTGTACCGCAAGAGTATGATACGCCTCTCTATTTGTTTCATAGAGCACACCAAGGGCAAACCGTTCTTCCTGTATGCCGAATGCGACTTGAAGCGCTTTCATCTTGTCTGACGCATCGTGGGAGGCGTCCAGCTTATAAACGTGTTTCATATAGTATTGATAGGTGTTTTTTTTGTTGAATGTGACGCAGGGTTGTAACACATTGACGACGGAAAATCCTGAATGTTGTAGTGCCTTTTTGATTGTCTCAACCATATGTTTTGTGTCTCCTGCAAATGTCTGAGCGACGAAGGAAGCACCTTGAGTGATCGCCAATGCGAGTGGATCAAGTGGAGTTTCGATGATTCCTTGAGGAGTAGATTTTGATTTCTGGCCCTTTTCAGCCATAGGTGAAACTTGTCCAGTTGTCAGACCGTACACGTTATTATCATGGATTATGACTTTCACATCATGATTGCCTCGACATGCATGGAGAAAATGATTTCCTCCTTCTCCATAGCAATCCCCATCTCCAACGACTGCAAGGACAGGCATCTGATGATTCGCAAGCTTCATGCCGATTGCGGTCGCAATAGCTCTTCCATGAAGTCCGTGCATCGCATATGCATTCAAGAAGTCATTCATGTTTCCTGAGCATCCGATTCCGAACGAAACCATGGTAGAAGATGGCGAATAACTAAGTTCTGCAAGGGCCATTTTTATCCCCATTCCAATTCCCCAGTTACCACATCCGGGACACCAAGTTGGTTTATATCCTGTAAAATCTTGTACTGTTGCCATCTTTATATTGTTTTCAATAATTGATCAACTACCAACGGTCGCCCATCAAATCGGACGATTTTCTTTTCAATATTTACTCCTGTTTCCATACGTAATAGTTTCCCAAATTGAGAGGTCGCATTGTTTTCCACGAGTATGCATTTTTCCAAGATTCCTGAAAATAATTCCGTAATCTTTTGGACATGGAGTGGGTAGAGCGAACTGAAATGGATATAGGCACTATCCTTACCTTGAGCTTTGGCTTGTTTTAGCGTCTCAAGTGCCACACCTTTTGTTGAACCCCATCCGACAAGAATGGTTTGTACTTTTTTAATATCACCATATATTTTTGGAGTCAAAAAGTCATTCCGAAGATATGTCTGCCATTTCTTTGCTCTCTTTTCGACCTGTTGTACACGAACAACATCACTTTCCGTCGTGTGTCCATCTTCAAGGTGCTCATATGAATTTGCCTGATAATACACGCCTTCCTGTCCTGGCACCAATCGAGGCGAAATACCATCATCGCTCAACGCATATCTCTTATATGTCGCGTCGGCTTTGGTGATGAGTTTTCCTCTTCTTGGTGTATATCCTTCCATGAACTTTTTTACTTCAGGATACGAAACTGTTGCATGAGATTCTGACAAAAGCATGTCCGAGAGAACGATGACGGGAAGTTGATATGTATCTGCCAGATCAAAAGCATATGGTGTCATCTCTATCATTTCTTGATGATCGCCAGGAGCAAGGACAATTTTCTCAAACTCGCCGTGCCCTGCATGCACTGAGAAAAGAAGATCCCCCTGCTCTGTCCATGTCGGCATTCCGGTCGCTGGACCAGGACGTTGGGAAATAAAAACAACAAGTGGAAGCTCAGTTATACCAGACATCGAAACTGCCTCAACCATCAATGCAAATCCTCCTCCGGATGTGCCAACTGCACTTCTTACACCAGCAAATGATGCGCCAAGCGCAGAGTTTATGACGGCGATTTCATCTTCAGAATGACGAACCACCATCCCAGTTTTAGCACTCCATCCTGCGAGCGCGGTGAGAACACCAGAGGAAGGAGTCATTGGATATGCCGCATAAAAACGGCAGTCTGCTCCAACTGCCCCGTACGCAAACGCTTCATTTCCTGTGAGTACAATCTGTTTGTCAGATTCTCTCTTTTGAAGAAGAGGACGAATATATTGTTTATATGAAGTCTGAATTTCTTCAAATCCTTTCTCAGCAAATGCACGATTAAGAGCGATAATCGACTCACCTTTTTTCCCGAACTGTTGGCCTAAAATAGCGACAAGTTCAGAAAGATCTGCTCCACATAATGCCAAAGAGGCACCAAGAGCAACGATATTTTTCATGATGACCTGACCATTCATCTCCTTCAGTATTTTTTGGAAGTGGACCGCAATTGCGATGCTTTCACCTTCCGGCGTAAACTGATCTGGATCGAATATTACAAGCCCCTCTTTGCTCATCTTGTTTTTGTGGAGATCAAACGTCTCTTTATTCAAACAAATAAGGATATCAATTGTTGGTTTTATTGTCGTCACCTGTTCATCACCAAATGTGACGTCGTACGCATTATGCCCTCCCCGGATAAGAGAAGGATATTCCACGAAGTCATAGGTATGATATCCACTTCGAGAAGCAATCTTCGCAAAAAGAAGGCCTGTCGTCATTATACCGAAACCAGCCTCACCACCGATTTTCCATGTGTATTGCATATTGTTTCGTTTGTGCTTCAAATTGTGTTATTCTGGAAATACTTTCTTTCCCGTTTCATCAGTGATAATAATTGCCGCAACGGGACATGCCTTAGCAGACTCAATTATCGTTTCTGGTGTTTCTTGTTGTGCTGTTTCAAGGACAATTGCCTTTGCTTCATCATCAAGAATGAATGTTTGAGGTGCTACAGCAATACATGTTGCCGCACCGATACAAAGATTTCTATCGACGGTAAGTCTCAATTTGCCGATTGTCACTGGGCCGGATGGATTTTTCTCATCAAGTAGTTTGTCTGCCATAAGATAATAATAAAATTAATAATAAATACAAATAATAAATACTAATATTTGATACTAATATTTGGTGCTCCTATTTGTTCCCTTATTTGTTCCCCTATTTACTTTCCCATTCTTACAAAACCTTCTGCAGTGCTTCCAAGGGAAGCAAAGCGCACTTAAGTCTGTTTGGACCAAGCTCAATTCCAAGCATCTTTATAATACTTGTTTTATCCCATTTTCTCAACTCAGAAATTGCCTTACCCACCGCTTCATCTGTAAGAAGCGATGCGCAAGCTTTTGAAATCGCGCACCCTTTACCGGTAAACATCGCATGTTTAATAACATCATTTTCCACCTCAACTTCCATCTGGATTACGTCGCCACAGAGGGGATTATCTAATTTGATTTTTTTCGTTGCACTGGGCAAACGGCCAAAATTATGTGGATTGCTTGAGTGTTGAAGGATACGTTCTTGATAAATTGATTGCATGGTTTATGAGTGACTGACAATTATTATTATTTTATCGAAAAAACACTTATTGCGCGCCGTAATGATTTAATAAGTTTATCAACATCCCCCGTATCATTATAAATGTAAAAACTTGCCCTGATGGAGGCCTCGACGCCAAGAAATTCATGGAGCGGCATCGCGCAATGATGACCTGCGCGAACTGCGATATTGTCTTCGTTCAATAACTGCGCGATATCATGTGCATGGATGCCATCAATCGTGAATGCAACTATTCCTGTCTGTCTTTTTTTGGGACCGATAATGTGTATCTGTTCGCCAAACGCATCAATAAGTGAATCAAAACAATACTGTGCCAGGATATTCTCGTGTGTATGGATTTCGTCAAGCCCAATCATCTCCAAATACCGAATCGCTTCTTTTAAAGCGACAACTCCCGCGATGTGCGGTGTCCCCGCTTCGAATCTATGCGGACCTTCCGCGAAATCTGTCTGTTCAATCGTTACCCTTCGTATCATCTCACCACCATATTGATATGAGCTGAGTTTTTTTAGCAGATTTTGTCTTACCCATAAAACACCGACACCTGTGGGCCCCAACATTTTATGGCTTGAAAATGCGAATGCATCACAATCGAGATTCTGCACATCAATCTTCATGTGCGGAACCGCCTGCGCACCATCGATAAGAATGATGATGTTGGGATTTATTTTTCTTGCTTCCTGTATTATCTCTTTGATTGGGTTGATGGTGCCCAATACATTTGAGACATAGGTGATTGCGAGTACTTTTGTTTTTTGTGAAATACTATTTCTTAAATCTGCTGAACTGAGCTCATTCAAAACAACAAACTTCATTCCAATATCTTTACAAAGTTGTTGCCATGGAACGAAATTCGAATGATGCTCCACAATTGTCGTCACAATCTCATCTCCAGACGAAAGACTTCCTTGTATTCCGTGGACAAATAGATTGATTGACTCAGTGGTATTACGAGTGAATATTATTTCTTGGTCTGATGATGCATGAATGAAGCCTTTAACGATACTTCTTGTTTCCTCATACTCAGCTGTGGCTTTTTCGGAAATATCGTATACGCCCCGAAAAATATTCGCGGAATAATGTGTGTAATATTCATTGATTTTATTAACGACAGAGTTTGGTTTTAGGGACGTTGCCGTTGAATCAAGATACGTCAATTGTTGATTATTACCGAAAATCGGGAAGTCCTTTTTTATTTTTTGTGCATTTATCATATTGTTATTCCTAACTCATAAATTCGATTATATACCTGTTTCTTGAATCCTTCTATCAAGAGACTCCTAGCAGCTCCTTCACTAATTCCTCTCATAAGAAGATACTGAAGTTGGTCATTCGGAAGCGGCCCGGTCGTTGACCCGTGGGTACAGAATACGTCATCGGCAAGAATCTCAAGAATGGGTCGTGAATCGACAAATGCATCTTTTGAAAGGATGAGGTTCTGATTTTTTTGGTAGGCATGTGATTTTTGTGCTAATTTTTCTATACGAATTGTCCCGGTGAATTGGAGTGCTGAGCTGTCATCCGCAACTGAGAGAATAAACAGTTCTGAAAATGAATTACCCGCTTCATGAATCTGTTCTGTATGCATTTTGAAGGTTTCTTTTTTTTTCATATCATAGAAACCAAACATATACAGTTTGACCTTCTGCGCAGTGATTTTACAGGATATGTTCCCATCAATATTCTTGAAGAACACCACATACGTCCCTTCAGTATCGAATATGAGATTATTCGACTTTCGTGTGATAGTGATTAATTGAGGTTTCATCCAACACTCCCTTCCATCTCCAAACGGATGAGTCTGTTGAGTTCGACTGAGTATTCAAGCGGTATTTCCTTAACAACAGGATTTATGAATCCATTCACCAAGGCTGTCTCGGCATCGATTTTCGATAACCCCCGCGACATCATATACAACAATTTTTCTTCTCCTATTTTTTCGACCGTCGCTTCATGTTGGACATAGCTTAGTGGATTCTTAATCCTCATGGTCGGATATGTATCAGATCTTGAATGTTCATCAAGCAATAATGCATCGCATGAAACATATGTCTTTGAATTCTCCGCTTGTGGCATTATCTGGACCAACCCTCGATACGACGTTCTTCCCCCTTCCTTTGAAATAGATTTTGAGACGATGCGTGACGTCGTATTTGGTGCAAAATGAATCATTTTCGCGCCTGCATCTTGATGTTGTTCGCTCCCGGCAAATGCGATGGAAAGCACTTCCCCACGCGCTCCTTCTCCCATCAGATAGACCGCGGGATATTTCATCGTTATCTGACTCCCTAAGTTGCAGTCAATCCATTCCATGACTGCATTCTTGTCGGCGCGCGCCCGTTTCGTCACCAGATTATATACATTCTTACTCCAATTCTGTACGGTTGTGTAGCGGACATGAGCACCTTCTTTGACAAATATTTCAACTACCGCACTATGAAGGGAGTCTCGTGCATAAACAGGCGCCGTGCATCCTTCAATATAATGTATATATGAGCCCTCTTCGGCGATGATGAGCGTTCTTTCAAACTGCCCGAATGATTGGGCATTCATACGGAAATATGCTTGAAGCGGAAGAGCTGCCTTGACATTTTTTGGCACGTACACGAATGATCCCCCCGACCAAACGCTTGTATTTAATGCGGCAAATTTATTATCTGAATAGGGGATAAGTGTCCCGAAATATTGCTTCACGAGTTCTGGATATTTGCGGACAGCGGTATCCATATCGCAGAAAATGACACCTTGTTTTTCAAGAGTTTCCTGAACCTTTTCATATACAACTTCGCTTTCAAACTGAGCGCTCACTCCAGATAAAAACTTTTTTTCCGCCTCAGGGACACCGATACGATCATAGGTATTCTTAATCTCTGCGGGAAGTTCTTCCCACGAGGACACCTGTTTGTCGGTTGAACGAATGAAGTATGTTATTTCATCGAAGTTGATCGTAGAAAGATCTGCTCCCCATTCTGGCATTTTTTCTTTCTTGAAAAAGGCATATGCCTGCAGCCGTTTCGCAAGCATCCATTCTGGTTCATTTTTCATGCCGGAAATCATCGCTACCCGTTCTTCATTCAATCCCTTTTCCGCGACAAACACATTCTTGTTCTTTACGGAGAATCCGAACTTATAGTCAAAATTGATTTTTTTCTTTTTCATATGAATTATGTTATCCGGAGCTTGAAGATGCGGATTTTTGATGTGATGCATTCCACGCATACCAACGTGGAGATTATTACAAACACTGTAGGCTTAGTTACATCAGATCAAAAAGACGCATCTCAAACTCGAGACGAATCAGAATGCCTCATATCCTTTCTTCTCAACTACCTCAATCACCTCTTTGCCGCCTTCCTTGATAATTTTCCCCTCTTTCATGATGAGCACAGTATCCGGCGACAAATAGGAGAATATCTTACTGTAGTGTGTTATAAATACGAATGCCTTATCTTTTCTAAACTCCTTCAGAAAGGTGAATATCGTTTTTAGACTATCAATATCGACTCCTGTATCTATCTCATCAAAAAAAATGATTGATGGATTTAATATGGCCATTTGTAAGACCTCAAGTTTTTTTCTTTCACCACCTGAGGCCCCTTCATTCAAAGGTCTGTCTATCAGTTCTTTATTTATTTTCAACTTTTGTGCTATTTTTTCGATTTGTTTATATAAATCCAGCACATCGATATCTCTTTTTGCCAGACGAAGAAGTTGGAATACGCTGACGCCTTGAAGGGCGATTGGTGATTGGAAAGTCACACCGATTCCCAGTTGTGCACGTTTATCTGGAGTAAGGGTTGATATTTCCTTTTTGTTGAAAAGAAGGGATGATTCTGCAGATATTGCATAGAGTGGATTGCCGATGATTGTCTGCACCAGTGTCGATTTCCCCGATCCGTTCGGACCCATAATCGCATATATCTGCTTTTTTGAAAATGATATTTTGATGTTGTGGAGAATCGTCTTCTTCGCAATTGAAGCAGTGAGGTTCGTTAGGGAAAGCATTGTTATGAAAACAGCTCTGATAATTTTATTTGTTGCAGATCCTTCAGGATGACGGCATGGAGTTTCTTTTGAACAGGGCCCTTATGTTTGCAGATACTCTCAAATTTGCATGTTTCGCCTTCGCATTGGCAGCCGGTCATTACCATATCTGTTTCGAATATCGAAAAAAAATCAAAGACAGTCATCTGCGAAAACCGTTTTCCTATCTTATATCCGCCGACTCGTCCTTCACGGCTTGCAAGTACACCATTATGCGCCAAGATAGCGCTGATGCGTGCCAGGAAGCGTAATGGGAGTTTTGTATGTTCGACCAACTTTGAAAGTGATATGAACTCCTCAGAACCAATCAATTTGGAAATGATAAGGAGGCCGTAATCAGATTTTTTACTTAGTTTTAACATATACTATATGAGTGATAGTTTAAAGTATTTATTTTGAATTTGCAAGCGAGGAAATCTGCATGCGTGGTTCCCTATCGATCGAATCTAAAAAATATCCCTTTTCAGCCTTTTTCCATGCAGCAATTCCTATCATGGCAGCATTATCACCCGTTAGTATTTTTATCGAGGGAAAGTGGACTGTCCCTTTATGTTTTTTCGTCAGTTTTCTCATTTTTTTCCTGAGATACTTGTTTGCGGTCACTCCACCACCAATCACTAAATTGACGACGCCTGTTTGTTCCATTGCCTTTTCAGTTTTTTTGCAGATCGTATCAAATACCGCTTCCTGGAAAGCGCTTGCAAGATAGAGTAACCGCTTGTTTTTTTCCTCTTCGGAAATCGTCTTCAAGAAATAATAGAAGCTTGTCTTGAGTCCTGCAAAGGAAAAATTGAGGTCGCCACTCCGTAACATCGGTCGGGGAAAATGATATTCGTCGACATTATGCGCTTGCTCCGCCAATCGCTCAATGACGGCACCAGCAGGGTATCCAAGTCCGAGAAGCTTCCCAGCTTTGTCAAGTGCTTCCCCAGCCGCATCGTCGAGTGTTGCGCCTAATAATTCATATTCCAAATGGTTTTTCCATAAGACGAACTCCGTATGCCCTCCTGAAATGATCATGCCAAGATAGGGGAACTTCATCTCTATCTTTGGATTGCCATTCCTATTCTGAGCGAAGGCTGAATAAAGATGTCCTTCCAAATGATTTATCCCAATCAAAGGTTTTTTATATTGATGGGATAATTCTGTTGCCTTGTCAATTCCTACACCAAGCGCTATGGCAAGACCAGGTCCTTGAGTCACGGCAATCGCATCGATATCCTTCCAAGCGACATGTGCACTTTTTATAGCCTGATCAATGACGTCATCAATCCGCTCTTCATGGGCTCGTTTTGCTAATGATGGAACGACGCCTCCCCATTTTTTATGAAGGAGAACTTGTGAATAGATGACATTCGATAAAATCTTTCTTCCAACAGTCACAGCTGCTGCCGTCTCATCACACGACGTATCGATTGCAAGTATATTCATTCCTTTATTTCCTTAATTGTAATAGATCTAACTGTTTCGGTTTTATACAAAATCTCTATCGAAACGATGTGTGAAGTTTTCTTTATTGAATCAAAAAGGGGACCCGCCTTGTTTCCCCATTCAATACAGATCACTGTCCCTTTCTTGAGATATTCTTCCAACCCTAAATGTGAAAACTCATCGACATTTTCTATGTTGTACAAATCCGCATGAAGGAATGTCCTTATTGACTCATGATGTGTTTTGTATTCGTAATACACGACATAGGTTGGGGAGATGATGTTCGCAACACCGAGATATCTTCCTATCCCCTGAGCGAGAACCGTTTTTCCGGCGCCCATTTCGCCTTCCACGATAAATACAACCGGTTTGTCAATTCCCAAAGAAGAATATTTCTCCGCAATATATAATCCCAGTTTTTTTGTCTCAGACGCACTGGTTGATGTATAGGAGTGTTTTGCTGAAGGCAGGATATCTCCTTGACGCAGAAGTTGTAAAGTTTCTCCTGACAAATCCACTATGGTCGATGGTTTATTCCGAGGAAGTTTCCCGAAATCGATGACCAAGTCAATCAGTTTCTTTTTTTCTGCCGATAGCTCATCTATGAATCCCTGAGCCTCATAATGAGGTGATTTTCCAGAAATATTGGCAGATGTCGCTGTTAGCGGCTTGCTATACGCATGCACCAAATCATTGATCCATTTATGGATGGGTAGCCGTATCCCCAGTGTGTTTCGTTCAGACTCAAGCAAACCACACACTTTGTTTTTTGAAGGCAAGATGATGGTAAAAGGACCAGGAAGCAACGTACGAAGTATCGCTTCTTTATCTGACGTCTTCACAAGCGTATCAATCATATTAAATCCATCGGTAAACACCGATATGGGTTTTCCCCATGGCCGGTTTTTAACGGAAATAAGCTTTTTGACGGCGTTTTCATTCGTTGCATCACATATCAACCCATACACGGTATCGGATGGCGCGACTATTAGTCCGCCATGCCGCAATATATCGATGCAACGCTGTAATTCATCATTATTGGCCATAGTATATTATACTTCATAAACGGTACTCTTGCGGATTTCTGTTTGGCAGTTATTAAGACTATCTGCTACAATAGGTGCATGACACAAAAAAAACAAGCAAAAAAAATAACTCAGTTTAGTTTTGATTTCAATATAAAAAATATCTTCATCATCGGATTTGTCCTGCTCTTTGGCTATATCGCAATCAGCTCCATCGGCAATGAGATAAAGCAGGTCATTCCGGAAAAATCGATCAATTCAGTAGTCGAAGACATACGGAATCAAAAAGTGAAAAAGGCAGAAATAATCGATAATAAGGTTTTGATTACCTATAAAAATGATACATTTGCCACGACATTCAAGGAACCAAGTGACAGCTTCGTGAAAATCCTGAGAGACGCAAATGTCGACACATCCAAGACGCAGATAGTCATAAAGGATACGCAGGGATCATCAGGAATGGTGAACTTCCTCAGCAACATCATTCCGACCATCTTGATGGTCGCGTTTTTCATCTTTCTGTTCCGCCAAGCGCGTGGCGCACAGGAGAATGTATTCTCGTTTGGTCAGTCCCGTGCAAAACGATTCAATAAGGATATGCCTAAGACGACCTTCAAAGATGTCGCGGGAGTCGATGATGCAAAAAAAGAACTTGAAGAGGTAGTTGACTTTTTGAAACACCCAGAAAAATATACAAAATTAGGCGCAAGAACGCCAAAAGGCGTCATGCTTGTCGGACCAGCGGGCTGCGGCAAAACGCTTCTCGCTAAAGCTGTTGCCGGCGAGGCAGGTGTCCCCTTCTTCTCCATTGCGGGAAGTGAGTTTATGGAGATGCTTGTCGGAATCGGGGCAGCTCGTGTGAGAGATCTTTTCGCGACAGCAAAAAAAAGTGCACCTTCCATTATTTTCATCGATGAAATCGATGCTATCGGACGATCGCGCTCAGTCGGTATGATGCCATCCCATGATGAACGGGAACAGACATTAAATCAAATACTTGTTGAGATGGATGGATTCAATCCAAATGAACAGGTCGTCGTCGTAGCCGCAACGAATAGAGGTGACCTTCTCGACAGCGCACTCCTTCGCCCAGGGAGATTTGATAGAAGAATTTTAGTTGATTATCCAGATTTGGAAGGGAGAAAAGCAATCCTCACCATTCATGCAAAAGGAAAACCATTTGACGAAACAGTCAATTGGGAACGAGTCGCAAAACGAACGGTTGGTTACTCAGGTGCGGATTTGGAAAATATGCTTAACGAAGCGGCTATAACGGCGGCACGGAATGCAAAAGTGAAGATTTGTTTTGATGATATTGAAGATGCGGCCATGAAAGTGAAGATGGGACCAGAAAAAAAGAGAATGCAATCAGAACAGGATAAAAAGTTGACGGCATACCATGAAGCGGGACATGCTGTCCTTTCCCACTTCCAGAATGAGACGGATCCTGTCCACAGGATCTCAATTGTCTCACGCGGAATGGCACTTGGCTATACCCTTATCCCACCACAAAAAGACAAGATTCATGAAACGAAAAGACATCTCCTCCAACGCATCGCTGTGATGATGGGGGGACGTGCAGCTGAGGAAGTTGTGTTTGATGAAATGACAACAGGTGCTTCAAACGACTTTGAACAAGCGACACATGTCGCCCGTGCAATGGTCGTTGATTTTGGTATGAGTGATTTGGGCCCCATGTCATTTGCACCTGACGAAAAATCATATTATGGGCAGTCGACAATCTCCCAGGAAATGTTGGCGAAAATCGATGTGGAAGTAAAAAGGATCATTGATATTGGATATAACCAGGCAATCACGATGTTGAAAGAAAGAAGAGAGATACTCGATAAAGTGGCGTTAGCGCTCCTTACAAAAGAAAGTCTTGATCAGGACGAATTCGAGGCGATTGTTGGCATAAAAGATACAAATAAGAAAACGGTTTAATTGAATGAATATACTGCTTGTTGTTGATGGAAATGGACTCATGCATCGTGCATATCATGCACTTCCTCCCTTTCGTACCGCAAAGGGTATTCCAACACATGTCGTCTATGGGTTTTTTTCTATTTTGTATAAAGCACTCAGTGATTTTCAACCGACACATCTTATCATCTGCTTTGACACACCGGCAAAAACATTCCGCAATGACCTCCATAAAGAGTATCAATCCCAACGACCAAAGATAGCGGATGACTTTATCCAACAAATTCCCATGGTAAAGGAAGTGCTTGATTCTGGTAGTATCGTTCATCTTGAGAAAGATGGGTATGAAGGGGATGATGTCATCGGAACTGTCACAAAACAAGGCGAAAAGGAAGGATTCCAGGTGCTCATACTGACCGGGGATAAGGATATGATGCAACTTATCAACGAACATGTTTCGACAGTGACGCCCGATATAGGTTTCTCAAAAACGAAAGTATATACGGAAAAGGAAGTGATAGAAAAAATGGGAGTACCTCCCCAGCAGATCATTGACTTGAAGGCGCTTTGTGGAGATCCATCCGATAACTATAAGGGAGCGGATGGGATAGGTCCAAAAACCGCTCAAAAACTGTTGCAGGAATTCCACACGGTTGATGATGTTATTGCACATGCCGATAGTCTTCCCGAGGGACGGGTCAAAGAAAACATAAAAAAAGGTATTGAAGATATTAAGATTGGTAAACAACTGGCAACAATCCTTACGAATATTCCCATCACCTTCAAACTCACGGACTCAAAATGGGTTGGGTTTACAGAACCCCTGAGAGAAAAACTTTTGAGCTACGAGATGTATTCGCTTGCAGGAAGGCTGTTCCCGAAAAAGAAAAAACCCACTGAAAAAACGATTGCCGTCGAAAAAAATAAGGATCAGATTAGCATGTTCTAATATGACGTTTACTTCCGACTTACAACAAAATGTGTTCTATACCGTTTACTTTACCGTGACACATAATCTTCCCGTGTTCATTTATGGGACTGGTATCGGCATCTCTGCATTGTTTGCGATAGTCAGGCCAAAAAGGTCATATGTGATGTTTCTCCTTGGATTTATCATCCTTCTTTTTGCATTCGAATATCAGAAGCATATTCTTGAAAGCCTGAAGGAACAGACAATCAATGCCCTTATTACCGTCCAGGAACATAATTTGGTCCGGAGAGTAATCAATATAGTCCTTATAAAACTCCTTCCTTTGGGTATGCCGCTTGCAGGCTGGTCGCTTATCATCGGGGGTATATTTCTGCATAAAAAGAAGTAATTTGGTATACTACACCTAGCTCTTTTTATTGTTGGTAGATTACTAATAATATTGCGCGTGTGATCCGCCCCAGGGCGGAAAACGAGGAGAGGGGTTTGGTTTAATGACATAAATCAGACAATCGAATATTCTGCGGAAACCCTCAGACGACTTGTTGTTCGGCTTTAGGTACGGCTGAAAAGGACGTACGAAACAACACTATCTTCAACTAGAGCTCCATTATTTATTCGTGTACCGTGTCACGTTATACGTTGCACGATATGCATTACATAAAAATCACTATGTGTGGAATATTCGGCGTAATAATCGATGAAAAAAAACAAGCGGCACAGACGGTCCTTGATGGATTAAAAAAACTGGAGTATCGAGGATATGATTCATGGGGTATAGCATTAAAGACAACCGATTCAGATGAGATTCTTCTCGATAAGCACATCGGGAAAATCGGGAACGCAAATACGACTCTCCCTGAGGGAGGTGTCATCGCGATAGGCCATACCCGTTGGGCAACTCATGGAGGGGTGACGGATGCGAATGCACATCCACACCTAGACTGCACAAAAAAAATAGCAGTTATCCATAATGGTATTGTCGAAAATTATCAAGAACTTCAATCAAAGCTGAGACATAAAAAACATATTTTCGTTTCTGAAACAGATACAGAAGTGATCGCTCATCTTATAGAAGAAGAGACTAAGACGAAACCCCTATTTTTGGCAACGCTCACAGCATTCAAAAAACTCATTGGCTCAAATGCAATAGTGGTATTGGATGGAAAGACCGGTGAGGTTATCGTCTGCCGCAACGGCTCCCCTGTCGTCCTGGGAGTCACGAAAGACTCGACATATATCGCATCAGATGCGACTGCCCTATTGGATAAGACTGATACCGTCCATTTCATGGACGACAACGAAGCCGCCTACATCAATAAGACCTATGTCGAGCTTTTTTCCATTGATACTGAAAAAGCAAAAAAATTGAAGTTCCAAAAGATCGACTGGAAAGCTCAAGCCGCCGAAAAAGGAGGATATCCTCATTATGCCTTGAAAGAGATTTCCGAGCAAGCAACGACCATTCCTCATGTTCTCCTGAAAAAAAATGATGTATTGAACGAAGTCGCACAACTTATCCGTGAAGGATATAAACCAGTGATGATTGCATGTGGAAGCGCATCATACTGTGGACTTGCGGCACAATATTTGTTTGCTGATCTCGGTATTGATGCGACAAATTACGGCGGGTATGAATATGCTCCATTCGCAAACCTAGCATCCGACAAAACGATTGTATTCGCCATTTCTCAAAGTGGTGAAACAGCCGACACTATTTTGGCAGTGAAGGAAGCGAAAAAAAGAGGGGCGAAAATTGTCGGCGTCATCAATGCTCCGGGGACAACACTTGAACGACTCGCTGATTATCTACTTCCCGTTGAAGCAGGACCGGAAATCGCAGTTGTTTCAACAAAAGGATTCACAGCGCAACTTGCGACTTTTTTTGCACTCCATAATGCGATAAAAAAATCAGATTCTGATAAATTTATTGCCCAATTTTCCCAATGGATACTCGATAAGGGGTTGCATGAATCACTATTGGACTGTGCAAAATATTTATTGAAGAGTGAGCATATTTATCTCATCGGCAAACACATCAATTATCCAAGTGCTCTTGAATTTGCGCTCAAGCTCAAGGAAACAAGTTATATCCATGCCGAAAGCTTTGCATCAGGAGAGCTGAAACATGGAGTGATATCGCTCATCCAACCGGGGACGCCATGTATCGTGCTTACTGCAAAAGATGAGGTCTACAAAGAAGTGATTTCATCTGCAATCGAACTGAAAAGCAGAGGAGGATTCATCATTGGCGTTGGCCCGGAGCATAACCAAGCATTTGATGTCCATATCAAAACACCAAATAGTGGACTTCTCTATTCCATTTTCTATAATGTCGCAGTAGGCCAACTCCTTGGCTATTACGTTGGAGTGGGACGTGGTGCAGATCCAGATAAGCCACGGAATCTAGCGAAAAGTGTCACCGTAAAATGAACGGTGTATACTAAGGAAAAATGAATAAAAAGGGATTGATTCTGTACGTAGTATTTGCCGCCATCTTATTTGGCCTTGGCGTTTATTTGGTTAAGTCCGACACAACAAAAATTGGCCCACCCTCCTTTTCACTGTCACCGGCAATACCGACTCCTCTACAACCTATCGCATCACGTTCCGCTGAGTTTGTCGTAGTCAAGCGCGTTGTTGATGGCGACACTATCGAGCTCACTGACGGGAGGAAGGTGCGATATATCGGCATTGATACTCCAGAGTTACATCATCCGACAAAAGGAGTTCAATGTTTCGGAAAAGAAGCGATGGAGAAAAATAAGGTACTTGTTGAAGGGAAGACAATCAGGATGGAAAAAGACGTATCAGAAATGGACAGATATAAACGGTTGCTTCGCTATGTGTGGCAAGATGACGTGTTTGTCAACGAATACCTTGCACGCGAAGGATATGCACTCCAAGCGACATTCCCTCCTGACGTCTCATACACAAAACTCTTCACAGCAGCAGCCCAAGAAGCGCAAGAACAAAATAAAGGTCTATGGAATGCATGCAAGTAAATGCTCCCTCCAGATTCTGTCACTCGCAATTTCCCCCATCAGTACTCCTTTATTCCCAAAAAATGCAGGAACAAGGGAATAAAGATGCGTGCTGCTGGGTGCCCTTTACTCGTGCCATCTGTTCCATTGGTTCTATTATGTCCATGCGAAGTGTTTTGTGTCATGACGAATCCAAAACCTGTTTGAGCACTCGAATTACCTTGTGCGAGTTTTTTGCGATGAGGAAGGGCGTAAAACACGGAGCAAAGCAAAATGAGTAACTCAAATTACCCATCTCTTCTCTTTACGAGCTTGTAGACTGGGATGATTTCCCGTATCTCGCCATTCTCCCCTTCAATGATATTCGTTCCCGATACACGCTGATATTCTTCAAGATATCCTGAAAGCATCTCTTTTGCGTCCTTCATTTCTCCTTTATACTCTTCTATCTTTGCGACGACGGCTTCCATAGCAGGAGTCTTCATGACTTTCTGTTTTATTTCATTTTTCTTTTTTTGTATATCCTTCGCTTGGATATCAAGGTCATGGAATCCCGCATCCCCTTCAACCGCATCGCGCAACATACCGCTTTGTATCTTAAGATTATCTCTCATCTTTTTCATATCTGCTTCATAGCGGTTGATGAGCGTCGTCAATTCGACAATCGTCATCGATCCACGAGGCGTATTGACGATTTCTGCGTCTTCAACTGGTTGTTCATCTGGTTGAGTTGTATTTATTTTATCCATAAGGAATAAATATAACACAATCATATATGAGTGTGAAATCAAAATTTAAATATCAAAAATGAAAATATGTTATGTTTAGCCTCTCATCTTAATCTTTGATATTTAATCTTTAACCTTTGTATACTGTATATATGTTGTTTCGACCAAAAATTGGATTGGCACTTGGGGGAGGGGGACCAAAAGGTCTTGCTCACCTTGGCGTCATCAAGACTCTTCTGCAGCAGAACATCCCCATCGATTTTATCGCTGGAACCAGCGCTGGTGCAATCATGGGAAGCATGTATGCGTACTCACAGGACATCGCATCTGTTGAAAAGCATATCATGGAAAAAAATGCTCTTCAGATGCTCTCCTATTTTTCTGATATCTCTTTGAAAGCGGGGTTTATCGAGGGAAACAGGATGGAAAAATTTCTTGGAGAATATATCCAAAAAGATGATTTCAACATGTTAAAAATCCCGTTTGCGGCAGTTGCGGTCGACCTTAAGACGGGAAAGAAGGTCGTCCTGCGACATGGTTCTGTCATTAAGGCTGTGCGAGCAAGTATCGCAATACCGGTCCTATTCAAACCGGTTGAAATCGACAATAAAATATTGGTCGATGGAGGGCTCATCAGCCAAGTCCCTGCGGATACCGTTTTTGAAATGGGAGCCGATATCGTCATTGCCGTCCAATTGGATTATCGATATAAACCAGATTACGATCTGACGACATTGAATCCCCTTCAGATTGGCGAGCTTTCATTCGACATCGTCGCCAAACATGTCGCGGATACCGAAATCAAAAGAGCTCAGATTATTATCCGTCCTCATCTTGAAACGGTCCATTGGACTTCGTTAATGAGCGATAAGGAAAAAATGGAATGCGTACAAAAAGGCGTTGATGAAACGCTTGATACTATGACAAATATTCAACAGTATATCCGCACAAATAAGTTCGTATTACATCTTCAGGAGACGTTGAACGGATTTTTGAAGCCCCGTTGAGTATTGGAAGGCTTTTTTTGGTCTTTCGACGATTTCCCTCGGCAAATTCCGCGACTTTCCCCACTCTCGCATAAAGTATTTTTCTATACCATCCTTCAGTTTTAAATCAGGAGGGACAGTGAGCGCAAAATCGACGAAGTCTTGCTCAAGATAGGGATTAAGTAGCGTTATCCCAAAATGTTTTGCCATTGCCCCATCCCTTTTTTTATCGGTCTCAAGAAGGATGAGGTCTTTTTTTATTTCTTCATTCAATTGCAGATGCGCTATCGCTCTGTATTTATGATACCCGGCAAAGAGAATATCCGGACCTTGTCCGGTAACGATTGATGTGACATTAAGCTCGCTCGCTTTCTTGAAAATCAAATAGTAGCCGACCGCGAGGGACATCTGCATGGAAGTGCTTACGACTCCATTTTCGATAAGTAATTTTTTCACCTCAGGAAGCGCTTCATCGACGGCGTCGTCTGTCAGATTAATCCACTCATATTCTTTATGGATATGTTTTGAATAGATATCCACAAACGGTCTGTCTTTTGTCAAATTCGTTCCCATCGAAAAGATATGAAGGTCGGGGAACTGTTGAATCGCATATGAAGTTATCAATGTCGAGTCAATCCCTCCTGAGAGCAGTACACCAACGCCTTGGCTGCTCTTGGCATATTCTTTGAAATGATTTGCTACAATACTATCAGCCGTTTGTGTTAGTGTTTGTATTAGTGTCTGCATTGGTTCTTATATTGGTATTTATTATTTGATTATTCTCAGTGTATTACCCATCCAATTTTCCCCGCCATCTCGAGTCTCATCTTATCACGCTCCTCTTGAAACTGCAAAACGTGTGGAAGGAAAGTTCGGACCAATCAAATGCGTTGTGGCATAAGCATATCCGAAAAATCCTCCAACAAAAAGAGTTTTCGGTATTTGGGGGGAAAACACCTCCCTATTGGTGGCTTCAGTTTATGCTCCTGCGCCATAAGGAAAATTTCGACTCCAAATTCGCATTCCATATTGAATCGACTCTTATCAAAACTAAAGTTCGCTCTATATCAGGAATTGTACCATTGACACTATTCACCAAAGGGGTTGCCTGTCCATTCAACTGTATTTATTGCCCATCGGAGCCGAATGTCCCCAAAAGCTATCTTTCCGATGAGCCGGCGGTGATGCGCGCGATACGCAGCCATTATGACCCATTCATCCAGACCCAAAGCAGACTCATCATGTTCGCCCTGTCTGGGCATTCAATAGACAAGATAGAGATCATTATCAAAGGAGGGACATTCTCCTTCTTGCCAAAGAGATACCGAACATTTTTTATTCGTCGCATTTTTGATGCATGCAATGTCGATACCAAGCAATATCTTTTCGATGGAAAGATAATCTCATCGCGCGCCCCGTTCGATAATGCGCAGAATAAAAATGAAGCGGCACCATCCCGGATTATCGGCATAAATATCGAAACCCGTCCCGATTATATAAATATATCCGAACTGCAATATCTCAGAAAACTTGGCGTGACTCATGTTGAGATTGGTGTACAGACACTGTTTGACGATATATATACGAGAATAAAAAGAGGTCATACTGTTGCAGATGTCACCTCTGCGACGCAACTGCTCAAGGATGCCGGATTCAAGGTTGGATATCACTTTATGCTTAACTTACCGGGTTCAACTCCGGAAAAAGACAAAGAAATGCTTCAGATGGGATTCAACGATGAACGTTTTAAACCTGACCATTTAAAACTATATCCGACAACCGTAACAAAATTCACCAAGCTTTTTGAAGAATATAAGAAGGGAAAATATACTCCGTATTCGCTTGATAGGATGATTGACGTAATAATAGCAGCGAAAAAAAATGATGTCCCTCCGTGGGTACGGATAGGAAGACTGACACGGGATATCACGACGACGATGATGGAAGCGCAGCTATTTCCGCCAAACTTACGGGAGGTTATCCAGAAAAAATTGGAGACAGATAAGATTGACTGTCAATGTATCCGTTGTCGTGAGATTCAATTAGGAGCGCCGACTCTTCCAATCAATACCCGGATTATCAGATATTCTGCATCTGGAGGACAAGAGTTTTTTATTGAAAAAATTGATGCAACAAAAAAATGTTTAGGATTTATTCGACTGAGATTCCCTTCCTATCTATTTGATTCATCGGTTAAACCAATTTTCAAATCACTTGATAACTCAGCGCTTATCCGAGAACTCCATGTATATGGGAAGTCCACTCCAATTGGAGAACATCAAAAAAAATCAACGCAGCATAAAGGGTTAGGAGAGGAACTGCTTTCTATCGCTGAAGAGTTGGTCAAAAAGGAAGGGATAAAAAAACTTGCGATAATCTCAGGAGTCGGTGTACGCGACTATTACCGAAAATTCGGATACAAACTCACGCAAACATACCTGACAAAATCCCTCGTCACTAATCCCTAATCTGGCCAATGACATTTCTTATATTTTTTTCCACTTCCACACCAACAAGGTTCATTTCTCCCTGGTTTCTTTTGGGCGACAATCTGTGTCGATGTCATCTCTTTTTTTTCATCTGCCTTTCCCCCATTCTGAAATGGATTCACTCCGCCAGCTGAGGAAAATTGGATATGCTGATGGGCTTCATGTTGACTGCCGCCAAATCCTTCAACCTGAATCTTGAATAATTTTCTGGTCGAATCGTAGGGAATGTTGCTCATTATTTCTTCAAACAATGTATAGGCCTCATTCTTGTATTCGACAAGCGGATCAAGCTGTGCATATCCACGCAGGTTAATTCCTTCTCTCAGATCTTCAATTGCTGTTAGATGATCTGTCCAATATTTATCGATGGTCGTCAGGAAGACCGACTTGACTATTTCTTTCCAGACCAATGAACCAAACTGATCTTCTCTCGCTTTGAATTCTTCATCGAACAATGAAACAAGTCTCCCTTTCAGTTGCGTAAAATCCTTACTTTTGACGATCTGCGTAATCTCCAATTTCGTAATAGGAGGCAGTAGTGTCGCAAGCTCTTCTTTTATCCCTTCAACCATCTGATCTTCAAGCTCGACGCCTTCAATTGATTGGTCGTTCAGGATAGAATCTATCTCATCATCGAATAAATCCTTTATCGTCTTTTTGAACGTTTCCGGATCATCGATCGCATATAGCATTTTTTTCCGCAGTGAATAGATTATCTCGCGTTGTCTGTTCAATACATCATCGAAATCGACAAGATGTTTGCGGATATCAAAATTGAATCCTTCGACCTTCACCTGGGCTTGTTCGATTGCGCGAGACACCATTGAGTGGCTCAATGGCTGGTCTTCTGGAAGATTGAAAAAGGTCATCAGTTTTGATATTTGCTCACCACCGAATATTCTCATGAGATCGTCTCCTAAGGCGACGAAAAAGCGCGTTTCTCCCGGATCACCCTGTCGCCCTGCGCGTCCGCGCAGCTGATTATCGATTCGTCGCGACTCATGTCTCTCTGTTCCCATGACATACAATCCTCCGATTGCCATCACTTCATCATGCTCTTTCTGCCATTGCTCCATTTCATTTCTGTTTTCAGGTTTAACTCCTCCCAAAATGATGTCAACTCCGCGCCCTGCCATATTTGTCGCGACGGTAACTGCGCCTTTTTTTCCTGCGCGTGCAATTATCGATGCTTCCCGTTCATGGTTTTTTGCGTTCAACAATTCATGAGGGACTCCTTTTCGATGAAGCAGATGGGAAAGATGCTCGTTCTTTTCGATAGATGTCGTACCAATGAGGACCGGTCTCCCGATTTTGTATTGTTGTGCGATTTCCTCGGCGATCGCATTGAATTTCGCTTCTTCTGTTTTATAGATCATATCTGGATGATCGATACGGACCATTGGACGATGCGTCGGAATCGTTATGACATCTGCCTTATATATTTTGTGAAACTCTTCTGCTTCCGTTGCTGCAGTCCCTGTCATTCCTGCTATTTTTTTATATGCACGGAAATAGTTTTGAAGCGATACCGTTGCGAGTGTCTTTGACTCCCGTTGGATTTGCACTCCCTCTTTCGCTTCGATTGCTTGATGGATTCCTTCGGAAAATCGTCTTCCCTGCAAAAGTCTGCCAGTAAACTCATCGACGATGACGATTTCGCCATCCTTGACGATATATTCCTTATTATTCTTGAACAATGCTTCAGCTTTGAGACCTGCTTCGACATGAAATAATGTGTCAAAATCTTTTTCATAAATATTCTTCACACCAAGCAAGGACTCAACATGTGTGACTCCCTGTTCGGTAAGATGTGCAGTCCGCGATTTCTCATCGATCTTAAAATCCCCATCCACCAACTGTTTGACTATTTTTGCGTAGGTATAATATTTTGATGTATCTTCTTCATAGGGCGCGGAAATGATATGAGGAGTACGTGCCTCGTCAATCAAGACGGAGTCCGCCTCGTCTATGATTGCGTAGTGAAATCCGCGTTGTACCAGATCTTCAGCCTGTGTCGCCATGTTATCACGGAGATAATCGAATCCAAATTCACTGTTGATACCATAGGTGATATCCGCTTCGTACGCCTGTTTTCTCGTACAGGTCCTCAGATGTTTCAATCGGAAATCCTGGACATCGGAGTCTTCGTAGACTGCATCAAAAACATATGACTTATCGGATATGATAGCTGCAGAGGTCAAACCCAAAAAATTGTAGACTTCTCCCATCCATCCTGCATCACGTCGAGCTAGATAGTCATTGACCGTCACCAAGTGAGTCCCTTTTCCTTCAAGCGCATTCAGGTAGAGTGCAGATGTCGCGGAAAGCGTTTTCCCCTCTCCTGTCCGTTGTTCGCTTATCTTCCCCTCATGGAGCGCTATTCCAGCCATCAGCTGTACATCAAAATGTCTCTCACCAAGTTTTCTCCGTGCCGCTTCCCGCACCAAAGCAAATGCATAGGGGAGAATATCATCAAGCGTTTTCCCTTCGGAAAGTTGTCGTCTCAGTTCTACCGTTTTGCTGGGGAATTCCAAGTCAGCCAATTTCCGCACCTCATCCTCAAGCGCATTTATCTGCTTCACGATGATTTTATATCTACTGACTTGTTTCAGATTGTAATCGAACAATCGCGTTATGAATTCAAACATAAGGATATAGTATACACTGGGAGAAAAAGAAAAAGAGTTTTATTGAGCAGAGAATTCTTGTGGTATCACAAGAATGCGAACTGCATCATATCTGTTTTTTTCTTTTCCGGCGCCAGGATTTGTTTTGCTCACAACGAAATGGATTAAATCTCCTTCTTTGATATTTGAGAATCCGGTCCGTTCAATTTCCTTTGATTTGCTGTTTAGCAGGAATTGGCGGGTGGAACTTTGGATATCAATGATGTACTCATCCTTATCGTATGTGACAACTTTTAAATAATAATCCGACTTGGAAATTTCAATGATTTTTGCTGTTTTCACGAGGAATTGTTCATCAATGTACACTTCATTCGCTTCAATCGTATCACTGATCATCTGTCCAGTGACGATGGCGTAATTGCCAACTGCCAAATCCGATTTCTTCAGTTCCTTTTTTGACGCGCCTACAACTTTATAGAGTGTCGTAAGCGTATCGTCAATCTTGATGGTATATTTGCGCTCATCGGTCCCCTGCATAGAGGAGATAATCATCGAGGAACCATCGATTTTTGTTATGCTTCCGACATATGCCTTCTGATCTTTTTTTCTCATCTCTTCGACCTGTGTCGCAATCTTTTCCCTAAGCAACTTGACTCCCTTTTCTTCGGCAGGTGTCGCTGATGAGGTCGAATCAATCGCAAGGACAGGCACCGCAAGTAGGCAGGTGCACAGTATGGTTAATAGTAGTGTGTCTCTTTTTTTCATTAGTTTGAATTCAGATAATAAACTTTAAATTCCTTTTCCTGTATTTTCCCTTGTGCTCCTTTTGCATAAGCACTTAGATGGATGACGTTTTCGCCCAGTGAGAGCGGCATTTCATAGCTGAAATCCTCAGTTTTTGCGGTGAAAGTCCCATCTTTTGCGGGCGATTGTACAACAACAAAACTACCCTTCTCAACTTTCCCTTTTATGACAACTGATGCCTTGCTGATAATATCCCCATCATTGGGCTCGGTGATAGTGATGGGCTGTGTTATCGTTTGTTGCTCGGTTGTCCCAACGGGGCGCATTTTCGTCGATTGTTTTTTTTGCGTGACTGAATTGTTTTTTTGTGTATTAAGGATGACGATAAAGGAGAAAATGAGGCCGAACAATATGCCCATTCCAATCGCTAATGATGTTTCTTTTTTCATAGAACGTGTACTGCAATACTACCGCAAATGGGAAGATAAGTCAAACACTCATCTCTGTTGCGATAGCGAATGAAATAGTTGTGGAAGTGTTGAAATGATATCGGCAACCGAGTACCAATTCCCCTTCAAATGGAATAATTGATCAGCTGTTTGTTTGAGAAGATATGAGCCAACGACTGCGGAAACGAATGGGTCGGAATGAGCCGAAAGTCCTGCGATAAGTCCTGCTAAGATATCTCCTGTACCACCTTTCGTCAACCCCGCGTTCCCTCCCCGGACAACAACAGTTTTTTCTCCATTCGAAACGATATCGTCAATTGCCTTAAGAAGAACAATACATTTATTAGCACGTGCCATTTGTTCAACTGCTGATATTTTCCCTTGGAGCTCCATTTCACGGACATCAACGCCAAACAGCGTCATGAACTCTTTCTGATGTGGCGTGACGAGAGCCTTTTTTTTGAGCAACCCCAACCACTCCTTATCCATCATCTGCAATGCGCCCGCATCAAAAATAAATTGCTTATCGGGAAACTGCTCAATCAAGTTCTTGACAAGCTGTCGAGTAAACTTCCCCTCGTTGCCCACTCTCATCATCCCATTCCCCACAAGGATCACATCATCCTCCAATGCATAATGGGGAATATCTTTCTGGGGAACAACGATGCCTGTTTGCCACGCGATTTTTATTGCCTTAATAATTTCGTTGTTTTCCTTTGTCGAGGCGACATGAACCATGTCGACGATGTGTGATGCCATCTCTGCAGACCAAAGGACAGCCCCATGGAAAAGCGAAGATCCTCCTATCACGAGTACTTTCCCGTTATTGCCTTTATGTGATTTTTGTTCTGGGTGGGATAATGATTGAATATATCCATGTATCAAATGTTCTGTTGCAAGCGGTATTTGGGTACTCATACATGTTACATGTTAGTTGATAAGTTGATATAATGCTAGTCATGGAATTAGACCATAAAACATTTCGGAAATTATTCGCGGAACACTTGGAAAAGAAGGGTCATGTGGAGGTACCTCCTATTCCTTTGGTCCCTAAAGATGATCCGACAACTCTTTTTACCGGCTCCGGCATGCAACAATTGGTTCCCTATCTTCTCGGGGAAAGACATCCTCTTGGCACAAGGCTTTTTGACATCCAGCGCTCGCTTCGTTCACAGGATATTGATGAAATAGGCGACAATAGGCATACGACAATGTTTGAGATGATGGGGAATTGGTCTCTCGGCGATTATTTCAAAAAGGACCAGCTCACCTGGTTTTTTTCATTCCTCGTTGATGTTTTACACTTCGACCCAAAGAAATTATATGTGACTGTTTTCCAAGGCGAAGGTAAATTACCAAGGGATGATGAATCGATTGAGGTATGGCAATCGCTATTCAGGAAATATGGATTGGAAACGGAGCTAGGAAAACGAATCTGTTTATATGACGCCAAAAAGAATTGGTGGTCACGAGCCGGTGTCCCAGATAATATGCCTCTCGGCGAGCCGGGAGGTCCAGACAGTGAGGTATTCTATGAGTTCACTCATGTGCCTCATAATCCGGCATTCGGACCAACCTGCCATCCCAACTGTGATTGTGGACGTTTCCTAGAAATCGGCAACTCCGTTTTCATGCAGTATAAAAAGACAGCCAGTGGATTTGAAGAACTACCGAAGATGAATGTGGATTTCGGTGGCGGTCTTGAGCGGATTCTTGCGGCGTTGGAAAACAATCCAGATATCTTCACAACTCATATGTATCTCCCAATTATCAAACGTATTGAGGGCATCACGAAAAAACAATATAGTGATCCAACAAACACTCCTCTTATGCGGATTGTCGCGGATCATCTGAAAGCGGCGGTATTTCTCATCAAAGATGGGGTGCTTCCTTCAAACAAGGAGCAAGGGTATGTCCTCCGCAGACTGCTGCGCCGTCTTGCTGTGAAAATGAGGAAGCTGACCGGTAGTCTCCCCTCTCCTGAGGAGCTTGCAGCGGTATCCGAAGAGGTCCTTAAAATGTATGAGGGGATATATTTCGATACGATGACCGATTTGCCTGTCATGAAATCCATCATTGGCGACGAAATCAAGAAATTCAACGCGAGTCTTGAAAAAGGAATCAAACAAATAGAAAAAATCCCGACAATTGATGGAAAGATTGCGTTTGATCTCTATCAATCCTATGGATTTCCGCTTGAGGTAACGGAGGAACTCTATCGCGAAAAGGGACAGGAGATAGACAAGGATCAGTTCACAGCTGAGTTCACAAAACACAAGGAATTATCCCGCTCTGCATCGGCGAGCAAATTCAAGGGCGGTCTTGCAGACCAAAGCGAACAGACACTGAAATATCACACGGCAACTCATCTGCTCCATCAGGCATTATTCGATGTACTGGGAACAGAGATTCGCCAGGAAGGTTCCAATATTACAAGTGAACGCCTTCGTTTTGACTTTTATTGTCTGCATAAACCGACTCCTGAGCAGATCCAGAAAGTCATCGACATCGTCAATGAAAAAATAACAAATAAACTTGCGGTCGAATACAAGATTATTCCAAAAAAAGAAGCGGAACTTTTGGGAGCCAAGTCATTTTTCCGAGAAAAATATCCCGATATGGTAAAGGTGTATTTTGTCGGGTCCTATTCAAAGGAATTCTGCGGCGGACCACATGTGAAGAATACGTCAGAAATTGGCCATTTTTCTCTCGTAAAATTCGAGAAAATCGGCAGCAATATTTATAGAATTTACGCTAAATAATATGAAAAAACCTCTTATCGAATTCCCGGATTTTCTAAAGCTGGATGCCCGCGCAGGAGAAATAAAAACTGCTACCGCAGTCCCCGATTCCAACAAGCTCCTTGAGCTCACTGTCGACTTAGGCGAAGACTACGGAATCGTCACCATCCTTTCAGGAATTGCGAAATATTTTCCAACTGAGAGTCTTATCGGTAAAAAAGTCCCGGTAATCGCGAACCTCGCTCCAAAGCAAATGGCAGGAAAATTCTCCAATGGTTTCATCCTTATGGTCGATTTGCCAGGACATGTCCCACTCATTATTGAACTCCCCGCCAATACTCCTAATGGGTCAGTGTTATCCTGAAACTCATACATGGTTAGGTTCGGTTGACAACTGAAAAAAAATAGTATTAAATAGTCTCACATATGATAAAAAAACATTCAACCACTCAAATGAAGAGTGAGGCAGCAATGCCAGATCAACCAAAACTCAACTGGTCAATGGTTGCAGTAGTTGCAGCACTTGCCGGCGTGTTACTTATTGTCAAAACCTATCGGGGAAATACCGATGAGTTTAAAAACAAAACTATTCCTGCAGCTATAAAGAAAGTGCTCAATAGCCCAGATACAAAATTCGAAGTCACCTCGCTCAAAGAAACAAGCGGTGTCTACGAATTCCAACTCAAATTACAGAATCAAACATACACTTCATACATCACAAAGGATGGAAAAGTCCTTTTCACATCCGGTGTGAAGCTTGATGATTCAAAGAAAGCAGATGCGGCAGCAACAACAGCACCACAAAAAAAACTTACGGTAAAAGATCTGAAGAAAGCTGATAAGCCAAGTCTTACAGCGTTTGTGGTCGCAAACTGTCCATTCGGTTTACAGACTCAACGTGTCTTCAAGAAAGTACTGGAAGAAGCGCCAGCTCTTGAGTCAAATTTGAAAGTCAAATACATCGGCTCTATCGAAAATGGAAAGATTGTTTCGATGCATGGTGATGAGGAAGCAAAAGAAAACTTAAGACAAATCTGTATCCGTGATGAACAGCCAACATTATTTTGGCCATATGTTAATTGCTACATGCAAGAAGGTAAAACAGATGCATGTCTTGCAAGCGCAGGTGTTGATACAGCAACAATGACAGCATGCACGGAAGATCCTAAAAGAGGAAATGCATTCGCTCAGAAAGACTTCGATATGGCAACAAAATTCAAGGTTAGCGGATCACCGACATTAGTATTGAACGACGCACAGGTCGTTTCCGAATTCGATTTCGGAGGTCGTGTTCCAAACGCCATGAAGACACTCGTCTGCGGTGGAAGTAAGACACCAGGCGAATATTGTGCAAACGATATATCTACTAAAGAAGTAGCAGTCTCCTTATCAGTGACTGATGAAGCTGCAAGCACAGGTGGAACCACAAGTTCCGCAGCTGGCTGTGCTCCAGCTAAATAAGGTTTTGAAGATTACGAGGGGGGTGGCGCAAGCCACCCTCTTTTTTTTGAGGTTTCTTTTATCTCAAAAGAAACCGAAACCCGCCCGAGGCGAACATTCGACTGCGTGGCCGTAGGCCTCGAGGCGAATTTGAGCGAAGGAGGGTGTGAACCACAAGAGAAATACGATATACTTAAGAAAGTATGGCTAAGAAAATAACCGAAAAACAACTCCCCCCTCTTATCAGTTTCCTTATCCTCTTGGGGATTATGGCCTTCCTTTTTTCCGGCTACTTGTTTTTGAAGTGGAGATAGCAATGGAGAGTTTGCTGAAGTGTGTAGAGCGTGGTACTAGGTTGGAACTTTTTTAATACCAAATCATCATAATTTCTCTTGAGTTGAAACAGATACGACTTGTACCCATAATTCATTGAATATATACCTATAGCATGTTATAATCATTAACATTAAAAAATGGCAGAAAAAATATGGCAGAATTAGCCCCTAAACTAGCAAAAGCAAAAAATACAATTATCGAAGCAGTAGGAGATGCAGCTAATTTTGCTGTTGTAACTACTATGATTGCCTTAACTCTTCCAGAAATTGCTATAGAAGCAATTAAGAGGGAAAAGAACATGATACAGCTACATGGAGGCAGTGCGCTAGGGTTTGCTACATTATCATATTTGGGAGAGCTTTATGAAAAATCTCCAGAAGAAGAGCCGATGTCTCCAAGGCAAAAATATAAAGAAGAAGACTCAAGACGTCGATCATGGTCACGTATTTTGAATTCTCCAAATTTGCGACTACCGGGCGACGACATGATTGGATAATGTGTCGCTAACGGGATTTGGCCCTTCGCACTAAGAGAGCTGCTTCGGAACCACGAGTTGTCCTTCGCCCTCCAAAGCTAGGTCTTCGGAACCACAGGGTCCTTCTTTTCAACATCTTTCTTCAAGGCTTCATCTATAAATCTTTTGTACAAAAAAGCTTTTCCCGATCCTGATTTAAGGTATTGTTCAAAATCAATCGCCATTTTCTTGCTTTCAAAACCAGCATACCAAACTAGCCTCCACGGAACTCCATGTTTAGTCGATTGATTTTGACCTGCATTGTGCTGTATTAATCTATTTTTTATGTCCGGTGAGTAACCAGTATAAAGCTTTTTTGTAGAGGAGCTGTAAAGTATATACGCGTAGTACATACTTACATTTAATCATAAAGGCTTGCCGGTCTGAAGGCTTGCCGGTCTGAAGGCTTGGCGAAAGACGGTGTCGCTAACGGGATTCGAACCCGTGTTCACAGAATGAGAATCTGTTGTCCTAGGCCTCTAGACTATAGCGACTGGCGTCGGTCATAATTGTACCATTCGCCGGCCCATTATGCCACAATCGCTTTTCATTTTATCCTATACTCCGCCCCTTTCGTATTCCCTACCTTTACGACAAGGTGCCTGTCGATGAGCTTTGTCAGGTCATTCCGAAGTGTACGCTCTCCAACTTTGAGAAATCGACGCACGATGAAGTTCAGAGATACACTTCTATGCTCTTTGATTATGGAAAAAATCTCCTCTTGCCGTGCTGTAAGATCCAGCATGAATGCCGGCTTGCTTGAAATTGCTTCCAGCTGAGTAACTGTCTTTTTCATTTGTTCAAGATATGCCCTCAGCATGAACTCCACATAGCTTCCCGTATCATCCAGCCCACGAAGAAGTACATCATAATATTCGTTTCGATGACTGTCGAGATATTCCTCTATCGTGACAGGAAATGGGACAATATACTTTTTGCATTTGAGAACAGCCTGGATAAGCGCTCTCCCCACCCTTCCATTCCCATCCAAAAATGGATGTATTTTTTCGAAGATAAGATGAGATAGAAATGCCGTGATAAGGGGAAAATTATTCTCATTTTGTATATAGTCAACCAATGCACCGAGCAGTCCCTGTACCTGTGTGGGGGGAGGTGGCAAATAGACGACCAATCCTTCCTTGTTGAATATGCCGCTTACTTCTTTGCGATACGCCCCTCTATCAGGAAAGAGCCCTTCCCCTATCATGCTATGGAGTCTCCGTATTAAGGCGTCATCGACTTTGGAGATGTGTGTTGCATCGATATATTCAAGAGCCTTCATGATGTTGATGATTTCCCTTGTCTCTTTATCTGTATCTTCCTCCTGCAAAGATAGCTCGGAAATGGTATTGCCTTCTATCCGCGCCGAGTAGAGCGAGCTCTTCAGGAAGCTATTTCTCCGCAGCGAGAGAGATACATGAGTATGGACTTTGCTCTTTTCCACAAAGAGGCGAATACTTTCTATCTCCGCGAGCAGCAAGAGATGGGATGGAGAGATAGTATAGTCTGGCGGAATCTTCATTGACATCATTATACAAAATACTTCCGAATAGTGCCGAATATTTCCGAATAATATAAGAATATCCGCTCCAATCCACAGTAGTTCGTAAAAAAAATTGGTATAAAAATATTGTAAGCTGCAATCTCAAAGAGTCAATAAACTTATTTCACTTTATGTTTCCTATTCTTAAAATTATGGCTGAATTGTTGCTTATAAGCCGCAAAAAGAGTATTATTGGTTTCTATAAGGCTCTTTGTTCATTTTAATTTTTATGAAAAACTCCAAATTTTCAAAAATTATCAAAGCAATACAAAAATTTCGAGATGAACGTGATTGGCTTCAATTTCATAACCCAAAGGACATGGCTGCCGCATTATCTATCGAAAGCTCCGAGCTACAAGAATTATTTTTATGGAAAAATAAAAAAGAAATTGAAGAATATGTAAAAGATAAAAAAAATATTGAAGAAATTTCTGATGAACTTGGGGATATTTTTTCTTATGCAATTGAACTTGCTGATAATTTAGAAATAGATATAGAGGAAGCGGTGCTAAAAAAATTAGAAAAGAGTAGGAAAAAATATCCTATCAATAAAGCAAGGGGACGTAATACAAAATACAACAAATTATAAGCATGCCCGAAATAACCACACTTCCTTTTAATAAAGATCAGTTTAATTGTTTAAAAAACTATAAATTTGGCATAAATTGGCCAGTAGTTTATATTATAGAAAATGGCAAAGAAGTTTACATTGGAGAAACTGGAAACGTTTACAGTAGAAGCACTCAACATTACGAAAATCCAGAAAGACGCAAACTAAAAAATATTCACATAATTACCGATGAAGAATATAATAAATCAGCCACACTAGACATTGAATCATGGTTGATTGAATATATCTCCGCAGAAGGTTCATTCCAATTGCAAAATGGGAACGTAGGACTCAAAAATCATAACTATTATGATAGGGAAAAATATAAAGCAAAATTTGAACTTATCTGGCAAAAATTACAAGAAAAATCGCTTGTAAAAAAAGACCTTATTCAAATTAAAAATAGCAATATTTTTAAGTACTCACCATATAAATCTCTAACTGAAGATCAATTAAGGATTGCAGAAGATATATATAATTGTATCGTTTCTGATTCGCATAAAACATCTATTATTAACGGACAACCGGGAACTGGTAAAACAATTCTCGCTATATATCTAGTTAAATTTCTAAAAGAACAGGAAAAAACTAAGAATCTTGAAATTGGGCTCGTCATCCCAATGACATCTTTGCGAAAAACGTTAAAAAAAGTATTTTCAAAAATCAGTGGATTAAAGTCTGGTATGGTTGTTGGACCTAACGATGTTGTAAAAAAGAAATACGATCTACTTATCGTGGATGAAGCGCATAGATTAAAGCGCAGAAAAAATATCACTAATTATCAATCTTTTGATAAAACGAATAAAATTCTAGGCTTAGGAAATGATGGGACTGAGCTTGATTGGATATTGATGTCTTCAGAATATCAAATATTTTTCTATGATAAAAATCAACGAGTTAGGCCTGCTGATATTACACATGAACGCATCGCAAACATAAATGCAACATATTATGACTTAACTAGCCAACTAAGAGTCAAGGCTGGAGAAAAATATATTAGCTTTATTGATGATTTATTTGACTTAAGTGAAGTTAAACAATATAAATTTCCTAATTATGATTTCAGACTATACGACAACATCCATCAAATGGTTTCTGATATAAAACAAAGAGATAGTGAGCTTCATTTTTGTCGCGTTGTTGCTGGATATGCATGGCCGTGGGTCACAAAAAATAATAATGAGGGATATGATATCGAAATTGATGGACTTAAATTAATTTGGAATAGAACAACCCAGGACTGGGTAAATTCTCCAAATGCAGTCAATGAAGTAGGGTGCATTCATACAGTACAGGGCTATGATTTAAACTATGTTGCCGTAATCATTGGACCAGAACTATCATATGACGACGTTAATAATAAATTAATAGTCAATGTTAAAAAATATATGGACATCAATGGTAAACGGTCAATTACAAGTATTGAGGAGTTGCAAAGATATATTATCAATATTTATAAGACATTATTGACACGTGGTATAAATGGAACATATGTCTACATAGTAGATAAAAAACTTGCAAATTATTTTAAAAGTAAATTTTAAATTTGTTGAGCCAAGCTGATATTATTTTTTTTATAAAAAATGTATTTTTACAATCAATGAGATTCAATAATATTCTTCCAGAGCTGTACGTCATCGACTTTCAAAAGAGTCTTCATTTTTATACGAAGATACTTGGGTTCAAACTTGAATACGACCGGCCAAACCCTCCATTCGCATTCCTTTCCTATCAAGGCAGTCAACTGATGATTCAACAGGAGGATGATGACGAAGTATGGCACAACGGAAAACCGGAATATCCATTCGGAAGAGGTATAAATTTTCAAATTGAAACGGATAATGTTCAGAAAATAATTGACTCTCTTTCGCACAATAATTATCCGTTGAAAAGAGGGGTAAAAGACAGTTGGTATAAAGTGAAAAACACCCTTCATGGATGTCGGGAAATCCTGGTTATGGACCCTAGTGGATATTTACTGCGATTCTCTCAAGGACTTGGTAAGAAGCCTGTAAAATAGACAATTTTTTAATACTGCTCCAGGTGTTCCTATACTCTGACACCATTACTTTATACTCTACTCCATGATACACTTTAAGTAATGGAAGAAAAAAAGACGACGGATGCTCCACAAACAAAGACTATCTATTATTCATCTTATGGTGAAGTATTCGGGAAGAATTTTGTTGCCGGTTTTGGAAAAGCATTGGGAGGCTTGTTTGTCAGTATCGCGCTTTACGTTTTTCTCGGCCTGTTATTCATCAATATGGTCCTTCCGAAACTCGAGCCATTCATCACTAGTATGACCAGCCTTTCCAAATCTCTTGAATCGTTGCCGCGCCTCAAACAGGGTTCAAACATCACGATTCCGACGATAAACTTCCAAAAATTGTTGGGACAATAAAGTACAGAAAGTTATTTTTTTATGAGAGCAATCAATATGAAAACACTTCATTTTTCCATCCAAATCAATGCACCAAGAAAAAAGGTCTGGGATACTATGCTGAACGACAATACCTATCGTGAATGGACAGCGATATTCATGCCGGGATCACATTTTGTCGGAAAATGGGACAAGGGGAGTAAGATCCAATTTCTTGCGCCAAGTGAGGATGGGAAAATAGGGGGGATGACGAGCATGATCGCCGACAATGTCCTCCATGAATTGATTTCAATCAAGCACCTCGGACTGGTCACGGACGGAGTGGAAGATACCACGAGTGAAGAAGCAAAAAAATGGGTTGGTTACGAAAAATATCGATTCATCGAAATGGATGGAAAGACGCAACTAAAGATAGAGGTAGATACAATAAATGACTTTGTCTTATTCATGAAAGATACATGGCCAAAGGCATTGCAGATATTGAAAGAATTGGCGGAAAGATGACTTCTGTTGTATTTGATATACTCTCACTATGATTCAAGTTCTTATGGATATTGATGAAACACTTATCTCTGTGCCTCCTGGCATAAATGCACTCTCATCGGGCAAAATGTTCCAAAAAATATTTGGCGTGAATGCTCATGAAGATATGATAAATAATATTGGCCAGACTGAAATGGCAGTCATCATCGAAGTTCTTGCATTGGTTGGTATATCTATAAAAACTGTACCAGTTGAGGCATATTCATACTGGGCTAAAATACTTGAAGAAGACCTTCGTGATAATCCAGTTTGTGTACTCCCAGGAATGCATGAACTTCTCGACGCTCTTTCACAAATACCCCATATACACTTGAGGTTGTTGACGGGGAATGCTCCGGAAAAAGCACGAATTAAGCTTGCTTCCGGGAAAATCGAAAAATACTTTCTGAAAAAAGATGGATCGCTTGACGGCGTTTTCGGTAATACAGTCCTCAAAAGGGAAATGCTTTTTGATATCGTCAAGCAAGATGCTCCTCAAAATGACACATTCGTCATCGTTGATGATTCGTTGCTTGGTGCACAGATTGGAAAGAAATATTCTGTCCCTATGATTCTTGTTGCAACTGGTCGCGCAAGCCAAGAAAAATTGAGACAATACACTGATGCTGTTTTTCCCGACTTAGGAGAAAACAGATGGAAAGAAGCACTTTCCCTCATTAAAAATGCATTTGTCAGTGATGTTTGTGATAAAATATCATTGAGGAGTGACAAAGTGATTCCTGATGAATAAGATTGTCACAAAGCTTAGTACTCCGCTTATATAATTAGGAAATATATGGAAAAAATTAAATGGATTTTATTTGATGTCGGAGGCGTTGTCAACCATCTCCTCTTCCAAAACCCAGAAGGCTATACATATAAGACGAGGTTCTTTACCCAGGCCAAATTGGAAGGAATTTTCAAAACAAAGGACTATGTAGGCTATTCCTTGGGCCTGCTTTCGCATGAACAGCTTGTCGGGAAATACCTCAGCAAGAAAAAGCTTGACCTAAGCGTTGCGGAGTTTGATGAAATCGTCAAACAGGATATCATTCCAACCGAAGGCATGGAAGAGTTGTTCCAGAAACTGGAAAAAAAATATAAGCTTGCGCTTGCGACCAACGAAGGAAAACTGTTGACGAAATATAAAGTTGAGGGCTCGCATATTCTCCCCTATTTATCGAAAATAATTCCATCCTATTTGCTGAGAGAGATAAAACCATCTCCGGAATTCTTCAGGAAAATGCTGAAAGTGCTTGGAATAAAACCTGATGAGTGCCTTTTCATCGATGACGGACAGATAAACATCGAAGCCGCGCAAGCACTGGGAATTAAAAGTATCTTATTTACCAATATGTCACAACTCGAACGAGATTTAAATACTATTTTGTCACTTACATAACACCTATGAGTAAAATACAATTAACCCAAGAAGGATTCGATAATCTGCAAAAAGAACTTGTCGAACTTCAAACCACAAAACGACCTCAAACCATAGAAAAACTGCAAAAAGCGCGAGCAATGGGAGATTTGAAAGAAAACAATGCGTATCATGCTGCACGAGAAGAACTCGGAGATATCGATGGACGCATTTTGGAAATCAATCATATCCTAAAAAACCCAACCATTGTTGAAAAAGGAAATGGAGATATTGTCCAACTCGGAGACACAGTCGTCGTCGATGTTGACGGCATGCAAAAAACACTATCTATTGTTGGCGAGCATGAGACAGACCCTATGAACGGCAAGATATCCGCAACATCCCCCATCGGTATGGCCCTCATCGGATCAAAGATTGGCATGACAGTATCTATCGCTTCACCAGCCGGGACAAAAGCATATAGAGTGGTCGAAATCAGGTGAAGATAGATTTTACTGTTGAGAAAGCAGAATCCACATCATTGTCCTTCATGAGTATCGTAAATTCATTTTTTGTTGAAACAACATCAAATACATTTATCCCATTCCATGCGAGAGCTTTGAGGATCATATAATATACTCCCGGCGTTTCTACATTTGAGGGAGGAAGAATGAGGGTTATCGCGGAGAGATCTGTCACCCTATCTTTGATGAATTGTTTTTGGATTATTTTTTCCATGTCTGTCGCATACTGCGTATTGATTATCACTGCGGTTTCGTATACCCCTTGTGTTACTGCGACTATATGACGATGATCATGGGAATTCTTCGTTATCAGATGTGTGACTGCTTCCAACACTTGTTGCGTGTTCTCAAGCGTATATTCTGAAAGATTCGAACGGATGATGATATTGGGTTTTACATGGAAAAATGAGTCGAGTCGTGTCTTTTTTGAAGAAATCATCTTTATCCTGCGCAGTGCCATGATGATAGCCCCCGTCTCCACACGCTTTATGAGGATGTCTTCTATACGGGGACGTATTTCGCGCGCATAGGCGGAAAGATTAAGGATGTTTTTTTGGAGTGCTTCTTCAACGAATGGCTCTTTCGTTATGAGTTGTTGGACAACCTCGGGAATCGTAATCATGTTAGTATTTTAACATATTATTACGTTTTTGTAAATATTATGCAAATATTTGTAATTCTTTCCTCTATCAATATAATAAGTCTTTACTTATGGCAGAACGCACTAGTCAAACAATCGTCGGCATGTCAAAACCCATGGCATACAAGGGTGATGGGGACGTGGATTATATGTATATCCCAGCGCGTACATTAGCTGGGAAAGAGCGTATGAGAAGATCCCTTTTCATTCTCCCTGATCACCAGGAAACACGTGAGTACGTCTCCCAGCTTGATGAAATACGGACACGACTCCAGGTAAAGACCATTGGTGAACCAAATCCAATTTATATTCCAGCAACAGATGAGATTTTGGATATAGCCATAAAGGAACATGTCGCAATCATGCAAGAGACATTAAGTCAAAACACCGATTATGTCCTATCTCCCTACTCCCACACGACAGAAAATGAAGAGTGGATGAGAATTCTGAGAGATTCTGGGTTTACGATATCGGCAAACATAGCACAAAAAAGCGAAGATTTATTCAGTTTGGACAATCGTGGTGGCTGGGCCCGACATGTTGCGGATCCTGATTTTATTCCCCATCCGGAACGGGTAGGTATCCCTTACCCCACAGCATGGATTGGGACAACACTCGATGAGACTGTCGAGGCGTATGAACGAGTTGTCCATCAGACAAATAATCCAAAAGTCCAATTCAAGGGCGTCCATTCAGCGGGTGGATTCGTCAATCTCACGGCACATTCGCCTGAAGAGGTTGCAGCAGCCTATGCGCGATTTGCGCAGACAGGAGCGCTTGGCGAATCGGGCGCTGTTGAGATGCAGGCTTTCATCGAAGGGCTGGGGCGAATTATGTCGTTCCAATATAGCACGACGACAGGAGGGATCCATATCATCGATACGCCAGGACATATTTCTGAACAGATACTCCATGAATCGAACTGGCAAGGAAATAAATTCAACGATCCAGCTCTTGTCCAGCAGCATTCTGCAGATACTCAACAAATATTCGAGAGAGTCAGCTCTGTTTTAAATGGGACAATGGCAAAAGGCGGACTTGATATCGGGGAAACTCCCAGTGGTCTTGTCGTCATCGAACACAATGCAAAACGGATGACGGGAGCGCATCCCGCAGTTGAACTGATGCAAGCACTTGGCGTGCCAGCGGAAATGCCAGCTGTCTCAAAGAAATGTCATCAAGAAATAAAATGTGATGTCAAAACATTGTGGGAAGTCTTGGAAAAAGAAGGGATTTCGTTTGACCCAGTAAGCAAAACGGGAATATTCCCTCTATGTTGGATGAATGGATATTATGGTATGTTGATGGCTTTTGGTCCTGTAGAAAATGCAGATATCTTGGAGCGGCAAATCGATCAGGTATACGAACACCTTACACAGCTTGGATATGTTTCATGATAAATAAACTGTCTGTATATTGGTATAATACAAGAATATGTCTACCGCACAAAACCTTCGTGATGAACGATTGAAAAAACTCGAAAAAATCCGTGAACTGGGATGGAATCCATATCCATCATCGTATGAAAAAAAACAGATGATTGGAGAAGCCGTGAAAATGGAGGGGCAGTTGGTCAAAACAGCCGGTAAACTTTTTTCATTCCGTACCCATGGAAATATCGCTTTTGCAGATTTGAAAGACGAAACGGGAAAGATTCAACTCTTTTTCAAAAAAGACACATTGGGCGTTGATGCTTATAAACAGCTTTCGCTGCTTGATGTTGGCGATTATATCGGTATTGAAGGGACTGTCGCAAAGACAACTGCTGGTGAAATATCCATTATCCCAAATACATATACTATTTTATGTAAATCACTTCAACAACTTCCACATGAATGGTTTGGAATAAAAGATACAGAGCAGAGATTCCGTCAACGATATCTGGATTTGCTTTTAAACCCTGAGGTGCGCGAACGATTCAACATACGGACAAAAGTATTGCGCTTTATGCGCGAATATCTTGACGATCTCGGATTTTGGGAAGTCGAAACACCGATTTTTCATCCTCAATACGGGGGCGCGAATGCAAAACCATTCACGACTCACTATAACGCGTTGAGCCAGGATATGTATCTCCGCATTGCGTTTGAACTCTATCTGAAACGATTAATTTCCGGAGGATATGAACGTGTCTATGAGATAGGACGCGACTTCCGTAATGAGGGATTCGACAGATCACACAGCCCAGAATTTACGATGGTTGAATGGTATGAGGCATATGCAGATTACCATCGTGTCATGGATGTGACCGAAGGACTCTTCAAACACTTGGCCAATAAACTGAATGGCTCCCCAAAAATGAAGATTGATGAAAAGGAAATCGACCTTTCCGGCAAATGGCCACGGATAACGATGGCAGACATTATGAAGAAAGAACTAAATCTTGATGTGGAGAAAGCGACGATAGAAGAACTGTCTGTGTATTGCAAAGATCATAAGATTGAAGTTATCGGTGGCGAGACAAAAGGTCAACTCATATTTACTATTTTTGAACATGGCATTCCTGAAAAATTAATCGAACCTATTTGGATTATTGACTATCCAGAAGATGTTTCTCCACTTTCAAAAAATCATCCAACAAAACCAGGGTGGGTAGAACGATTCGAGGGATATATTGCTGGAAAAGAAATTTGTGATGGATGGAGCGAGCTTACTGATCCACTTATCCAAAGACAACGCTTTGAAAATGATCAAAAAGCTTCCCGAAAAGATAAGGCTGAAGCACAACAGGTTGATGAAGATTTCATAACAGCAATGGAGTTTGGTATGCCACCAATGGGAGGTATTGGAATTGGTATTGAGCGACTCACGATGTTTTTTACAAATACATGGGCGATTCGAGAAATAATGCTATTTCCAACACTGAAGAAATTGGGACATGAACAGCCAACACATCATGAAGTGAAAACGCCAGTCAAACAAAATCCATATGCAATTTCCCGTGAACAAGCGCTCCTGCTTGTCAATGAAAAATTAAGTAGCCCACACCTACGAAAGCATTCCTTAGCAGTTGAGGCGGCAATGAAAGGTCTTGCACGTCAACTTGGAGGAGATGAAAGCCGATGGGCAATGGTAGGGCTTCTCCATGATGTCGACTGGGATCTCACAAAGAATGCCCATGACCAACATACGAAACAGACAGTCGCATGGCTAAAGGAAAACGGTAATGAGGATGTGGAGCTTCACCAAGCGATTTTGTCGCACAATCATCATCATAATGGCGAAGGCGAACCATCCACTCCAATGGAATGGGCGCTCTACACCTGTGATGAGTTGACTGGCCTTATCGTTGCGGTGACACTTATTCTTCCATCGAAAAAAATAGCGGATGTCACTGTCGAATCCGTTTTGAAAAAATTCCCTTCAAAATCGTTTGCTGCCGGCGTAAACCGTCTGCAAATCCAAATGTGTGAAGAAAAATTGGGAATCAAAATAAATGATTTCGTTGGTATTGTATTGAAATCAATGCAGGAAATAGCTCTAGATTTGTCACTATAACTAGTGTTTGTCATCCCCGTGTAGACGGGGATCCAGTCTATAAATACCCTTTTAAAAAATAAGGTTAATTATGGCCTAGATTCCCGCCTTCGCGGGAATGACACAAAAACAATTACTCATCGCCACTCATAACCCTGCGAAAAAGCAGGAATTGAATGGTGGGTTTTCTTCCGCTCTTTCTTCAGACATCAATCTCCTGTTTTTGGATGATTTAAAAATCACAAATGATCCGGAGGAAACCGGGAAAACCTTTTTTGATAATGCAAAGTTGAAAGCAGATTATTTTTCTTCCCTATCAAAACTGCCAACCATTGCCGACGATGGAGGAATCGAGATTGATATTCTAAATGGGGCACCCGGAGTCCACTCAAAACGGTGGCTTGGAAGAGATGCTAATGACTCCGAGATGATTGAATATACTCTTCAACAGTTGAATGGAGTCCCGCTTGAAAAGCGTACCGCCCAGTTCACTGTTTGTTTGTATTACCATAATCCGATTACCGGATATTCCAAATCGATAACTGAATCACTAAAAGGACACATCGCGCTTTCCCCAAGTGGATTTGCCCAAAAGGGATTCCCCTATCGGGCGTTATTTATCGTATCTCAATATGATAAATATTACGACGAACTTACCGATGAAGAACATCATGCTGCAAACCATAGGCTTCGCGCGTTACAGAAATTGATTCCCTTCATAAATAAAGATTTGTTACAATAACATCATGCTATCAATTGATTATATCCGCGAAAATAAACAGAAGGTATTAGATGCCCTCAAAAACAAAAACAGAGAGGCCGATATCGATGCTATCCTCACATTGGATGACGAAAGAAAGAAAAAGATACAGGAAGCGCAGGTCTTACGAGAAGAACGGAACAAACTTGCGAAAGAAATGTTTACAGAGGAATCAAAAGCAAGAGGTAAAGAAATCAAGGAGCTTCTTAAGACTGTCGAGGGGGATTTGACGACGATCGAAGAAAAACTCCATAAGCTTTTGTCGTATGCAGTGAGTGTCCCGCTTGACGAAGTACCTGTCGGAAAAGACGAAAAGAGCAATGTGGAACTGCGAAAAGGAGGGACTGTCCCGACTTTTACGTTCCCTATCAAAGATCATATGAAACTGGGAGTGGATTTGGACATCATCGATTTTGAGCGAGGAACGAAAGTGTCAGGATATCGCGGTTATTTCTTGAAAAACCAAGCGGCAATCCTGCACATGGCACTTCTCATGTATGTGTTCCAGAAGCTGGCGAAAAAAGGATACACGCCATTCATCGCCCCATCGATTGTGAAAAAATTCACGTTATTCGGGTCGGGCCATATGCCATGGGGAGAGAAAGAGGTTTATAAACTCAATGGAGAGGACGATGATGCATATCTTTCAGCAACCGCTGAGATTCCAATCACCTCTTATTTTAGTAATGAGATTCTGCAAGAAAAAGATTTACCGAAGAAATTTGTTGCCTTTTCGCCATGTTTCCGCAGTGAAGCGGGATCATATGGTAAAGATACGAAAGGCCTCTATCGAGTCCACGAATTCTGGAAAATTGAACAAGTGGTCATTGGGAGCAACGATTTGGAGAATGCACGGAAAATCCAAGAAGAGCTCCAGCAAAATGCTGAAGAAATCCTACAAGAACTCGGACTTGCCTATCGCGTTCTTCTGATGTGCACCGGCGATATGGGCGAACCGCAACTAAAAAAATATGATATCGAGACATGGATGCCATCGCGTAACGGCTATGGAGAAACTATGAGTAATTCCATCATGGGAGATTTTCAAACAAGAAGACTAAAAATAAAATATCGAAACAAAGACGGACAGACAGCGTATTGTTATTCATTCAACAATACGGCGGTTGCATCCCCTCGTATTCTCATCGCCTTGCTTGAGAACTATCAGCAAGAAGATGGGTCTATCCTCATCCCAAAAGCTCTTCAAAGTCTGACCGGATTTGACAGAATAAAAAAGTAACGTGTTAGCGCGCTAAAATACTACTTGCAGATTTATTTTTTTATGCTATACTGAATTTCAGTATGAACAGTTTTGGTTTTTCACTTATTATTACTCAACTCGTCCTCCTTACAGAGGCGGGTGCATAGTAATAAAAAGGAAAAACCTTTTTAAAAGCACCCGCCCCAAAGGCGGGATTTTTTGTTATATGGGTGAATTTTTACTATTCGCGCTCGTCATGGCGGTAGTTTACAAAATGCTGTAAGAACTATGAAAAACGTTATGCCAGAAGTGGCTGTTATTATTTTACCCCTTACCCTTTTTGATTAAAGGCGGGAATTACACATTCCCCGCCTTCATGAGGGCGGGATTTTTTATTTACTATGGCAGCAACCGAGAAGACACATACATTCGTATTGAAAGAGGGGTTTCAGGTATTAACCATGCCATTATTGGCAGAAAGCATTGCACATGCAAATGGGAGATTTCCCCATGTCCAACATGGAAGATTGCAAACGAGCGGAGTGGTAAACAAGACTGGAATTACCGTTGCAAACCCAGATGGATCGGTTGTAGCTGCCGTACGACATCCCGATTGGATTCCGAAGAAAATTGAAGGCACTGATGTGGAGTTTGGCAACGAACAATCAACAGAACATATAGAAAGATCATTATTATTTTCAGCTGATGGCAACTTGGTCGCTGAACATGCTAAAAGTATCATCGCAAGCCTGAAAATAGTGAAGGATATGAATCGGCTTGCAATGTACAATGAAGGCGCTGGCGCTGGGGGAAGTGAACCTGAAGGATGGCTTATCGATAAGGATGGTAACCCGTATCCAATAGACGATGGTGGAGAATTGCAGGAAAACTGTATAGAAGAACAGATAGAACCTATCGGCAATCCTGCCGACTTTTTCATCGCTCGCTCCAAACAGATATTGAAGCGAAAGGAAAAATTTCCTGAGGCCGTCGTGACGGATACGTCGTCTCTAACGACATCATCCCCTGCGGAAACTAGAGTGGGAACAGGGGGCCCAAACGGCCCGTACGTTACCGCTATCCAGAATAAACTCTGGGCACAATACATGAACTGTCTGGAACCGAACACTCGACAACTCATGGACAACCTCGCTGCGAAATTCAGCTATGAAAGTTGGGGGAACATGCATCAACAGTTAGGTAACATGGCTTACTTGGTTTTTTCGGCTTCGCATTTGAGTATCGGCCTTCCCCACATGCGCGTCGGTATTGAAGCGATGGCAATCCCAGAACAAGAGGCGATTGCAGTTGCGGATATGTTCAATACTGATTTTGGGACTCTAGCTGAAATGCTTATGTTGTCGACACCAATGGTATTTGGTCAAACACCGACTGTTATGACGGAGCAAGGAGAAAGATGGCCGCGGGATATGCGAGCGATAATTAGATACACACTCGACACAACTCACCCAGGTGAATTTATCATGACACCAGAACGATATCGCGAACGTGTTTCACATCAGATAGAAACTGGATTATCCCATACATTAGATCGAGCAGGATATATGTCCGTTTTGACAGGACCTGACGGGGAACAAATCGAAAGACCGGTGATGCATGGTCGCGTAAGGTTGCGTGCCGCGACTACTGAACCTATGAATCAAAGCGGGCGTGTCGAATTTACTGGTTGTTCTGCGTCCCCATCTATTTATGACGAGGCTGCTCGAAACTCGCTTTTGCAGCTCATGTCAATGGGAGCATATGAAGCGCTTGCCGAAGGAAAGCATCCTGTCGAACATTTTAGGGAGGAGTTCCCTTCCATGGGTGAATGGAAAAACCAAAAGGACCTCATAATGGAAGCCAACTTGCATGGATTCAAGACGAATAAAGTCGCCGCTTTGATACATGAGGGTTTGCGGTTCGCACAAAGAATGGGAAAAAAATATCCCGCTCTTAAAGACCAGGTTGCCTTAGTCCAATCACGACTACAAAACTTGTGGGCAGAGCCCGTTGCGACTCTGGATGAATATGCGACGAATCCACGAGGTTCATTTGCTGAAGTTGTCCAAAACGAACTGAGAGGTGGTAAATCGGCTCTTGAAGTCACAAAGGAAATAGAACAATATCAATTACGAATGGCGAATAAGTTCCTGGGAACTGCAGAATTAAAGAGTTAAAATTCTGTATAATCTGAGTATGGAAAATGTAATTTTGGACTTAACGAAAAAACTTATTTCAATAGAATCGACTGATTCACGGAAAGATAAATTGCAGGAAGTGATTGATGTATGTGTTAAGGAACTTGATGGGTATACTATTGAGAAATTCAATCAAAATGATCGGCCAAGTGTGCTTGTATATACAGGTAACGAGCGGCCAAAGCAATTTGATGTTATTTTTAATGCTCATCTTGATGTCGTATCAGGTCAGAAGCATCAGTTCAGTCCACAGGAAAAGAATGGCAAATTGTATGGCCGAGGAGCCAGTGATATGAAAGGTGGTGCTGCGGCACAAATTCTTGCATTCAAAGAAGTTGCAAGAAATAGTAAAAAGACAATTGGACTTCAGTTGGTGACCGATGAAGAACTTGGTGGATATGATGGTACCTTTTTGCAAATTAATGCAGGAGTCCGAACACCGTTTGTTATCGCAGGTGAACCAACTGATTTTGGTGTGGGCCAGAAAGCAAAGGGTGTTATCTGGATGAATGTAAAGACAAAAGGAGTGGTTGCACATGGTGCATATCAATGGCGGGGAGAAAGTGCAATACTTAAAATGAAAAAGGCAATCGATGCAATAGAGAAAGAATTCCCCGTGCTTGAAAAAGAAGAATGGAGAACAACAATAAATATCGCAAAAATAGAAACGGCAAATACAACTTACAATAAGGTCCCCGACGATTGCACGATGAAACTCGATATCCGTTACATCCCTGAGGATTGGAAAGCAATAAAAACAAAGATTGAACAAATGTTCACTGGTTGTGAACTTGAGTTCCTTGAGTTCGAACCACCACAGGTCACGAGCGAAACTAATCCATATTTCAAGCAATTACTTACCTCAATTGAAACAGTTTCCTCAGATAAGCCGAATATTGTTTTAAAACATGGGGCGTCTGATGTTCGTCATTTCAGTCGCGTCGAAGGCGAAGGGGTTGAGTTTGGCCCAATCGGAGCAGGACTCCACAGTGATGAAGAATGGGTTGATATAAAAAGTCTCACGACATACTATTTGATTCTCAAAAAATTCTTAGAGGATTTAAGATAAGTTATGGAGCTTTTGTCGGAGTAACATTTGGCGTCCCAAGAATTGCACTTGAGCAGTTCGCTTTCGTTTCTGTGCCTGCGACGAAGTATTCCGTCTTCCCAAAATAACATTGTTTCTCAACGATATCAGCTGGTTTTTCATACCAACGTGCACCGTATTTCGTAAGGAGATACGACATAACCCTATTCCATATCGGCGCAGCTCCAGTTATTCCTGAGGCGAGGTATTGATTCATCGGACTATTGTCATTGTTTCCAACCCATACGGCAACTACGAAATCTGGCGTATATCCTATTGTCCAATTATCTTTTTTCATGTCAGTTGTTCCTGTCTTCACGGCGACTTTATAACCAGGAATCTCAAGGGCTGAGCGCGTCCCGAACTCCAGACGACGAGCGAAATTATCGGACAGAATATCGGAGAGAATGTAGCTTGTCTCTTCACTCACTACTCGTTTTTTTGAAGGCTTGTAATCAAATAATGTCGTGTTTCGTGCATCATATATCCGTTTTATTCCGGTGACGGAAACTTTCTCTCCCATATTGGCAAATGTTCCAAAGACAGTTGCCATATCAGTCATGTGGACCTCTCCTCCCCCAAGAGTAAGAGAAAGTCCGAATCTGGATGAGTCATTCCATGTCGTAATCCCCAACTTCTTAGAAAAGGAGATCATGTTATCTACCCCTTCCATCTGTAATAATTTTACAGCCGGGATATTAAATGAATTGGCAAGCGCATAGCGAAGAGGGACACGGCCATGGAAGCGTCCATCATAGTTGACTGGGACATATGGGGCAGATCCTGGGATACCAAATGCTGTTGGGACATCATCGATAATCGTTGAGGCTGTCATCCCATTTTCGAGAGCAAGCGCATACGTCACAGGTTTTATAGAACTTCCTGGCTGTCTAAAACCCGTCGTGACATTAAACGCACCTGAAGGAGCAGCATAATAATCAGAGGATCCAACCATTGCAAGAATTTCTCCTGTTTCCGGTTTTGCGACAAGCACTGCCGCATTCGTCACATTGAGGTAGGCGACTTTTTCAAGTTCCTCGGTCACGATTTTTTCCGCTTCTTGTTGGATGTCCAAATCAAGGGTTGTGATGACATTCAATCCGCCTTCTTCAACCCGTTGGATTCCATATTGATTTTCCAGATTGCTTTTTACATAAAAAACAAAATGAGGTGCTCGAATAGTATTTTCTAAAGGAGTAACTGATATTTCTTCCTTATTCGCCGTTTCTTTTTGGTCTTTCGTGATGAATCCCAATTCATACATACGCTTAAGCACCTCATCCCTTCTACTTTTTGCTTGTTTCGGATTTGTGTATGGTGAATATACAGAAGGTGCTTGCGGCATCCCTGCTAAAAATGCTGCCTCTGAAATGGTCAACTCTTTTGCCGGCTTTTTGAAATACGTTTTTGAAGCCTCTTCGATACCATATGCTGATCCACCATAGGGAACTTGATTCAAATACATCTCGAGAATTTGATTTTTTGTGTATAGCTTTTCCGTCCACATCGCAAGTAAAATTTCCTTCAATTTTCGTTCGATAGTCCGCTCTGGGGTAAGAAGCGCACTTTTCACTAATTGCTGAGTTATCGTTGAACCACCTTGAAGTCCTTTTTTCATCGCAGTCTCTTTTGCCGCGCGCAAAATTCCTCCCAGGAGAGAGACGCCATTGTGACTATAAAAATCCTTATCTTCTATGGCGATTGTCGCTTGATAGATATATTTTGGCAAATCCTCAAGCTGGACAAGAGTCCTATTTTGGTCTTTATAAATTTCATACAGCAGTTTTCCATTGCGATCATACATATGTGTGGAAAGCGGATAGTTCAACTTTCCGATATCAGTCGGTGATGGGAGCTCAATGACAAATCGATAAGATGAGTAGAGCGAAAAACCAATGAAACAAAGAAGGATTCCGAAAATGAAAAACTTCAGCTCAGGAGAAAACAATGCTGCTATAAAACGAAAAGGAAGTATGATTACGGAAAAAATAATATGTGAAATTCCCTTCAAAATAACACGGAGGAATGATGATAAGATATGAATTATTTTCCCTGAAACGAAAATAATTCCTTGAGCTCCTCTTCCCTTATGTTTCCAAAAAAAGGCCCATGGAAATAGGATACTGCGTAGGAGTGTCTTTAGAATAAGTTCAGTAAATTCCCCTATAGTAATGAAGAAAAAGACTATCTGATACAGCACAAAGTAGAAAGTGCGCAATAAGCTTCTCCAAAACAATAATAGTCTGAATTTCGAGGCTGAAACCATTTTGGTATTATAACAGATATTATAGGTTATATCAATAGAGTTTTTATTGAGGAAGCCGAAGTAGTTTAGCCTTAATGACGAGGCGTTTCCAGAATGTCCCTGGAGGGACACAGGTGACTAACGTCATGTATGATGCGTCAAATTGTTGGTCAAGGACAGATATCTTATCTGGGCTCACGACGAACATATCATACACCTCATATTCATATTCCATGTCGCCAACAGTGACAAGAATCGTATCCCCTTTTTGGAGCGAAGGCAAATACGTGAAAATTGTCTTGTAGTCTTTTTCATCGTATAACTGAGGTAATGTGGAGTGACCGAATATGGAAACATTGCCGAATTCACCCGGCATCGAGCGGGGAACGTAGTGAACAAGGCTTTTCGTCAGGTCATCACCACCGACGACGACGCGCGCTTTGGTAATGTTGATTTTCGGGATTGTAAGATAATATTCTTGGACTCCACCCGCTTTTTTTTCTCCCTCTTCTTGTTTCGTCGGAAACCATAGGTGTGCCTGGGTAAAATCCTTCAGATTGCTGGAAAATGCATCCTTGCTTCCCAAGACCGACTCCGATGCCTGAATGGAAGACGACTTGGAATTTGTCGGAAAGGGCGATTCTACACCATTTTTCAATATGAAGCGCGAATAGAGCTCAAATGAGATGACAGGATAAAATGACCAGAACAAGAGCGTAACGCCAAGGCCAAGCGTAATGTATGAAACGATATTTATGGCTTTACGTTTAGGTGACGTATTTTCCTTCAGATATACATGCAGAGCCATATAATCTTATTTCGTTAACTCAACTCGTATATGTGTTCCCCAAAACGGCAACCGATCTTGTATGAGGGGAAGTGGAGGGTTGATAACGACAGTGACATCCGGAATTGAAAACCGCGTCTGGATAATGTCGCCAACTTCCTGTTTGCTTTTGCCTAGTATCGATTTCACGACTTCCGAAGATGACAGTGTCTTTTTGAACTCAACTGTCCCTTCAATAGTAAGTTGAACATCACCTGAATCCAATTTTTTCTGTTTTTTTACCGCAAACTGTACGTCACTTGTCTCATACCCATTTGGCTTTTCATCCTCCAATTTCTTTCTGACCTGCTCTTGGATGGATTTGTTTTGGATTCTATACACAGTCACCGTGCCGGACCCCGTGTATAATATTTTCTCGGCTTCTTCGCCAACTTCGCCGGATAATTTTTCGTTTTTAATCGCAGTACCCGTAAGCTCGGAAATCAATATATATGATTGTGAGCTATTTTTTTGTTTCTCAAAAGCATCTTTCTTTACCTTGTCCAATACAAACGCTCGTATCCCGTCAATATCGGCTTTTGCTATTGTCCTCACTGTCTTTTTCGTTCCTCCCGTAACCGCTAATTCATTAATCGCAAAAAGGATATTCGAGGATATGCCGGGAAATGAAAATCTTTTGTTTTTTTCTGTATTGCTCTCCGTACCTAAAACAACGGCGCGGATTTTAACTTTTGACTTGCCCGGATTCTTAGTTATTCCATCTGACCCAAACTGAGACTGAGGCACTGTCGTAGCATCATCTGTCTCAAACTGTAGTGAGTCAATCTGAAGTTTTGTTCCTTTCGCTATTTCTTTCGATTTTTCGTCATAGTTATAAATCGTCACTTCTCCAGACGCCTTTTCTCCTACGTCCCGCTTCCCCGTTGTATCTTTTTTTTCGGAAGCGGAAAATGAGGATGTAACGCTTTCAAGCTCGGTCACATCCACTTTTTCAGGCTTGATACTTGCAAGAATAGAGACTTCAGCCTGCTTTTTTTCTGTTGGCACCAGAATAGTGAGCGTTGCAGTATGGAAAAAATAAAGAAGGGAAAATAACAAGCCGATGATAGCGAAAACTACTGCAGCAATTATAAGGATAGATGTCGATGGAAGAGACAGTTTTGGAAATGTAAAGGAAGGAAACTCAAAAGGTGCCTTTGAACTTTCTTGTGCCATCCTCTCTTGTTCGACAACAACTTCCTTTCCGATTGCAAATCCGAGAACTTCCTTCTTCTCTACTTTCCTTTCTTCTTTCGGTATCAATGTTCCAGGCGCACATAACTGACGTTCAAGTAAATTTTTGAGTGCCGCACCAACGGTTGAAGCTTGTATCACCGCAACTCGTGGTTGTTGAATGAATATATTTTTTTTCCAAGCATGGAGCATAAGGTCTGATGACTCTTCCGCCAAATCTGTTGAATCATAGAGATAGATATGTGTTGGAAGAATGTGCGATTGTGCTATGCTTTCAAGAGCCAGATCCATATCCTCCGAGAAATTATCCGTACGGGTAGCTCTTTGGATGGCAATTTTATGCCCCGCTTTGAAAAGAAATACTGTCATCTGGGTATCATCCAACTCAACGACAACGCTGGAAAGGGCTGTTTGCTGTTCCTGTTGGAGCTGTTCATGAACAGCGTCAATGACTTCCATATACCCAAGGGGCTTAAGTTCAAGATTGTTTGCCAAATCACGTATCTTGCCGGCATATTGTTTTGCAATTTCCTTTGTCTGCGGATCGATAAGATGGGAAAAAACAAAAAAAATGCAGTGAGTCAATTTGACATTCTTGACAACTTCTTTTTCTATAATGGACAATGCATTATCAACATCATCAACGATATGCTCCCATCCGTTCATATATTGGAACTCTCTCTGCTTCAATAGACGGATGGATGATTCTTTTTTTTCAAAAATAAAACAAATGCCCTGAGCTTCCTTAAGGAGGATGCCACAGTACAACTCACCGTCACCACTTTTATCGGAAAGAAAAGGTATTTGCATAGGTATGTGTGATACTACTATTGTATCTTATAGCGTAAAAAAACTTGGTCGATTCCTTTTTTTGCTGTGGTCATCGCCTCCGTATATGATACTCCTTGCGACGAACTATTTATAGCATTCTCCAAATAGCGGACTATTTCGTCATTCAATCCATCATCGAATGTGTTCATACTAAGAGGGAGTGAGATGAACTTATCTTCAACTGCTTGCTTGACGACCGGGCCAAGATAGGGGTCTTGAACGAGCAATTCGGCCAAATCCATCCGGGAATACGCCGCTCCGAATGCTCGAAGACTACTTTGTATTTCATACAATTTTGTTTCGCCTTCTTTTGAACCTAAATAGGCAAGAAACTTCCATGCTTCTTCCTGATTTGCGCTTTTTCTTGACACCCCTTCAACCCAATAGGAAGCCAGGGAGAATTGCTTTCCTCCAGGTGGGCTTGGAATGGGGACAACGGCAATTTTGAGATCTGGAGCATTCGTTTTGATGGTGTGTATCTCCCAGCTTGGTGCAAAAATCATAGCTACTTTCCCCTCCGTGAATGCGGTGATGGAGTTAGGCATATCCTCGCTCCAGACATTATTTGGTTCTTCGGAGAATCTCCTATATGCTTCGAGAGCTCCTGAGGCTTCAGGCATATCAAGCTTGGCCAAATCCCCTCCATTGAGCAACAACATTAAGCCAAATATATCTGAAAAATGGGCGACATTTGAGGCTGTTCCAGCAGCAAATCCAGCGGTGATTATGCGGCTATCTTTATCCTTCACGGTTGTTTGCGTTGCAGCCGCGACCATATCGTCCCAATTGGTTGGGATGGTGGTTATACCCGCTTTTTTCAATAAATCCTCATTCACAATCATGACAAGTCCATCGACCATCAACGGCATACCATATATTTTTGTCCCGAATTTCAAATCTTTCGTATGGACGGGGAAGTATGTCTTTTCGAAATCGGCAATGCTCATGACGCTTTCGGGCAGCGGCGACACTATTTCTTGGATTTCCGGAATCCATGTATTGTGGAATCGGAATAAATCTGGACCCTGTCCTTTTTGGATCCAGACAATCAGTTTTTGGCGATAATCCTGTTCTGTCTTCTTTTCATACGTAATCGTGACGTTCGGATGGTTTTTTTCATATTCCTTGATAAGTGGGTCCATCACTTCCTTTTCTTCCCACAATCCCCAATAACTCAACGATATCTGCTTTGACATTGTTGTCTTTTTTTTACCCGCAGCGCTTAATACGGCAAAAATGAGGAAAAATACGGAGATGAAAATGATAGCCCCCCCGATGAGAAAGGGGAGTTTACTCATTTCTTTAGATGCTGTAGGCTGTACCGGGGTCGCTTCGATGGGTGCGATTTCTGGTTGGATTTGGCTGAAATCGCCTTGATCAGTCGCTTCTACATTTGAGCTTATTTCTTCAGGTTGAAGGGATGATTGGTCCTGTGCTTGTGCACTATCATCAACAGAGACCGTCTCATATATTGGCTGTGGTATCTCAGACGCCCCTTGCAATTGGTCGCCATTTTTTCTATCATCCATATATCCATGATACCAAATAAACGGGGTGGAGTTATCGTACAAATTTTAGTAGTTGTATTATTGGCAATCAGTATTGTCTGTGCACTTCTTTTATACTCGCTCCAGCTTGAAAAAAAGTATGAATCACGGCTATTTCCCCATATTCTTATACAAGGGAAAGATGTTGGTGGAATGAACAAGACTGAAGTGTTTATACTTTTTGCTGACATAACATCCAAAATCCAGAAGACGACACTTTCATTGAAGTTCGATGTTGATTTGGTCGCAACTCTTCCGGCAACCCTGACGCTCAGCAGACCGGACATCGATACGGCATTCGATCAAGCATATATCGTCGGCAGATCTCCCCACATCCCTTCTCGTATCTTGCAAGCCCTCGTTGCTACGACCGGGATACAGCCTTTCAACTTCCCGCTTAGGATAACATATAGTAAACAGCCTATTAAGGACGCCCTTTCCCGACTCATAGATCAATATGAGAAACCACCGATCAATGCCAAATTCCAGTTTGAAAAGGGGAAAGTCACGGTGTTTGAACATGAAGAAAATGGGCTCCACATCGAATCTGCAAAAGCTCTTCAAATGGTTGATGACTACATCCAATCACTTATTGACACACCCATATCAAAGACAATCGCCATCCAAAGTACCGTCATAAAACCAACTGTTACCCTTTCTCAAACAAATACGTATGGAATCGAAGAACTTGTTGCGGAGGGTGTATCTGATTACACACACTCCATCCCGCAACGCATCCATAACTTGTTATTAGGAACATCGAAGTTCAATGGTGTTCTTATCCCTAAAGGGGCCACATTCTCATTCAACGAAACAGTGGGAGATATTTCATCTTCAACGGGATATCAGCCAGCTTACATCATTAAGGATGGGAAAACTGTGTTGGGGGATGGTGGCGGTATATGCCAGGTTTCAACCACTCTCTTCCGGGCGGTATTATTGGCAGGTCTGCCGATAGTTGAATATCACTCCCACGCATATCGGGTGGGATATTATGAGAACGATGCGAAGCCTGGACTGGATGCGACGGTATTTGGACCGTCAGTTGACTTCAAGTTTTTGAACAATACCCCGGCAAGCATCCTCATCCAAACAAGTGCTGACGAAGAAAACAACAAACTGTCGTTCAAATTGTATGGGAAGAAAGATGGGCGCATCGTTGAACTTTCAACGCCAATCCTATCGGATTACACGAGTGCCCCTGAACCTCAATTTCAAGATGACCCAACTCTCAAGAAAGGAGTCGTAAGACAAGTTGATTTTGCGGCACCAGGAGGACGATCCCGTTATTCATATAAGGTCACATTGGGAAAAGAAGTTATGTTTGAAAAAGATTTTAATATCTGGTATCGCCCATGGAGAGCGGTCTTTCTTGTAGGGACGGCGGATTAACGAAACCAAGCGGCTCGACCTAGTTTGTATGAATAGTGTTGCAGTGGTCTATCTCCCAGTGGTTTCGCAGGAACCCCGCCGACAATGACTCCAGGAGGAACATCTTTTGTGACGACAGCCCCTGCTCCGACGACAGAGCCTTTTCCTATCCGAACGCCAGGAAGAATGATTGCGCGGGGACCAATAAATACGTAATCTTCAATATGGACATCCTTTGTGATAGCGGCAAATTGTGGGTCACGGATATCATGTTGTGAGTTGTATACCATGACGCCAGTTGCAAAAGCGACATGATCTCCAATCGTGATTTTCCCTCTTCCATCCAAAATAGCATCCTCACCGATTATCGTGTCTTTGCCTATTTCTATATTTTGAGGGTTATATAGTTTGAGACCGGTATGAAGGGATGTGCCTATACCAATTTGCATTCCCGCAAGACGATAAAAAAAACGACGTACATGATGAAATGGGATATGGCCTATACAATGAAGAAGACAAACGACTCCTTCCAACCAAACGGTTTTAGTCCGACGGACGATGCGGAAAACGATATCTTCTTTTGCCATATGAATTCATTCTACCACTCTTCATTTTCTTCCGCAATGAAGCGAGAAGGAGCGCTTTGCATCCTTCTCCCGAAAAGGAATCGTCTTCGTGCATGTGTAATATACAAATGTTCTTTCGCTCTAGTTACTCCCACATACATAAGCCTGCGCTCTTCCTCAAGTTGAAAATGATCAAATGATGCGCGGGAATGTGGAAGGATTCCCTCTTCAACGCCCACAAGAAAAACGACGGGGAACTCAAGCCCTTTCGCTTGATGAAGCGTCATAAGTCGCACTCCGTCTTCCCCTTTTTTCTTTTTTTCTCCCTCTGAATATTCTGTTTCGACAAGCGCAATCTGCTCCAAGAAGTCACTCATATTTGGATAGGAGTTTGCGACACTTTTCAGCTCCTTAATGTTTTCCAAACGGGAATATTCATCGGGATCTTTCTCATTGAAAAGCGTCAAGTATTGTGTGACGTCAAATATCTCATCCATGACAGATTCCGTGTCTTTCTTCTCGATTCCCTCACGAATTTGCCCAGATTTTTCCACGAACTCCGTCCATTTTCTTTTACCTAATTTCATGATTCGATTCTGTGCAACTTCGTTATCGGGATTTATTATCAAACGCATATACGAAAGAATGTCCTTGATTTCCTTGCGCTCATAAAAGCGGACTCCACCGATAAGCATATACGGGATTCCGTACTGCAAAAATGCCTCTTCAAGGGCCCGTGATTGCGCGTTTATCCGATAGAGCACACACATATCCTTATAATCATATTTATCGTGCAATCGCTCGACTTCAGCAACGACAAAAAGAGCCTCATCTTCTTCGTTCTGCATCTCTTTGATTATGATTTCATCTCCCCCACTCTTTTCTGTAAATAGTTTGAGAATCGGATGGCCATTATTTTTAGAAATGACGGTATATGCAAAATCCAGAATGGGTGGAGTTGAACGATAGTTCTGTTCGAGTTCAAAAATCTGGGCATCTGGGAAATCAGTCTGAAATTTTTCCAGATTACGTATATCGGCTCCTCTCCAAGAATAAATACTTTGTGAGAAATCGCCTACGACTGTGATATCATGACTTTCTTCCGAAAGCAATCGCGCAAGTGAGTATTGCGCATAGTTCGTATCCTGGAATTCATCAATCAAAATCTGTGTGTATTTTTCATGGATGAGATTGCTCACTTCCTCATCTTTCCGCAGTAGTTCAACAACCTTCATGATGAGGTCGTCAAAATCGAATGCATTATTTTTCTTGAGTCGCGCTTGATAGGTTGAGTATATCTGGGCAACTTGGACAGCTTTATCTTCTGGAAAATATGTCGTAAATTTGTCAGGCGGGATAAGTTGATTTTTTGCAGCAGAGATAAGATGTGAGATATAGGAAACAGTCATTCGCTCGATATCCTTTTCCTTTATTATCTGTTTAAGAAGTGCCTCCTGATCATCATCATCAAATATCACGAAATCAGGTCCATATCCCAGCCTTCCGGCATACCGGCGCAGTAGGCTTGCACAAAATGAATGGAAGGTCCCGACGAAGCCAAGTTTCCCATTTCCTGCTTTTTCAATTCGTTTTTTCATCTCAGCTGCAGCCTTATTTGTGAACGTAATCATGACGATTTCCGACGGGGAAATCTTTTTTTGGGTAATAAGATAGAACACTTTGTAGACGAGGACTCTTGTTTTTCCAGATCCCGCGCCCGCCAAAACGACAGAGGGACCATCCGTATAAGAGACGGCATTCTTTTGTGCAGGATTTAATGTGTTGAACTCAATTTCATGCATACGGTATACTATACCATTATGAGATATATCTTTGGGAACTGGAAAGCTAACAAAAATTTCGGTGAAGTCAGGGAATGGTTATATGTTTTTCTACGCGAATATAGAAAGCTTGAAGATGTCACGACGGGTGTGTTTCCTTCATTTCCTTTCATTTCGTATGTCCAAGGAAAACTGAAAGATTGCAAGAACGTTGTCGTTGGTTCTCAGACTGTATCCTCATTCGAAAAAGGAAGTTATACGGGAGATGTTACGGCGACCTCACTTGAAGGAGTGATAAAGTATGCCATCATTGGCCATAGCGAACGAAGGAAACAGTTTGGTGAAACAAATGAAGAGCTTGAAAAAAAAGTACAACAAGCTCTTGCCCATCAAATAACCCCTGTATATTGTGTCCGAGATGAGAATGATTTAATTCCCTCAGGTGTACAGATTGTTGCATATGAACCGGTTGCAGCAATCGGTACTGGCCAAAATGAACCACCAGAACAGACAGTTGCGATGAAAAGAAAATTACGACTTCCAAAAAATTGCATATTTATCTATGGTGGGTCGGTGAATGAAACAAATGCTGAAGACTATTTTGCCACGGGTGAAATAGATGGATTTCTCATCGGTAAGGCATGCCTTGATCCAAAACAGTTCCTTGCTATTGCAAACGCAGCGCAAAGAGCCAGATAAGTGATGATATTCTTTATTGAAGATATTTCTTTATGTTCTGCAAGTGCTCTTCATATGTCTTCGCACAATGGATTCCTTGTTTGTCATCGTGGAGATAGAAAATACAGTCTGTCTCTGTCGGATTAAGCGCTGCTTCTATATAATCGATGTTTGCGCTGCAAATCGGTGTGGGCGGAAGACCTTTATGGAGATATGAATTATAGGGAGATTCATTTTGTTTCTCTGCAAGGTCAATTGATCCCCACCATTTACCTTCTTTGTTTTTTCCAAGGGTATATTGCATCGTTGCATCAATCTGAAGCGGCATTCCTTCATTGAGTCTGTTCCAGATAATGCCAGAGATTAAATGCATATCTTGTTTTCCTGCAGCCTCCCGGGCGATAAGTGATGCAATCTTTAAGCCTGTCACCCATCGAATATTTGCCGCGACATATTTCTCCGCATGGGGAGCGAACTTTTCATTGAAACGATTGATGAGTCGTTTGGCAATCTTATCTCCTGTTTCATTACGTGGGATAAGATAGGTGTCTGGATAATAAACGCCTTCAAAATATTCAGGTTTTGTATTTGTATATTCTGTATTCCATTTGTTCATTTGCTCATCATTCCAATGAAATGCATTTCCCAGTATCTCCCCTATTTGTTCCTTTCTGAGGCAGCTGCTATAACTAATCCATATCATGTCGGGCTCACTATTTATTTTTTTCAATACATCGAAAGCCCCCATATTTCCCTGGAGGATATATCCTCCGCTTTGGATTTTCTCAAGTAAGAATAGTTTTTTGAATACCTCGAATATCTTTTTATTCTTGATGAACTTTCCATCAGATAATGATTGCACAAGATCGAACCCTTCTTGGTTTTTGGGGACGACAAGTGTGTGTTCATTTGTCGTCATATCAACAGGACCTAAAAAATTCCAATAGAAATAGAGTGCGATTCCAAAAAAAATGATGATGGGTGCAACTTTTTTCACTGTCTGGAATTATATTAAAATAACAATGAGAAGAGTATTGTTGTTGTCGCGACAATAAAGAGTATCGATGATGTTTGAACCCATCCTGTTTCAGGAAGATTTTGTACACCGGTCGGCGCTACTTTTTTTGTTGGTGATGGAGTCATTTTTGCTGCTGTAGTTGGATTTGCCATTCCTCCTGTCCCATCTTTGATGGGGATAAGGGTTGGTGTTACTGAAGTACTTTTATAAGCGAGTAGAGGTTGTAACGTTGGAGTGATTATTTCCGGGATATCGGTTGGTTCAACTGAGACAATAACTTTTGTCGGAATCAAAGTCGGTGGTGGGAGAGTTGGTGCTTTTGCTAAGAGCCTTGGTTGAGGTGTCGGAGTAACAGTCGGCTTAGATGTTGGAGGAGGAAGTGTCGGAGCCTTTGCAAGAAGGGTTGGTTTTGGGGTTAAGCTCACGTTTGGCGATGGGATTGCTGACACATCAGGAGTTGGTACTGTTGAGTCAAACTGCGCCAAATCAATTGTCTTCTTGTATGTTATCGCGGAGGCCTTCGTCTTCTGAATCTGTGTCGGAGAGCTATTCGGGGAGGATAAAAGGGTGCTTATATAAATTGTTGAGCCCAATAAAACAACCGTCATAAAAAGAAGGAGCCCGGTTATTGCAGTTCTGTTTTTCTTCATACTAGTCGCCAAGCCATCCATCACTTGCCGAATGGAGCTGGGCATCAATTTTTAACTGCGCTGTCCCTGTTGCGACAATATATTCCTTATAATACACCTTTAATGCCGGGTTGAATAGCGATGTAATATCGCTTATTTGCCAATCACGCGCATTCACTTTTATTCGTGCCCTATCAATATCCGCTTCAACGATTGTCTGTATGGCGATGTATAGCTTTTCCCCTGGTTTTGCCTTATCTGTCTTCTTACTTTCGACCTCAGTCCAATTTGTATCATAAACTTTAAGTCCTGCAGATGAAATCTCTCGTATTATCGGGACAGGAGTAGATGCAACACGCTTTTGGGCAGCTTTCGTATTAAATGTAACTATCATGACGACAAGAAGTCCAAGCAATGAAATGATACCTATCACTATCATGATGATAGCATTCGAGCTGTGTTCATTTTTCTGGACTGGCTTTAATTGAGTGGGGGGAAGAGGAGTGCTATTCTGTGCCGCTATCGGACTCGGCTTGACAGTATCGACAAACGAGGGGACCGTCAGTTTCTCATCCTTCTTTTTTTCATCTTGCATCTTTTTAACCTCAAAGATGAGAAACCCAAATACCACGACAAAGGCAAAAAGAGCTATCTTGTTTATCGATACGAAAAAATCAACGATACCCGTCATATATTCATGATAGCAGAAATATCATTTAAAACGCAAGAACTAAGCCCGCTCCGACAACTATACAGAAGACTGCGGCATAGGCAAATCCCGTCATCCCTCCTCCGGTTATTGGTGGCGTGGCAGTTGGGACAAATAGAGTCGGGACGGCAGTTGGATATATTCCAGAAGTGGGTTGGATAGTTGGTGTACCTGTTGGTAAATTTGTGGGAACAATGGGGGATGTTGGGGCAAGAGTGGGCGATCCGGTTGCGGTCCCGAGGACCTGCTCTCCGCTTTTGACGATGGAAAATGAACGACGGAGTGTGAGCGGAAAACCATTCTTATCGACCGTGGAAACCGAGAACAAATATGCTCCAGCCTCTAGAGGAAGGGGATATTGAATAAGCCACTCGCCTTTTGCGTCTGCAACGGTCCTGTAGCTATACTGTTTTGTCGGGCCTTGTATATAGGCAAGTACGTCTTTCCCTGGAATCGCCAACCCCCTCATAAGTGGTTTGCTTCCCGGAATGATTGCACGTTCTTTCGGATAGACGATACTTGGCTGGAGTTGCACGAGCCCCGTTCCAGCAATTGTGTTGGCCCCGAGTACAACTTCATTATTCGGCGCAATCTCAGCGCGCAGCGTCGCTCCAGCCGTAATCGCTTGTCGCAATGGGCGCGTCTGTCCAACCGTAGTGTGAATAGAACCCTTAGGATAGGAGAAAAGCCTTATCGTGACTGGAAAAGCATCTGATATAGATGTGATTTTTAGTGTTTTTTTATCAACTAGGCCGGTCAGTGGAAGCAGCCATTCCCCTGTCCCCTTAGTGAATGTGGCTATTGGAAAAAATCCATCGATTTCATAGGTTAGCAACCCGTTGGAATACGGTCTGCCATTAGGCAACAGGACTTTTCCATATGCCGGAGAAATCGGGAGCTCTTTCGATTCCATAGGTAATAGAACAGATGTCTGTACCAGATTGTTTTGTACATATGTTTTGGTCCCTACCCGTACCTTATAGGTATAGGTGCTTCCTGGCTGAAGATCTAGTATCGATGAGTGATAAATATCCCCTATTTTTTCTCCCACAACTTTACCTTCTTCGTTCCCTTTTTGGTTTTTCCACTCAACCCACTGATCTTCCTTGACAGCCTCTTTTGTAGCCCAGGCCACATCGAATCCATGTGGAGAAATATTTATCACTTGAAGGTTGGTAATACCTTGCGCTTTTTCCCATCCATTCTTAAGTCCAAGATCCTTAATGAATAAAAAAAGCCACAAACTAAGCATGACGATACCGATACATGAGAGTATCGAAAGAAGTTTTTTATTTTCCCGTTTGTACAATCTGCTGTATATCATTTACTGTTGTTTTTGTTTCAATACTTCAATTATAGACTTATCCATCGTGTAATTCGGGACCTGTGCCGGCTTGATAGTGATCTGTTCATTTATCTTTGTCTGTATGTGATATATGTCTAAAATCATCCACGCAATGATTGTGAGAAATACACCAAGTGCCAGAGCTAACAGCTCTTTACTTTTCATAGGTAATAACCTTCAACTTCCAACACTAATTTCAAATCACCGCTTGCAGAACCTTGTTTTGCATCAATCTCAAAGGTAATCTGACGGATCGTCTTCAGGCGTCTATCGTTCATTACCTGAGTGATGAAGGATTTTGACTGAAGGAAGTTTGCAAGTCCTTCAATCGTGACGTTGACATTCTTCCTAGTCATCCGTTTTCCCATATCTCGCAAATCCACTTTATTAATGGACATTGTATTGAGTATCATACCTGAATCGGATGCAGAAAGCTGAGAATCATTTACCAATTTGTTGATTTGTGGAACATCAGGAAGCGCTTCATCGAGGAGCGGCAGATCTGTCCTATTTTCCTCAAGGAATGTCTGGATATCAACGATTTTTTTGATGACGTTCTCATAGCCGATATCGAGTATGTGTAGTCTCCCCGACTCTTCCTGGAGAGAAAGAATTGTTAGAATATTCGGACGGATGACAAAAAAAGTGAAAAAGGCAAATGAGATAAAAAAGAGGATAGTATAACTATAATCAGTTGCCTTCTTCACTAATAATTTTCGTTTTATGACGGACTTGTTCATTTTTTTACTTGCATTAACTGGAAATCAGACAGGGTAAATGGGACGGAAAAATCGACTCCGGTTCTTCGGATACTTCCGATGATTATCTTCTTGAATCGCTTGTCTTGTCGTAACTTACCAAGATAGACACGGATCGTTTCAGGATCTATTGTTGATGCTTCGAACGTATATATCCCGAGTTTTATGTTAAGTCTCTTGAGAGTAAGTTTTTGAGGGAACGTATCGAGAAAATATGTGAATGACTCCGCGAATTTTGCTTGATCAATCAGTATCTCGCGCGTTTGTTTGGTCTTCAAGTCAACAATCTCTGCCTCCTTCAGGAGCGGCTCCGAAACCGCAACAATTTCTTGTTTCTGTTGCAGTTCATCTTTCAGATCGATAATTTCTTGATCGATCTTAAATCGATAAAAGAAGACAGAGATGACGACTATTTGAGTAATCACCAAGACATACCGCAAATAATGCAGTACAAAATAAATACCCTTATCGAGTAAATCTTTTTCCTTTTCTGGGAGAAGATTGATTTTATATTTCATTTCTTCTTGGATCCCAATTTAGTAACTCGTGATTTTAAGCGAGCTGCTTTGTTCTTGTGGACTACTTTACGTTTTGCGGCTTTGTCAATGAGTGAAACTGCTTTTCTCACATCTTTTTGCTCAGCTGCGCCTTTCAACTTAAAGAGTCCTTTGATTGCTTGTTCTATCGCTTTTAAATATGATGCGTTATTCTTTGTTCTCGTGACATCCTTTCTCATTTTCTTTTTTGCAGATTGTATATTTGGCATAATGAAATCACCCCCTTTATTTATATCATTAATAACAGTATATCCTAAGAAGTACTCCCTTTACAAAGAAAAGTTCTTACTTAATACTTTCTCTCCATACTCGCCTGAGAATTTGATCGTAACTTGTATTGGTCCTTCAACATCATGATACACACAACGCCCAGATGAACAGGTGCCTAAAGTCATCTTCGAGCTTTCACCTGTCGCAAGTGCGATTTGCCCAAACGTGCCTTGGTCTATATTCTGCTTTGTTTTATACATGACTTCTGCTTCAATCGACTCTGTTCCTTTTGGAATTCCACTCACCTTCAATTTCAATTCTTTTTTTCCATTGAAGAATTCCGCGTCAACTTTTGTGGATGCATCAACAGTTGGAATCACGTCTTGCGATTGTTCTTGAGTCACCTTTTCAACTACTTTTGGCTTTTGCATAGACATAAAGAAAACAACACCAGCCAGAACAACCATTATGCCCCCCACAACCATAAAAATGGTATTTTTTTTCATATATTTTTTACGAATTAATAATGCGATTGCCAACGATGGATGCAACTGTGTCGATGGCGACTCTTTCTTGTTTCATGCTGTCCCTATCTCGGATTGTTACCGTATTATCTTCAATCGTCTGATAGTCTACCGTGATGCAATATGGTGTCCCAATCTCATCTTGCCTTCTATACATCTTCCCAATATTGCCAGCGTCGTCGTACTCCGTGACAAACTGCATTTTCACAGAATCATAGAGTTTTTCGGAAATCTTCTGCAATTTCTCATCCTTTTGAAGTGGAAAAATAGCAACCTTGACAGGCGCTAGAGATGGTTTTATCTTCAAGACAGTGCGTACTTTGCCATTTTCCAGGGTTTCCGTATGGAATGCATCGTCAAGTATCATCAAAACCAATCTATTCAATCCAACCGACGTTTCCATGATATGCGGTACAAATCTGCTGTTTCTAGCTTGATCAAAATAATCAAGCTTTACGCCAGAAAACTGTGCATGTCGCGTGAGATCCCAATCGCCTCGTTGATGGACTCCTTCAACCTCCGCAAACTTTCCAAGACATGCGAAGTTGTACTCTATATCGAATGCGGCTTTTGCGTAATGCGCAAGTTTTTCATGTTTTTTGAAACGGAGTTTATCTACACTTATCCCCAAGGTCTTGAGATACCAGTTCATTCGCTGATCTTTCCAATACTCAAATTTCTTATCCATGTCATCCGGATGGAGGAAATATTGCATCTCCATCTGTTCAAACTCCCTTGTCCGGAAAATAAATTGTTTTGCGACAATCTCATTCCGGAATGCTTTTCCGACCTGTGCAATTCCAAACGGTAATTTGACACGCATTGAATCTATGATATTTTTATATTCCAAATAAATCCCTTGGCATGTCTCCCCTCTGGGGTAGACGACGTCCTCTTCAGCAAGTTCTTTTAGATTCCCGACGGGGGAACCGAAGTTTGTCTTCACTAATAGATTGAAGTCGCGTGCCTCGGTAAGATTCTTTCTTCCACAGTGTTCACAGGTAAGTTTCCCTTCTTTCTTTAGGGTGGTAAGAATCTCATTTATTTTGTCGAGTGGCCATTTGTCCACTTCATATCCATATTTTTCAAGAAGATGGTCTGCACGCATCCGATAATTACAATCACGACAGTCAACTTGCGGATCACTGAAACTGTCAACGTGTCCACTCGCCTTCCATGTCATTGGATGCATGAAGATTGCGCTATCAAGCCCCACAACATCCCTTCTGGTAAGGACCATGTCATTCCACCATACTTGTTGGATATTATTCTTCAATAGAACACCGTAGTGTCCATAGTCATAGACAGCGGCAAGTCCTCCATAAATCTCTGAGGAGGGATAAATGAATCCCCTTCTTTTGGCAAGTGCAACAAGTTCTTCCATATTCAGATTATATAATACTGACGGGCATTTTTTTGCCCATAATATCCTCCCCGACTGTGACACACTCCTCATATGAATGGCACTCTCCATATCCTAAATGCATATAGATGGCATTCATTGCATCAACTATCGAAAAATCACCGCTCTCTTTTTTAGCAATGGATATCAATAATTGTTTACACAGAACATATCCTTGTTGATCAGGTTGGTTTTCAGGAAGAAGTCGATCGAAAAGATATAAAATAGTGTAGAGGTTCTGCAATTTAACTGAGCTTTTTTTTATTGCGCTGAAATGTGAGATGAGGTCCACGGAGTTCAGATAGCGTATATTACCCTGGCGCTCTGAATAGATAAGATGAATGAGTGTTCCCGTCTGCAGGGCGGAAATCCGTTTGCTAGTGATTTTTTGTATTCCCTTGGCCAATATGGTGACCTTACCAAATTGTTTTGTGAATACGCCCACGAGAACATCCGAATGAAGTATTTTCTTCTTCACGAGAACGATAGCCTCATCTTCCCGTGTATGAATTCGATATGACATGCGTTACTTAAACTCCATATCTCGTTCCATTGCACCATTAAAGAGCGACTTTCCTTCTATGAGAATCTTATACTTCTGTCCTTCTACTCCTGATTGTTTTTGTACCAACAAATCAGATGAGTCAACTGAGGTAGGAAGCGTATATACTACTTTTATCTTTGACATTCCCATTGGGTTCACGACAAGGAATCCTTCAAACACTGTCTTGCCGAGATCATCATATGTCTGCACCTTCATCTGAGAACCATCAAATGAGACAAGTTTTGAACCTTTTGGGACATAGATGCGGACCCAGTTGCGCAGAGGAGCGTTCAAGCACAATATTCTCTCTTGTTGTCTATTGCAGTTTGACGCTGGATATGGATTCTTGTATTCGACCTCAACCTCTCTTTGGTTTTTCACTGTCTTTGAAGTTATCGTTTCCGTCGTAAACAGGTTAGACTTCGCTCCGGCAAAATTCACGTTATTGACATGGAGATAGTCCCCTTTGCTTGTATTTATCTTTCCGGCATAGTTTAATTTTTCAATCGATTGCTGGATTGCGCTATCGTTGAAATTGAGAAGAATATGTTTTTCATCCATATTCTTGAACATGGTCTGAGCTAAAGCACCCCAATAGCGTGATGGTGAGAATCGAAGAGCTCTATTGAAGAGCTCATACATCAGATCCCCCAAGATGCCTTTTCTGTTTTCTTTTTGATAGCCAACTTCTTCATCAACAACGGAAAAGAGCTGGTAGATGACTTGTGCGCAATCACATCGCTTATCTATTTTTGCGCTGAATGTCACCCCATCGACCTGCGCGTCACCAAAAATCGTTAACATATCGACCAATATTTTGGAATCGAGTGCAATGATTCCATCATATTGGACTCTCAAGCTGCTTTTTTTATAAAGCGAGTTGAATAATTCCAATGATTTAACGAAATCTGGTGACAGGTTACTATCACGGATATAGAGCTGACTGACCCCTTTATGGTATGTCGCTATTTCAGGAGGCGCAGCGGGATGATTTGGAATGCTTGCATCAAGTGTGTAGATATCACTTGATTTTTCTATGGACATTTTTCCATCTTTTATCTTGAAAACTGCGTAGGCTGTCAAGAAACCCCCAGTTGCTCTTCTTTCTGCGGTGTTTTGGAACAGTAACAAATATGTCTGTTCTTTTTTTGACCCAAGAATCTCTGGTAATTTTTTCAGAAGTGGCTTTGCATCCACGAATAATCGGGAAACTCCGGCAAACTGATCTTTGACACTGGTGATGGTTGATCGTATTTTTTTCCCACCGATTTGTTCTGGATATCTTTTTTCATCAATCTGTTCTAATCGTTTTTCGATTTGATTTATATTCTCGGATATCACATCCACATTCTTCAATACTTTATCGAGCGTCAAAATCGCCGTCTGCAATCTTCCTTCTGCTGATTTGTCGACGAACGAAGCTTGTCCCTTCTTGAGTCCAATCAAGTCAGCGTAGGGAGCGATGGATGCAACTCCAGCTTTCCCCGCCTCGATTCCATATCTTCCAGCTTCTACCCCTCTCTTGAAATCCGCGATATAGGGAATTGACGTGGCCCAATATAGAGTCTGCGATTCTTTTTCGAACTCTGCATATTTTTCTTCAAAAACCTTGAGTTTTGAGGAAAGAAGGTCTATATCGTTTTTCGCAAAAGCGACTTTAAGATCTTTCCCTGATACCATGACTGCCATGGCTTTGGCCTGAATACGTGTATATGGAACATAAAACGAAAAATATATGTACCCAAATAATCCGAGGATTACACCGAATAAGATGATTCCAGTTGTTTTTTTCATATGCTATTTATTATACCGCACCTCGACCGGTAATCATAACGAGAGGTGTGCGAAAAATGATAGAAATATCTTTCCAAAGCGAGTTGGTTTTTACATACTCTGCATCAAGCGCGATACGCTTGTCGAAGTGGACTTCGGAACGTCCTGAAACCTGCCAAAGCCCAGTGATCCCTGGTTTTACCGAAAGTACATCGGCAACATATTGCTTTGTATCTGGGTGTTTTTTCTGTTGATTTTCTAGCTCATCAGGATAATATGCGCGGGGGCCGACGATACTCATATCACCGATTAGCACATTGAATAACTGGGGAATCTCATCAAGCGAGTGCTTCCGAATCCATTTCCCTACGGAAGTCACGCGCGGGTCATCCTTCAGTTTATAGCTGTCTTTTTGATATTGCTCAAATAATTTCTTGAAACGCGCATCCGTATGGAGAAGGATATGTGCATTTTTTATCATGGACCTGAATTTATACATTTTGAACGGTTTGCCCTTTTGTCCGACCCGCTCCGGTACGTCGGCAAATATGGGACCCTTCGAATCAAGCTTTATCGCAATCGAAACGATAAGGCAGATGGGCGCGAAAAAGGTAAGGAGAAGGATGGATAGGCCGATATCCATTACCCGTTTTATTCCTTTGTTATAGCGTTTTCCAAAAAAGGGTGAGTCCATACGATTAGGTGAGATCTTCATTCTCCGTTCCTTGGAAATTTTCAACAAGTGTCTTTATTTTCCCGACGGAAGATTTTTTTGCTATCAGCAATACATCCTTCGTATTGACGATAATATGTTCATCGAGATCTATTCCGACGATTAGCTTTTTATCTTCATAGTTATAAATAAGTGTATCTCTCACATGTTCAAGATAGGCACGTCCCCTAATGATATTCTCATATGGGTACTGCTCCATTGCTTCTTTTACCGCTTCCCATGCGCCGATATCGCTCCATCCTATATCCTCGACGATTACTGAGGCGGAGCCCTTTTCGATTTTTTCAAGAATGGCATTATCGAAATTCACTTTCGCCACGGAGGAGTATTCTCTTTTTAATATTTCATTGAAGTTCTTTTTTCCATATGCTGAGACTATTTTTTTTATTGATTTGTAGAGAGTCGGTTCAAAACGCTCAAATGCCTTCCAGATGAATTGCGGAGTAGTGACAAAATAACCAAGATTCCATGCATATTTACCAGACTTGAAATATTGTTCCGCTGTTTTTTCATCCGGTCGATATTTGCATCCTTCAAATTCGTAGAAAGAAACAAGTTCTTTTTCATGCGACTTTGCCCCAATATGGATATAGCCAAGATTTGCACTCGCAAAACGAGGTTTGTGAGCTATAAAGACAAGGCTGTCCGGTTTTTTTTCGACATGCTCCCCAGCAAGAAGCACTATCTTGCGAAACAGCGTCACTTCTTTTACCAAATGATCACTCCACAGAATCGCGACTGGTTCATGGGGGAACTTTTTTTCCAAGATTCCCATGACAAGCGCAATGGCTGGACCAACATCTTTTTTTTCCGGCTCCAAGAAATAATTCTCTTCAGGAATCTGAGGAAGTTGGCTTTGAATCATCTCTTTGTATGCAATGTTTGTTGAGATATAGATATCTTTTGGCATGAAGTCTGGCTGGAGACGTTCTACGGCAAGTTGAAGTGTGGATTTATCACCGATAATGCGCTCGAACTGTTTTGGGGATTTTTTTCTCGAAAGGGGCCATAGTCGTGTTCCCGCTCCGCCTGCAAAAATTATCGCTTTCATAAGTGATTTATTCCAAATAATGTATAAACTGTTTGTCGAATCGTTCCAATCCAAACTGGTTTTTAATCAGCTTGCTTCGATTCCCGGTTGAACGTCTTAGATTGTATGATATTTGGTCGAATCTTTCAAGCACGGTCACTACGGAGTCCGCCGTTTGCTCTTTGAAAAAAAGGCCGGTAATCTCAGACTCAACAGTTTCCTGTGCTCCTCCTGCGTTATATGCCAAGACAGGACACCCATGGTACTGTGCCTCAAGCGAAATATACCCAAAATCCTCATTTTGAGGCATGATAAGGGCAACTGCATGCGAGTAGAGACTGGATAGCTGACTATCGGAAACTAGGCCCAAGAAGTGGCAGTTTGAGGGTGCAATCCTCTTCAAATGAGCTTTCATCTCTCCTGTTCCAGCAAAAACAAAGATTTTGGATGGGAGCATGCGCGCAACCTCACAAACTAGATCTGGCTTCTTATATTGTTCCATCCTTCCTACCCACAGAAAATAGGGCATTGGTGGCACTAATACTGTCTCTTTTTTTGAATTATTTTTTTGCTTATCCCAATAAGATGAATCGAATGGTGGAAATACAACTTCGCTTTTTACATCATAAATTGTATGTGCGCGATCTGCGACTGTCTGGGAAATCGAAATGTAAGTGTCAGGTCTGTGTGATGCTTTTTTATCCCATTCCCGCAAATGAGATATCATGGGAGAGCTCACTAGTCGCTCACTCGCAGAGAGATATTCCTCTATGTGGCTCCATAGATAACGTGGAGGTGTAAGCAAATAACAGATGTGGCGCGTCCCCGGTTTGGTGATTATGCCTTTCGCGAATGCAGAAGTGATTGATATAACGGTGTCATATTCACTGAAATCGAATGACTCAAAAGCTATCGGGTAGATAGGAAGAAGAAGTGCTCTTTTCCTACGGAGGAATAATGGGAATGATTGGATGAACGATGAATGTATCGACAATTCCTTTGCCCACTGTGCACGTTCCAGATCAACAGCTGATGTGTAGAAATCCGCATGAGGAAGTATGTGGCTTAGATGAAGTAGGACACGCTCCACTCCTCCCCATTTATCAATCCAGTCATACACAATTGCTATTTTCTTTTGATTACTTTGCATACTGATTATAAAGGTCCATGGTCCTTTTCGTCATATGAACAAACGAAAATTCAGGTTTCATTGTATTGACGTTTTTAAGCTTCGCCTGTTCGAAGGTTTGGATTGCTCTTTGAATAGAATGAACCTCATATGGATCAAATGAATAATATGATGTCCCAAGTAACTCTTGGAAGACGGGTATATGGGAGGCAATTATCGGTTTCCCAAAGTGCATAGCTTCAACAAGGGGTAAGCCAAATCCTTCGGAATATGATGGATGGATGAGTGCTTCCGCATGTTTGTATAGACCAACTAATTCAGGAAGAGAAGGTTTGTCTTTTATTATTACGTTTTTCTTTTCTTCGCCCGAGCATGCTTTAAGGAGTGTATCGAGGAAATATCCTTGTGGCCCCGTCAGGACAAGCGTATAGGATGAATTACTCCTCGCAAACGCTCGGACAAGTGTGAGTACATTTTTATGGGGATAAAAGTTGCCGACATACAACAGATATGGACGACTTATCATTGGCTTAGTACCCTCAATTCCCATGAGCCTATAGGAAACACCTTCATATATTGGATGTATTTTTGATGAATATTGTCCTCCATACAGATTAATGAGTTGTTCTTTTACTATTGAGGTTGGCGTGATGACTGCTTTACTGTGGACCACTTGATTTTGCAACACTGCGGAAAACGCACAATGTTTTATCGAGTAAGTAAGAAGGTTTTTTTTCGAAGCAAGCCCTGTCTTGAAGAGAAGAGGCGTCACATCATGAATGGTCGCTATAAAAGGAGAGCGATAAAGAATCGGATGTCCGAAATAAGTAAAATGCATGAGATCTAATGTGTCATTTTGGATTTCAGACAAGAAAACTATCTGTTCACTCATCGTATGCCATAGGGAGCGTGTCGTACGAATATGTGCCTCTGGAAGCTCTTTTTTTATAAACTCTACGTCGGATGGTAGACAATAGATGGTGAATAAAAAATCATTCGTCTTTATTCGTGAAATTTCATGGAGTAGATTTTGAAGATAAGTCCCAACACCTGTTTGGAAGAGAAGTCGTGCGTCAATCCCTATGCGTTTCATACCGCTGATTTTTTACGATTAATTGCGGCATAAACGAGCGCAGAAACCCAATGGGGGTATGATTGCTCATAATGCTTCTTATAAAAAATCGCCATTGATTCATAAAAATAATTGCGTGTCTTTTTTTGGATTTCCACATTATTTTTTCTTTTTATCCCACTTTGATTTTTCAGGTGAAGGACAGTATATTTTGGCTCATATATTATTGAGTATCCAAGTCTTTTTATCCTGAAGGACAAATCGATATCCTCCCCATACATGAAAAATACTTCATCAAATCCTTTGAGCACATCAAGGACGTCTTTTCGAGCTAAGAAAAATGCGCCTGTTGGTGTATCGATTTCATGACGTGAGTTGAGAGAAAGATAGGTTAGATGATATCCTCCAAAAAGGCGATTCAAAACTGGGAGGTTTGTCGTGAGTTTTTCAAGACCTGAGTAATAACACAATGATCTCCATACCGTCGGAAATCCTCTATGTGAAGCGGGGTCTATATTTCCAGATGTAAGATTCACGCGGACCGTCAATGCTCCAAGAAGTGGATTTGCATCCATCTGTTGTATCAAATCATCTAAAAACGGTTCCTCAGGAACGTAGACATCTGAATTCAAATAAAGGATATACCGACCTTCTGCAATCGCAAGACCTTGATTATTCGGCTTGCCAAATCCAGTATTTTCTGTGTTCAATATGACCTTCACATCTTTCCCATTTGCCATTTGTTTAAGGCTTTCGGCAGAACCATCATGTGAATCGTTATCGACCACGATAATCTCTGATAATAACTTTCCTTTTGAGAGGGCATTTTGAAGTTTTGCTATACATTGAAGCGTGAGTTCTTTTGTATTAAATGAAACAATGATGACAGAAACATCTTTCCTCATATGTATAGATAATACAATATCTCGTTAACGCTTTGGAGATTGCTTTGCTCTTCGAGCTTTTCCGCCGGTGCCAACCATTCTTCTTTGTCGTGCACGTGGATCTCTTTTAAGAAGTAATTCTTTTTTCAAGATTGGTCGAACCACTTCTTTATCCGTTTTCTCGAGTGCTCGTGCAAGACCATGGACGATGGCTTCAAGCTGTCCCTGCATGCCACCACCGCTCACTGTGATAGATACACAAAAACGATCATCCGCTTTTATGAGTGCCATTGGTTTCAAATATTGGACTTTCTGGTAGAGTGCTGGAAAAACTTCTTCTATTTTTTTTCCATTGACAAGCATCTCTCCTTCTTTTATCTTCTTTTCTCCAATCATTGCCGTCTTATCTTTTCCAGGGATGAACAGTCGGACAACTGCCACTGATGTTCTTCTTCTTCCAATGCCTTCGTAATATAAGACGTTTTTAGTTTTTTTCACCATAAAATTCTTTCAAATAATAATTATTTCGCAAGCTCTGCTGTGTATGGATGTTTGTCATCCGCGAACACGAATAATCGAGCTAATCGTTTATCACGTAATTTATTTTTAGGCAACATTCCGCCTACTCCATTCAAGACCATGCGGGCTGGATTTTTTTCAAGCAAATCCATTGCCTTTACCTTTCGGAGTCCTCCTGGATATCCTGAAAAATGATCGTACTCTTTTGTTTCCATCTTTTTCCCGGTAAGGATAAGATGGGAAGCATTGATTACGACGACGAAATCACCACTATCAATATGTGTGACATATGTTGTCTTGTGTTTTCCTTGCAGAAGTGTTGAAATACGAGGAAGTTCTCTTCCAAGGACTTTTCCTTTAAGATCGACAAGATGCCATGCTCTTTTTATCGTTGTCTCTGAAACCGGTTTAGTTACTTTCGTTAGTTGTGCCATGATTATTTTGTTTCAGCATTTTTTGTAACCTCTTCTTTTTCTTTAACTTCCTTTTTTTCTTGTTTTTCTTGGACGAATGGATGTGCCCATGTCAACTCTGCCATCATCGCGCCATCTGACTGCCTTTGTTTAAGAAGCGTCATTTTGGTATACCCACCATTTATCTTTTCAAATGCTGGACCGACGGTGTTGAACAATCGATCGACAAGCACTTTTTCTCCGAAATAACTAAGGATGATGTTCTTATTTGCCTCAGTCTTTGACTTTGCTTTGGTCACCAACTTTTCGATTACCATCTGCATTGCCTTTACTCGTTCCTTTGTTGTTATTGTTTTCTGTTCAATGAAAAAGTTGCGACACAACTGACGCATAAGCATCTTGTTTGCATCGTACCCTTGACCGAACTTTCTTTTTGCTACGCGGTGCTTCATATTATTTCCACTCAAAACCCAACTTTTTTAACTCATCTTTAATCAAATCTATTGACTTTCTTCCCAAACCTTTATATGCAACAAGCTTTTCTTCTCCGATTTTCACTAAGTCTGCGACTGTTTCTATGTTTTCTCGAAGGAGTGCATTGACTACTCTGGATGGAAGATTCAATTCATCGATTATGAGATCATTGAATTTCTTGTCCATTTCAACGGATGCAACTTCTTGAGACGAGATTGCTACTGTACCTTGTGATTCACTTTGAGCAAATACATGCGCAAATTGTGATGTCAAAAGCGCAGCTGCCTGTTTCAATGATTCTTCTGGTGTGATACTGCCATCTGTCCAGATTGAAAGAATGACGCGATCTGCATCTGACTTTCGTCCGACACGCGCTTCTTCAACTTTATAATTCACTTTTTTCACTGGGGAGAATGAAGAATCAAGAGGTATATAGCCAGATTCCTTTTGTGATTGGTCATTTGCCGCAACGTAGCCATATCCTGATTCCACCAACGCTTCAAGTTCGATCTTTCCTTTTGCATCTGTGATTTCACCGAGATAGAGATCTTTGTTGACGACTTCGACATCTCCTTCAATATCGCTTGCAAATACTTTTCCTATTCCTTTTTTGCTCAATTTTACTGTGTGTGTTCCTTCTGCACCTTTCTTGAAGTGGACTTGTTTTAAGTTGAGTGTGATTTCGAGAGCTGTTTCCTTGACTCCTTTCAATACGCTGAAAAGGTGAGGAACCTCTTCGAATTTAACAGCAACAAGAGCTGTTCCCTCAAGTGAGGAAAGAAGTGTTCTTCGGAGGGCATTCGCCATGCTTTCTCCAAAACTCTTTGTAAGAGGTTCTAACGTAAACACGCCCGCTGTCTCTGATGTTTCCCCTGTTTTTGTGATAAATTGTGGTGTCAACATACGTACTTTAATATGATAAATAATAACTTATTATTAGCGTGAAAAATATTCAATTACTAAACGCAAATCAACTTGATCTTTTAATACATCCATATTTGGTTTTTCAAGAAGCTTTCCGACTGTTGCCTGTTTTTCAAGCCATGCTGGAATAATAAGATCTTTTATCTCAAGCATCTGTGCCACTGCTGGGATTTTTTGTGTTGATTCTTTTTTGAATGTTACAACGTCTCCAACTTTGACTTGGTAGGAAGGAATCGAAAGAAGGGACCCATTGACGGTAAAATGTCCGTGAGTTACCAATTGTCGAGCTGCTGCTCGCGTTGGCGCAAATCCTAATCGATAAACGACATTATCAAGTCTACTTTCGAGAAGTGTGCTTAAGTAGAGAGCGGTGTTTCCTTTTGTACTGACTGCTTTTGCAAAGTAATTTTTCATCTGTTTTGCTGTTACTCCGAACATGAATCTAATCTTTTGAGTTTCTCGGATTTGATTTCCTCGTTCTGATACTTTTCTTCTTTTGTTAAGTCCATGCTGTCCAGGAGGGACTGCAATCTTCTTAAGGAGTCGTGCATGGGATTTCGAACCAGGTGTTTTTAACCCTAAGTCGATTCCCTGTCTGCGTGCGATTCTATTTTTTGGTCCTGTATATCTCATATAGTCATCTAAAATTCATAATAAATATTACACTCTTCTGACCTTGGGAGGTCGTACTCCATTGTGAGGAACTGGAGTAACATCGATAATAGTGTCAATATCAACGACTGATGCTTTGATTGCGCGCAAAGCTGCTTCCCGTCCAGGACCAATACCCTTCATAAAAACGACTGCTTTTCTCATTCCAAAATCATTGGAGACTTTTTTGAGCACTGTTTCTGTTGTTACTGTTGCTGCATAGGGAGTTGATTTTCGTGTACCTGAAAATCCATGCATACCACTTGATCCTGTTGCAATGACGGCGCCTTTTTCATCGCTAACCGCAACAAGTGTGTTATTGAATGTCGCTGTGACATAAATTTTTCCGTTTTCTACGACTCTGTTTTTTGATTTCTTAGTTGTTATGCTCATATATATATCTTTTAATAATTATTTTGCAGGTTTTGCTGCTGGGGCAGGTGCTGCTGTTTTTCCCTGCTCTAACTTTGCCCATACTTCTTTCTTCAATGCGCCGACTGTCTTCTTCTTCCCTTTCTTTGTACGTGCATTGGACTTTGTTCTCTGTCCATCAACTGGAAGACCTCTCATGTGTCGAATGCCTTTATATGAACCTATTTCCTTTTGTCTTTTTATATTCTCACCAACCTCTTCACGAAGATCTCCCTCTACGCGGTATTCTTTTTCAATTATTGCTGTTATTTTTTTCAACTGTTCTTCTGAAAGGTCCTTCATTCGCTTTGAAACATCAACCCCAGCTCTTTTAATTACGCTTGCTCCATTAACCCAACCGATTCCATAGAGTTTTGTAAGACCGAAGAGTACCTTGTCTGTATCTGGTATGATTATGCCGAATAAACGAACCATAAAAAATATCGTAAATAAATAATAATCAATTATCCCTGTCTTTGTTTATGCTTGGGATTAGCACAAATGACATATAATTTGCCATTCCGTTTTACCATGCTGCATTTTGCACATCTTTTTTTCACCGATGATTGTACGTTCATTTTTTTGAAAAAATTTAAACTCTATAAATAATTCTGCCTCTCTCCATATCGTACCTAGAAAGCTCAAATTTCACCTTATCGCCAGGCAATATCTTAATATAATTCTTCCTCATCTTGCCCGACAGATAACATAAAATGACTTTTTCGGAATTAAACACCTTTACCCGGAATAGGGTATTAGGAAGGTTTTCAAGAACTTCCCCTTCCAAAACAATAAATTCACTTTCTTCCTTCATAAAAAGTATATTGTAACATACAATTACGTCAAAACCAAGGTGTTTTTATCAGTTATGGCGACCGTATGTTCAAAGCAGGCTGAAAGTGCCTTATCTTCTGTAATTATAGACCAATCATTCCCTTCTTCATAGGCTATTTCTGTGCTCTTTCCCATGGAATAAATTATCTCTATGGCAAGCACCATACCAGCCTTGAGTTTCATCGTTTTTTCGATTGGTTTGGCGGAATACCCCGGGATGTACGGATCTTCATGAAGTTCCCTTCCGACTCCATGTCCGGTAAGTTGCCTCATGATGGCGTACCCCGCTCCATTTACTCTTTTTTCAATGGCAGCAGAAATGTCGCCGATTCGCTTTCCAATCACGGCTTGAGCGATCGCTTCATTAAGTGCTTGTTTTCCAATCTCAAGAAATCTATCTTTTTCAGGAGTCGAAACACCCCCGACCATCATGGTTATTGCATGGTCTGTATGGAAACCTTTGTAGAATGCACCGATATCAATCGTCAACATATCGCCATCCTTTAGCTTGCGCTCTGAGGGTGGTGTATGCACGACTTGCTCATCAACAGTGATGCATATTGCCCATTTATAGCCCTCAACCTTGTTGAAGGATATGTCGGCGCCCTCATCGCGGATATACTCTGTCGCTTTCCTATTGATATAGTTTGTCGTTACACCAGCATGAACTTCAGGAAGTAGTTTTTGCATTGCTCGTTTGAGTTTTGCCCCACATTCCTTCATTATCTCTATCTCCTCAGGTGTCTTATATGTAATCATATGTTAGGAAGAAAAATAAATCTGTCGATATACCGATTCTAGTTTGTCATTGAAGTCTTCTTTTGAAAAATTGTTTTTGACGACAAAATCCGCGAATGCAATTGTTGGCCCCATATTAGTGCCAAGAAGTTCATTGATGTCCCTTTCTTCGCCGAAAAGGTTTTTCCTATATACCCTATGGGCCGCTCGATGATAACGGATTTTCTTATCAGCATATACATTGACGATGAATATCCGTGTGTGTTTCATATTTTCCTTTAAGTACGTATATTCTTCCCATGACCTCACCCCGTCAATGACGATAATTTGGTTTTCTTTGAATTCTTCCTCCAGCTTCTCTCTATTGAGTAGTGCAAGTGCTTTTTTTCCATATTTTTCCCTGAGTTCCTCTCGTACTTTCTTATGTACCTCTTCTGTGTGCTCCATTCCTTCCCTATCGATATAATCATTAATGACTTTTCCGAATGAGATGACGGGAAATCCCTTTTCCTGGAAAAAAGCTGCAGCATCTGTTTTGCCCGCTCCCGGAAGACCGACAAGCGCTATAATGGTTTTCTTTGGTTTCCATTCAACGATTTCGTTATCAACGAGTGCTTTTCCAAGATTCTCAAGTATTTGCTTGTTTACGTCCTCGATTTTCATGGTACCATCGATATCGATAAGTTTTCCGTCCCGTTCATAATAATCGATGACCGGATCGGTAAACGTATGGAACATCTTGATTCTTTTCTTTATGGCAGGTAGGGTTTCATCCTCTCTCGTCTCGTTTCTATTGATGAGGCGCCATATAGCTTCCTTATCGGAAATACGAAGATAAATCACCTTATTGACGTGATTTTTGAACTGATCTACTTGTTTTAATGTGCGAGGAAATCCATCAAGGATATATCCTCTCTTATATTCAGGGCGCGAAAGATAACTATTTACGATTTCAATCGTTTTTTCATCTGGCACCAGAGCACCAGAGTTGATCGTCTCTTTGATGTAACGTCCAAGAGTCGTCTTTTCTTTAGCTATTTCACGAAAGATATGACCCGTTGATAGATAAGGGATCTTAAAAAGCTTTGAGAGGATATTCCCCTGTGTTGATTTTCCTGATCCTTGTATACCAATGAGTACAAATTTCATACGGATTTAGTCTAATTTTTTTCGTTCCTTGTGGGCCACTGGTTTTCGACATTGATTGCAATATTTTTGCAGTTTCAATGGCTCTGTTGTATTGACTTTATTTTTCTGTGTAACATAATTCTGTTTACCACATACTTCACATACCAATCCGACATGCACGCGAGATCCTTTTTTTGCCATAGTATTCTGTGTGAACTAATAATATTTAGCGGACAAATTTATCGTAGCTTTTCATGACGAGTTGAGACTCCATCATCTTGAATGACTCAAGAACAACGGACACAACGATCAATATGCTCGTTCCACCAATGACTAAACCTGAGATGCCCGTTATCGCTGAAAGAATGGTAGGCATAACTGCAATCAGTCCAAGGAATAGTGCGCCGACACTGGTGATTTTGTACAACACTTGTTCAAGATATTGTTTTGTGGCTGTTCCAGGGCGAATGCCAGGAATAAATCCACCTTGTTTCTGAATTTCTTCAGATATCTTTTGAGGACTGAAAACAATGATTGTATAGAAAAAAGTAAATCCAATAACGAGAAGGAAATAGAGGATGTTGTAAACAGCTCCAGATGGCTTGAACGTGACGACAAGAAATTTAGCCACCGATGCAATGATCGGTTGTTTTGAATATTGAAGGAAATTTCCAACAAGCTGAGGAAACAATACGAATGAAACTGCAAATATGATTGGAATGACGCCTGCCTGGTTCAATTTTAAAGGAAGATAATTGGTGGCTCCTTGATATACCTTATTTCCTTTAATGCGTTTTGCATAATAGACAGGAATCCTTCTGATTGCTTCATTGATAAAGACGACTGAGGCAACGACTCCGACTGAGACGACGATAAACACAATAAAATTGATTATCATTTCCGAATTAAGAGTTGTCGCTGTTTTTCCAAGAATGACAGGGACTCGTCCGACTATTCCTGCAAAGATAATAAGGGATATCCCGTTTCCCATACCAAATTCAGATATGAGCTCACCAAACCACACCAATATAAAAGTTCCTGCAACTAAGGTAAATATGAACGAAAAGAATTCGAGAGGCGATAAATTGCCTATGATGCGCTGATTCTTCAGAAGAACGAATATACCGATTGCCTGGACTATTGTAAGAGGTACCGTAAGGAATCGAGTGTATTGATTCATCTTAAACCTCCCATATTCACCTTCTTTTGCTAGCTGCTCAAGAGGAGGAAATATCACTGAAAGGAGTTGTAATATGATCGATGCGTTGATGTATGGATTCAAACCAAGAGCCATGATCGAAAAGTTGACAAGAGTGCCTCCTGAGAATATATCGAGAAGAGATAAGAACTGGCTTTGGTCAAAAAGGGCCTTCAATTTTGTAAGATTGATAACTGAGACAGGAAGAAATGCGAATATCCGAAAAAACAAGAAAATTGCAAGAGTAAAATAAATCTTTTTTTTTAGTTGTTCGTCTCGCGCAAGTAATCTTAATTTTTCAGCAATATCTTTCATACAGTGACCGTTCCACCGGCTTTCTCAATCATAGCTTTTACGGATTGAGTAACTGGTAAAGTAACTGTCAATTTTTTCGTAATTTCCCCTTTTTTTATGAGCTTGATTTTCGTGTTTCGTGCTTCTGGGTCAATCAACTCTGCCTTTTGCAAAGCTGCGACATCAACCGTTGTCCCATCTGCAAATACATTCAATTCTTCTGAATATACAACATATTTATTCAATTTTTTGCTGTAATTTCTCCCTTTTCCTCGAAGAAGTGGGAATTTTTTTACGAGTCTTCCTTGTCCACCTTCAAAATGTAATGGGATAGTGGACCGGGCTGCCTGATGTCGTGTGGTACCTCGACCGGATTTTGATCCTCTTCCAGATCCAATACCACGACCTTTTCTTTTTTTAACGCTATTTACTAAAGCTGGTAGAAATGATAGAAATGATGCCATTGTTACTTTGTTTCCTTCGCAACTGATAATGCTCTTGGTTTCAACATTTGGATTGCCTTCATGATAAGATGTGTGTTGACAATCTGATTGCGTGAACCGATTATCTTTCCTGAGACGTTATAGACTCCTGCAAGATCGAATATCGTTCGGATAACACTTCCAACCTTCAATCCTGTACCTTCTGGCGCTGGTTTCAAATACACGACACCGGCCTTGTATTTCAAGAATATCTCGTGGGGGATTGTTCCTTTATAAACAGGAATAGTAATCATTTTTTTCTGTGCTTTTGTGAAGGCTTTGCGGATGGCTTGAGGAACTTCTCTTCCTTTTCCCATTCCAACACCAACTTTTCCTTTTCTGTCTCCAACAGCGACAACAGCAACAAACGTAATATGACTTCCACCTGTTATCTTTTTGGTGACTCTCTTGATAAGTAAAATACGTTCTTCTAGCTTTTTTTCTTCAAAATGATCTGCCATACAAACAAAAATAATTATTAAACCTGTATACCGGCTTCTCGGACACCCTCAGCAAGCCGTTTTACACGACCCAAATAGGTATATGCACCTCTATCAAAAACTGCCTTTTCAACTTTCTTCTCTTTCAACAGTATACCTAACTTTTTTCCTGTTTCGAATGCTTTTTCTGCTTTTTTTCCTGTTGCAATCTTCTTACTATGTGCTGAACAAATCGTTTTTTCTGCGATATCGTCAATTGCTTGTACGAATATGTGCTTACTTGAACGGAAAACAGAGATTCGTGGTCTTTCTGCTGTCCCAATGATGTTTATACTGACTCTTTTTTTTCTTCTCAGAGTCCGATTTGTTGTAACGTGTCTCATATACTTTGCTGATTATGCCGCCTTGGCTTTCTTTCCTGGCTTAATTCTTAACTTTTCACCTTCATATTTGATTCCTTTTCCTTTATATACATCTGGTTTCTTTAACATCTTTATTTTGTGTGCGACTTCACCTACCAACTGTTTATCGATTCCATTTACGACGACTATCGAAGTTCCTTCTACAGTAAATGTCAATCCAGCCGCTTCCTTATAGATCACTGGGTGTGAATAGCCAACTTTGAAAACGAGATCTTTCCCCTGCATCTTAACATTAAAACCTGTTCCGACAACCTCAAGTCTTTTTACCCATGGCTTTTCAACACCTACAATCGCATTATCAATCAATGTTCGTATCGTGCCGTGAAGGGATTTTTGATCTTTTGTATCATTTCTTCGTGTGACATTATAGGTATTTTGTTCTGTTCCTTTTTCCAGCAAAACTCCTTGCGGGAGAGTCACTGTGAGTGTCCCACCTTTTCCTTTTACTGTGACAACATTACCCTCGACTGTGAGTGTTACTGTTGCAGGAACGATAAGTGGTCTTTGTCCAATTTTTGACATAGTATTACCAAATCTTAAATAATAATTCTCCACCCAATTTTTCTTTTCGTGCTTCTCTGTTGGATAAAATACCTTTTGGCGTCGATAAGAATGAAACTCCCATTCCATTCATGACTGATTTGAGATCTTTATATGATATATACTCTCTTTTTCCAGGCTTAGATATGATTGCGACATCTGTCATCGCTGGCACACCTTTTGTATATGCGAGTTCCACTGTGATTGTCTTAATGACTTCACCTTCGACAGAATAGCTTGCGATATAGCCAAGCTGTTGCATCTTCTTTAGTATTGACTCACGATACTGTGAATGAGGACACTCACATGTTTCGTTTTTCGTCATGTACGCGTTTTTGATTCTAATTATCAAATCGATTATTGGATCGTTCATCATATATATATTTCAACTATTAAGTTTTATCAGCTGTTCGTTTTGTAATTTTTCCATGACCCTTAAATGTCCTGGTTAATGCGAATTCACCTAGTCTGTGGCCAACCATTCCTTCAGTAATAAGTATCTCTATATGTTTTCGTCCATTATGTACACCGATTTTATGAGTAACAAACTCTGGTGGTATTTGGGATGCACGAGCCCATGTTTTTAAAACACTTCTATCTGAACCTTTTTTCTGTTCCATAACCTTTTTCATAAGGTTCTCGTCGATATAAGGGCCCTTTTTCATTGATCTAGTCATAGTGCATTACCAAGAAATCTTTTTAACTCCAGGAATCTCTCCTTCTAACGCTCGTTTTCTGAAACAGATGCGACACAATCCAAATCGTCTCATATATCCGCGGGATCTTCCACAGATTTGGCATCTATTATGATTGCGTACCTTAAATTTTTGTTCTTTCTTGAATTTAACTTCGTCTGATGTTTTTGCCATAGGTGATTATTTTTTAAAAGCAACTCCCAATTTTTCAAATAGTAATCTTCCTTTTGCTTTGTCTTTTGCTGTTGTGACGATTGTTACTTGAAGACCTCGAACTTTATCGACTTTATCGTATTCAATTTCTGGAAACAATGTTTGTTCTGTCAGTCCGAGATTGAGGTTGCCGTGAAGATCTACTGTACTTTCTTCAATTCCTCTAAAATCTCGAAGTCTTGGAATAACAATGGTAACAAGTTTCTGAATGAAATGATACATGCGAGCCCCTCGTAAAGTCACTTTTACTCCTATTGCCAATCCTTCACGGATTTTAAATGCTGAGACTGATTTTCTTGCTTTTGTGATGACTGCCTTTTGGCCTGCGATTGTACTTATCTGTTCTTGTATCTTCGCGATTGCACCTTTGTTGGTGACAGCTTCTCCTGCTCCAACATTGATGACGACTTTCACAAGTCGTGGGACTGCGTTTACATTTTTATATCCGAGCTCCTTCATGAGCGCTGGCCTTACTTCAGTTTGAAAAAATTCTTGGAATGACATAAGTATTAGATAATGCTATTGCATTTTTTGCAAATGCGCTGCTTTTTTCCTGCTTCAACTTTATAACCAACTCGCACATTTTTCTTACATTGAGGACATACAAGTGCTACTTTTGCGACATTTAAAGGTCGTGAAACCTCTAAGATACCGCCTTTTGGCATCTGTTCACTCTTTCTCACATGTTTTTTATACAAGTTCACTCCTGAGATAAGTATGGAATTCTGTTTCTCATACACTTTTTCCACTACACCTTTTTTTCCTTTGTCTTTCCCTGTTTGTATTGTGACAGTGTCGTTCTTTTTGATTTTCATATTAATACATTTCCTCGGCCAAACTTGCAATCTTCTTGAATCCATTATCTTTGACTTCTTTTGCGATAGGTCCAAAGACACGTGTTCCTTTTGGATCCTTGTTATCTTTGGCTTGCAAGATAACGCATGCGTTATCATCAAAGCGAATATAGCTTCCATCTGCTCTCTTATATTCTTTATGTGTCCGTATTACGACAGCTGACATCACTTCTCCCTTTTTCACTTGTCCAAAAGGAATTGCTTCCTTGACAGCGATGTTGACGATTTCACCGACATATGCATATTTTCTGTTCCCTTTGAAAGGCATACCAATCATAATAGCTTTTTTTGCGCCGCTATTATCTGCAACTGTCAGAACTGTTCTCAGCTGTATCATATCTGTTTATTTCTCTAACTTTTTAATAACTGTAAATCTCTTTTCGCCAGACATAGGTCGATTTTCTTGCATTTCTACGAAATCGCCTGTCTTGTAAACTCCCTCTGCATCATGGGCTTTGTATTTCTTGTGTTTTGTTATTACTTTGCCATATTTGGCATGGCGAAATTTTCTTTCAACAGAAACAACGACAGTCTTTGTCATTTTGTCCGAAATCACCGTTCCTACTAGAGTTCGTGCCATAATTATTTACTTCTTTTGTTGTAATGCTGTCAAAAGAACTGCTAACTGCTTTTTTTTGTTTGAAATGACATTTGTATTTTTCTGTGGCGCAACTGACATTTCCACATTCAATTTTGCTATTTCCATCTGCAAAGCTAGAATATCTTTCCTCAATTCCTCTGCTGTTTTTTGGCTTACTTCCTTCATGTATTTGCTCATAGTAATTCCTTTGTTACAATTTTTGATCTAACAGACAGCTTCATAGAGACAGCTTTCAATACTTCCCGCGCTTCAGCAATTGGAAGACCATCGATTTCAAACATAATCTTTCCTGGAACGACTGATGCGACGAAATATGCAATATCTCCCTTTCCTGCACCCATGGTCACTTCTGGTGGTTTCTTAGAAAATGGTTTATCAGGAAAAATACGAATCCAGAACTTTCCAAGTTTTCGTGTTGCACGTGCAAGCACGACGCGGACTGATTCAATTTCTCTATCTTTTATCCATCCTTGATCCATCGCCTTGAGGCCTACCGAACCAAAAGCTACATTTGCACCTTTCATGGCAATCTTTCTCCATGTTCCTCTGAACTGCTTGCGATATTTCTGTCTTTTTGGTGCCAACATAGTTATTTACAAATCCAAACTTTTATTCCAACGTATCCCGATTTCGTCAATGCTGGGTAGCGGACGAAGTCTACATCCTCTCGGATTGTCGAAGTCGGTATGCTTCCCAAGAAATATTTTTCTCTTCGTGAGATTTCTGCTCCATTGATTCTGCCGCCAATTTGAATCTTAACTCCCTTTGCCCCGGCTTCCATAACGCGATCCATTGTATGGTGTATGACTGCTCTATGAGGGAATCCTTTTATTATCTTTTCCGCTACCATCTGGGCAACATAATATGCACTCAAATATGGTTTTTTCACTGGCTCAATTTTTATTTCAACTTTCAATTCCTTGTTTGGTTTTTTATCGAGATCTGCAACGATGTATTTTTTAACTTCTTCGAGTCCTTTTCCTCCGCGTCCGATAATCATTCCTGGCTTCACGGCATAAATAATGGCTGAAATCTTCTTTATTGCGCGCTCGATATCAATATGGGTTACTGATGCAAACTTAAATTTAAGAAGGAGTTTCTCACGGATTTTGATATCTGAGATAAGCGCTTCTCTGAATGTTTTTTTGTTACTAAAAAACCATCGAGATGTCCATCCCTGCGATATACCTACCCGAAGTCCTTTTGGATCAACTTTTTGTCCCATTTATTATTTTACTTGTGCTGCGGTCTTCTTTTTTAAGGAAGGTTTTTTAGCAACTTTTAATGTCTTTTTCTCTGCTGTTTCCTTTTTCTCTGTCTTGATCTTTTTTGCTTCACTACTTTCAATCAATTTGGATTCATTTACTTTACTGGGGCCAACTACGACATGAATATGTGCAAACTGCTTTCTGTATGGTTTTGCTGTCCCTCTGCTTCCTGGATTATACCTTCGTAATGAATGTCCTTGATCTACTTTCAAAAGCTTAAATTCTAGCAGATGAGCATCAATCTGTAAAGTCGCTTTCGCATTGTCTACGGCAGATTTGATTACTTTATAGAGAATTAAGGCTGATTTTTTTGGAGAATAGAAGAGATGATCCATAGCTTGTGATGGTTTCATTTTCTTCACGCCATCCAAAAGGATACGTAATTTCTTTGGTGTTGTATGAACGTCGATTACTGATGCTTTTGCTTCCATATTATTTGACTAAAAATTTATTACTCCACTTAACTTTATTTCTTGTTTTTGTTCCTCTTGCTGATTTACCCCATGGCGTCTTTGGATGCATCCCTTCTCCCGTTCTTCCTTCTCCACCACCGTGTGGATGGCTTCGAGGATTCTGGGCTGTTCCACGGACTGTTGGTCGAATACCTCTGTGACGACTTGCACCTGCTTTTCCTAATATTTCATCTTTGTGTTCAATGTTTCCAAGCATCCCGATTGTTGCATATGCTTCTCCAAAACATTTTCTTACTGTGCCTGATGGGAGTTTCACATGAACGAATATTCCCTCTTTAGCGACAACCACTCCAGCTGTTCCTGCTCCTCTGACAAGCTTTGCGCCTTGTCCAGGGAACAACTCAAGATTGTGTATTTCGATACCGATAGGGATAAGTCGAAGTGGGAGTGCATTTCCTGGTTTTATATCAGATTTTTCACCTGCATAGACCGCATCTCCAACTTTGAGTTCATTTGGTTGCAAAATATATCTTTTTTCTCCATCCGTATATTCAACCAAACATACGTTTACATTTCTGTTTGGATCATATTCGATTGACTTGACGACACCTTCCATATCTCTCTTATCTCTATTGAAGTCAATCATTCTGTAATATCTCTTGTGTCTTCCTCCCTGATGACGAACAGTTATACGACCGGCATTATTTCTTCCAGAATGCTTCTGAAGAAGCTCTGTAAGTTTTTTTTCTGGTCTTTGTGATGAGGTATTCATATCAGTAATTCAAATTATGCTTTTGGAAATAAACTTATCGATCCTTTTGTAACGGTGATATAGGCGACTTTCTTATTTGCGTGCAATTTCGGCACCATTCTTTTACCAACTCGCTGTACTTTCCCTTTGCGCACAACAACTCGGATTGATCCGACTGTTACACTATAAATTGTTTCTACTGCATGTCGTATCTGGTCTTTAGTTGCAAGTGTTGCGACTGTGAACGCATAAACGTTTCTTTGAGCTAGTGTTGTTGCCTTCTCTGTAACGACAGGAGACTTTAAAATTGAGTTATTCATTATTTTGTAAACATTTGTTGCAATGATTTAAAAGCCTCTGTAGCAACTACTATATGTTTGGCGTTAAGAATTGAGTGAACATTAAGTGAACCCATGTGGGTACTCTCAACTTGTGGAATATTCCTTGCTGATTTGATAAATCCTTCTGCTTTTGAATCAGAAAGGATGAAGAGCGTAAATCCTTTTACCATGTTTGCTTTCGCTAGGAATTGAGCGACTACTTTTGTTTTTGGAGTTACTGCATTGAGGTCGGTTGAAAGGACAGAGACTGCTCCTTCATGTACTTGATGCGCTACGGCACTTAACAATGCTCCTTTTCTTTGATTTTTGGAAAATTCAAGTCGGTGTTCTTGTGGTTTTGGGCCACCAACGACACCACCACCCTTAAAGAGAGGTGCTTTTCGTGAACCATGACGTGCATTTCCTGTTCCTTTTTGTTTATATATCTTCTTTGTTGATCCGGCGACTTCGGCTCTTGTCTTTGCTGAAGCATTTCCTTCTCTTTGGTTAGCAAGGAAAATACGGATATATTGAGTAAGAAGTACTTTATTTGGTGTGTAAGAAAGAAGCTCTTTGGAAAGTTCAACTGTTCCAGACTCAACTCCTTCAAGAGTATACTGCTTGACTATAATTTCTTTTTTTGCTTTTACTTTTTTTGATGCTTCCATATTCATTATGAAATTCTTTTAATTCGAATTAATCCACCGATCGCGCCTGGCACGAGGCCGCCAACAACCATGCTCGTTTCATTTGTTTCGACAACTGGAAGATTCTTTACTGTCACTGTTTCGCTTCCCATTCGTCCAGCCATTCTTTTTCCTTTGAAAACACGTCCTGGTGTTGTAGACATACCGATTGAGCCTGGAGCACGAAGTCTATCTGACTGTCCATGAGTTTTGGATCCGCCTTTAAAGTGATGTCTTCTGACTACTCCTTGAAAGCCTTTTCCTTTTCCAGTTCCAGTGACCGAGACCATATCTTCCAACTTAAATAATTGGCTTGCTTTTAATTCTTGTCCAACTGAAACGACAACATCTCCGAATGCAATTGTTTTTTTTCCTTCGACTTCAGAAACTGTAAGGACTGTAGGATCAAATCTGAATTCTGAAATATGTTTGAGCTGTTTTTCAACTTTTGCTTTTTTAAGAAGACCTTGAACAGGTTTTTGAATATTTTTTCCCTCTTTAAAACCGACAACAATGGCATTGTAACCATTTTTATCAGCGAGTTTAATATCAAGAAGATAGTTTGGGGCTGTCTCTATAATAGTAACTGCAAGTCGGGAACCGTTTTTGTCAAATCGTTGTGATTGACCTTTTTTGATACCTAAAATAAACCTGTCCATAGCGTTAAAATAACTTATCGGACACGAGGAAAAAAAATATCCCCTGCGGACAAGGGACATTTTTCCTATCCGGAACTTTGTGATTATATAATATAAACCTTCCTTTATCAAGCCAAAATTTACATCTTTACTTCTACTTCTACACCGGCTGGAAGCTCTAGATGCATTAATGAATCAATTGTCTGGTTCGTAGGATTCAATATATCGATCAATCTTTTGTGAGTCTTCAATCCGAAGTGCTCACGAGAGTTCTTATCGATAAATGTCGCTTTATTCACAACAAACACCTCAACCTTTGTTGGAAGTGGAATAGGCCCCATGACAGATGCACCTGTTCTCACTGCTGTATCAACAAGTTTTTGACATGTCTCATCGATTATACGATAATCGTAAGACTTCATTTTGATTCGAATTCTTCCTTTTGGCATAGTGTAAAAGTGCTCTTAAATAGTCCCTCTGTTATTTAATAATTTTTGTTACAACTCCAGCTCCGACTGTATGTCCACCTTCACGGATAGCAAATTTCAATCCTTCTTCCATGGCTACTGGATAGATGAGTTTACCGGTGACTTTGACGTTGTCTCCTGGCATAACCATCTCAACTCCTGCTGGGAGAATGACTTCTCCAGTAACATCGGTTGTTCTGACATAGAATTGTGGTCTGTATCCATTGAAGAATGCTGTATGTCTTCCACCTTCGTCCTTTTTCAAGACGTAGATTTCAGCTTCGAATTCTGTATGTGGTTTGATTGTCCCAGGTTTTGCAAGGACTTGTCCTCGTTGAACATCTGCTTTTTCGATACCACGGATAAGAATACCTGTGTTATCTCCTGCTCGTGCTTCGTCCAATGTTTTCTTGAACATTTCAATTCCTGTTACTACTGTTTTTCTTGTTTCTTTGAGTCCTACAATCTCAAGTTCCTCGTTGAGTTTCAATATTCCTCTTTCAACACGACCAGTGACCACTGTTCCTCGTCCTTGAATCGTAAAAACGTCTTCTATAGGCATAAGGAATGGTTTGTCTGTTGCTCTTACTGGCTCTGGGAAGTATGTGTCAACTTGGTGCATAAGCTCTTCGATTTGTTTGATAGCTTCTGGATCATCTTGGAGTGCTTTGAGAGCGGAACCTTTAATGACTGGAACTTTATCTCCTGGAAAGCCATATTTTGTAAGAAGATCTCTTACTTCCATTTCTACGAGATCAAGGATTTCCTTGTCTTGGACCATGTCAACTTTATTCAAGAAGACAATGATTGCTGGAACGTTCACTTGGCTTGCAAGTAAGATATGTTCTCGAGTCTGAGGCATTGGGCCGTCTGGAGCAGAAACAACGAGTATCGCGCCATCCATTTGAGCGGCACCAGTAATCATGTTCTTAATATAATCTGCATGTCCTGGAGCATCAATATGTGCATAGTGTCGAGTGTCTGTTTCATATTCAGAGTGATGAAGATTGATGGTGACGCCACGTGCTCTTTCTTCTGGAGCCTTATCAATATCTTCATATTTCAAAAATTTTGCTTGACCTTTCTTAGAAAGAACGTAGTGAATTGCTGAAGTGGTTGTGGTTTTTCCATGATCCACGTGACCAATTGTACCGATATTCAAATGTGGTTTGTTTCTGACAAAAACGCCGTCTGCCATAGGAAATATAATAAAAATTAATAAAGAAAAATTCTCACTTCAATAGATGAAGTTGTAATTTTTTTCTGATTCCTCTATCATAAAACGTATGATGAAAAAAGTCAAGGCCATTTTAAGAACCTTCATAAACTCCTTCATTCCTCAAGATAGATACTTTCCAAAACTTCTCCACATACGGCTTATGTATTCTCTAAAGTATTATATCAGTATATTGGGCTTTCTAACAATACTTTTTGTTATTTCATTCGTAGCGAAGTACCCACTTTCAAGAATATATGAATATAAGAGTGCCATTGTGCAATGCTTATCTGGGTTCCCTCAGGACGTGGAGTTACGGATTGACAAAGGCATACTGAGCACAAATACCAATACACCTTTGTTCATTTGGGTAAGACAAAATGGAAAACCATTGTTCGTACTCATGGCCAATGAACGAGAAATGTCGCCTCGTTTCCAAAACCCGATTCCTTTCATATTCCTGAAAAAAGATGGATTACAAGTGTCTTTCAGGCAATTCCACAAACAATGGTTATATAGTCCTACATCGAGATATGTACTATCAAGGAAACAGATACCACTTCTCACTTCGTTGATACATTTATATACCCCATATGCCATATGTATATATATCGCTTGCATGTTTCTTCTGTTTCCTCTAGCCTTCATGATCTTTGTGACTATGAGTATTATTTTGTCGAGTTTGATCACCTATCTCGCTTTTCGCACATACTTCATCCGTATACATTTCAAGAAATGCCTTCAGGCCGGAATACATGGGACACACATCCCATTGATTTTTGCAGCCGTACTGCTTTATTTGTTCCCATTTTCCTTCCGTTGCCTTCCGGTGGCTTATGCACTGTTCTTCGTATTTACGCTTGTATCGACTTTTGAGATGTACAGCAAAGAAGAACCCCGTCATCGGAGAGGACGATAAAAATGTTCTCGAAGCATACAATATTCACAGTCCTTATCTTCGCAACGCGAATCCCAGAAAGAAAGCGTGAGAATTGATTCTTTCATCTGATGGATTGATTCTTTCAGCTCTTTAACATCGTCATCTGTTATGACGAATGCTTCTTGCCGAATCTCCCCTTTTTCGGCAGATTCGACAAATTCCATGACTCCTTCTATCATATGAAGCTGCCCTTTCTTGAATAAGGAAAGAAGGAGTTGATAAAACACGAGCTGACGGTAATACCCTTTATCATTGTTTTTCGTCAATCCAAGAATCTCGTTTCGGGATCGAACTTTTCCGGTTTTGAAGTCATAGACGACTACATCATTCCCTTTTTTATGCTCAATCATGTCTATCTTCCCATTTATCAAAACGTCCGAATCGAGAGGTAAATTGGGAATGATCACTTCGCTTTCACGCTTTTCGTCCCATCCTTTCATTCGCTTTTCATAATAGGCAGGAAGTATCTCTGTGCCTTTCTTTTTTATATTTTCGATATCCTTGTCGTTCGCAGAAAAGGAATCAACAATGGTGTCATATCCCATCATCAACTCCTTTATATCCATCAGTTTCTTTTGGCGAAGCGAAAAAATGAACTCCCGTATCGTCTCGTGGACCGCTGTTCCGAGTAAAAGGTTGTATCCTCGTACATCTGGAAGATGGATAAGGTTACGAAAAACGTATTTCCATGGGCAGCTTATGAAATTGTTCAATGCACTTACGGAAATTCCACTATGAGTAAACTCGTATTGAAAATATTCCTTAAGTTCCTCCTTATTGTATGTCTTATCCTCTTTTTTCGTATGGGATAAAAGCATCTGAAGTTTTTCCTTTGTTTCTGATGGCGATTCCATCTTTATTTTGCTATGGATATATTCCGAAGAAATTTCCAAGAGAAAACGGGAACCTAAGAGCGATTTTCCCTCTTCATTTGTCGTGCTTCTGGAAAGGAAAACATATTTTTTTGCTCGCGTGAGAGCTACATAAAATAACCTTCGCTCTTCTTCTATTTTCTCGGTATCATTCTCTTTTTTCATGGCAATGCGGGAAAGATATGTCCATGGTATCGAAAGTAGTGTCTGATGCCCCTTATGGCCTCCCCAATTATTGTCATTCATCTGCGGGATGAAAACGGCAGTAAATTCAAGTCCTTTTGCCTTATGTACCGTGGAAATGAAGACACGCCCCTGTCTCTGTTTGATAACCTGAGATGTTGGCGTAAGTCTATGTTCTTCCAATAACCGCAAATAGTTTACGTAATCCTCAAGGAATAATGAATGATTTTTCCGTTGCAGTTGCTTTATATCCTCATATAAGACACTTACTTTTTCAAGCAGGGAAACAGCGCTCGTTTCTCTCAGTATTTTTTTCATGAGCCCAGAGTCATTCAGAAGGGAAATGAAAAAACTGTCGAGTGGTTCGTTTTCCGACAACACCTTCCATGCAATAATCTTATTTCGTATATCAGATAACGTTTTTGGCGCTTGTTTGGAACCCAAATATTCCCAAAGAGATTGATGGAGTTTCTTTGCAGTATTCAGGGAGTCGAAAATCTCCAAAGGATCTCCGCCAAAAATATCCATGAGGAGTACATGGGCAAACTCTGAGTCACTTCCGACTGACTGGATGGCATATAACAACCGTATGATTTTTTGGATGAAAAAATCCGCAAATATCGACTCTTCCGTGGAGACATATGTCGGAATGTTGTATTTTTCGCACAGTGAAGCAAGCAAAAGGACATCTTCGTTTTTCCGCACCAAAATGGCCATTTCATCATAAGGAATTGCATCTTCTGTCTTGAGTTTTTTTATGGTTTGGATAATCGCAACCCATTCTGATGAGGGATTTGAGTATTCATCCATCTCAATTATGACATCGGTATGTTTTGCATGGGCGGTAAGTTTCGTATTTGAGGAAATGCTCTCACTGTTGTGTCTGATGAAATCACCAGATGCATTAAGGATGCGTTGTGTTGAACGATAGTTTTCCTGAAGATAGATGAGAGCTGCTCGGGGGAACGTCTTTTGGAAATAAAGGAAATTTTCAAGAGATGCCCCTTGGAATCTAAAAATAGATTGTTTTTCATCTCCGACGACAAACAGATTGGGGAAATCATCAAGAGTACAGAGATATTCAATAATCGTATTCTGGGAGTTATTCGTATCTTGGTGTTCATCCACAAGGATGTACTGATATGTTTCTCTCACTTGAGCCAAAAACTCCTCATTTGTCTGAAGAGCTCGGATAACCTCGATAATCATATCGTTGAAGTCATAATATCTCTTCTCCTTCATGCGTGTCTGATAGAGCCCATAGAGATGAGCGAGCTCTTTGCTTTTCCGTATCCGTTTTATTTCATCAAGGGCAAATCCCTTCATCTTTCCTTTATATTTCCCTTTCGTATTGATTAAATCATCGCGCTTCTCAAAATCTTTTTGCCACTGTTCGATACTGGAAAGAAAGGTTGAGGGAACAATCCCTTCTTTTTTCAATGAACCGATTGCCTGTGAAATAGGGCGGAAGAAATGGGAGGGATCTCCGCTTGGACGTAAAAATTCATAGGATTCCGACTCGATAAGCTCTTGGATAAGTTCTATTTCTTCCAAATCGCTGATGGGTAAATACGATGCGAGATGATGGAATATGTCGAAATGTTTTTGAATCAATTCATTACAGAAGCCATGGAACGTGTTTATATGGACACGAAACGCATCGGGGCCGATAAGCAGGCCAAGACGTTCCTTCATTTCGGCAGTCGCATTTTCGGTAAAGGTCAGTGCGAGTATATTCTCTGGATTAGCTTGTGTTTCCAAAAGTATGTTGGCGATACGAAGCGTAAGAATCTGGGTCTTTCCTGTTCCCGGACCTGCGATAACCATCACAGGCCCCTCAATCAAATCCACAGCTTTTTTCTGCTCTGGGTTGAGGGTTTTATATACTTCGGAGAATGACTTCATTGCTTCTATTATACTGCGGTATAATATCAGCATGTCAGCAAAACGCGAGTGCCATCCATTATTGGGAAGAATCTTTGATCTTATCATCCCAGTGTTGTCGTGGTTCTTGATTACGTTGCCGCTTTGGCTCTCTCCCTTCCATCCCGCTCTTGTCGCGTATTTCATCATCGCATTTGACCTCTATTTTTTATATAGCTGTATTGAGACAGTCTATTACAGCACTCTCTCCTACAGTCTTCTTCATGCAAATGAAAAGGTCCCGTTTCATTCACTTGTGAAAGATGAAGCAAAGAAGACGAGCCACATTTCACATTTTGTCATCATCCCAAATTACAAAGAATCACTGATTAAACTCAATGCGACGATAGATAAGATTATCCATTCCGATTATCCTTTCAAGAAAATCATTCTGGTCCTTGCATTTGAAAAAAGAGAAGATGATGCGCAAGAAAAAGCACTCAATATTAGAAAAAAATATGGTTCATTTTTCGAGGATATTATCGAATCATATCATGTCCTTCAATCGAATGAGGAGGCGGGAAAAGCAAGTAATCAAACTGCCGCTGCAATTATCGTATCTGCCTATTGTAGGGAGAGAAAAATCAATATTAAAGAAACGATACTCACGATATGTGACGCAGATAGTACTCTGCCTGTGAATTATTTTTCGTATCTAACCCATTCATTCGTGAATGATACTAAACGTATTTACCACTTTTACTGGGCTCCTGTGTTGCTCTATAACAATTTTTGGCAACTTCCCGTCTTCATCCGTATCCAGGCAACACTTTCATCCATTCTGCGACTTGCTTTTCTTTCGCAAAAGCATAATCTTATCCAGATATCCACTTATTCTGTAAGTCTATGGCTTATAGAAGAAATCGATTATTGGGATGTCGATATTATCCCTGAGGATTGGCATGTTTTCTTGCAGGCTTTCTTTAAATATGGGGCTCTTGTTCGAACGATCCCTTTATACACCTTAATTGGAAGCGACGCAGTATTCGCTGGGTCATTGCTCAAGACATTCAAGTCCCGGTATGAACAGGAAAAACGCTGGGCATGGGGAGTAAGTGATATTGGATATGCGCTCCGACAATCAGTGATTACACCTTTGATTCCGTGGAACGAAAAAATGAAGAAAATTGTTTTTATTTCAAAAAATCATCTTTTGTGGCCTGTTTCATTTTTCATTCTCACCATAAGCGCATCCATCCCTCCTCTCATCAATCCCGCATTTAAAAATAGTGTCCTGGGTTTTATTCTTCCACAGCTTTCGGGGTTTATTCTGACTATTTCCACATCCATGATTGTCGTTTATATTTATATCGATATCCATGTCCGTAGGAAAATGAATGTCGATACACCACTCACGACCCTTCCCCTGATGTTTATTCAGTGGTATTTTTTACCGGTAATATCTTTTCTCCTTTCTGCTCTTCCAGCACTGGAGTCTCACACTCGAATTATTCTGAAAAAGAACATAACATATAAAGTTACTGAAAAAATATGATGAATGTATTATTCACACATACACCATTGGTTTTTTTGGTAGCGAGTTTTTGGCGGGATGAAGCGTTTTCTTATCTTATGGCGCGGATGCCAATCATTTCTCTTTTGTCGACGACTGCTCACGATTCAAATCCCCCACTGTACTATTTGCTTTTAAAAGCGTGGATGTTTTTCTTCGGAAAATCAGAGCTTGCTCTGAGATCTCTTTCGCTTATCTTTTACTGGGGAACGGTTTTTTTCATTTATAAAATATTCCATGAACATTTCAAGTTTTCACTAAGAAAATCGCTTGCACATCTTCTTTTTGTACTTCTTAATCCTCTTCTTCATTACTATGCTTTTGAGGCGCGAATGTACAGCATGATCGCTTTTTTCGGAGCAGCACTGTTTTATTACCTGTTGAAAAAAAATTACAGATCTTACGCAGTGGTGGCATTCCTTGGACTTTTTACCCACTATTTTCTTGCATTAGTTCTCTTATTTCACATATGTTATGTTTTTTTTATTACACGTCATGAATTCAAGTCGTTCATTCGTCCTCTCCTGCGCCAGTTCGTCTGGTACATTCCATGGGTCGTGATCGTTTTGTTTTCAAGACCGCCAGTGGGAAACCAGTTCTGGATAGTCTCACCTACGTGGAATGAGATATTCTTTGTACCGGCAATAATTCTTACCGGGTTTGAAAAAAATACATGGATGGAATTTCCTTACTTAATACATGTTTCTCTCGTTCTGTGGGGTTTGTTATTATCTTCTGTATATTTCGCTTTTCATGCGAAGAAAAACAACAAGAAAGATTTGATACTATTTGGGGGGTGGGCGGTGTTGATCCCACTATTTGTTTTTCTTATTTCTTTTTGGAAACCGGTATTTCTTCCTCGTTATCTTATTTTTTCATCTGTCGGCATGACGCTTTTTGTTATCTGGGCGATCGAAATGATCGGCAACAAATATATTCGTGTTGGGATGCTTTTACTTATTTCAGCGATACTTGTCGCGTATTCAAACGGCCAGATACTGTCACGCGAAAAAGCTCCTCTCAAAAAAACGTTTGCATCTATCCGGAGCAAACTATTGAAGAATGATGTTGTGTATGTCACGAATGAATATGATTTCCATCCGGCACAATATTATTTGCCCGATACAAGAATATATATTTACAAAAAGACATACAAAGAACTCCCTTGGTATGTCGGAAAAGTGCTTATACCCAAAGAGAGCATGCAGTCATCGCTTCCAACATATCCATCCCGTGCATTTATTTTGAGTGACGGAGTGTACACGATCCAATCGTTACGGTAATGGAAATCGCTTCGCCATCGTACGCACTTGTGCCCGAATCTTCTTTATGTCAGGATTATGGGCGAGCATGACATCATATTTCTTGAACAGGGCGAGCCGCGACTCCTTATCGCCAGGCAATCTGTAATCTTTTATTATCGATAAAACCCTTCCTATGAATCCACCGATTCGCTTCATGTCGGTAGTTTTCATACCTCGACTTGTCGCGGCTGGCGTTCCCAATCGCACTCCAGAAGGATAGAACGGGCTTGACTGTTCCCCAGGAACTGTGTTCTTGTTCAATGTCAAACCAACAGCGTCAAGCGCTTTCTGCACAAAAATTCCAGCCCCAGGACCCATCATTGCTGTCAAATCGGCAAGAATAAGATGATTTTGAGATGTACCGCCGACAAGCGTCAATCCTTGTTTTTTCAGTTCATCAGCCAATACCACAGAGTTCTTCACAATTTGGTTTGCATACACCGAAAACTGCTTCGTTGAAGCCTCCTCTAAAGCTGCTGCGATTGCGATTGTCTGATTGTCATGGGGACCTCCCTGCAAGCCTGGGAATACCGCTTTATTGATTCTATCTGGAAGATCCGGATATGCATCAATGCCTTTCTGAGTCACCATTATCATAGCGCCACGAGGGCCACGAAGGGTCTTATGGGTGGTCGTTGTGACAATGTGCGCATAAGGAACTGGGCTTGGATGTACACCCCCGACAATGAGTCCTGCAATATGGGAAATGTCGGCAGCCAAGACTGCACCTACTTTCTCGGCGATGTCACTGAATTTCTTATAGTTAAACTGCAATGGATGTGCTGTTGCTCCAACCCAGATAAGTTTAGGTTTATGTTCTAGGGCAAGCTTCAAAATAGCATCATAATCGAATAGGTCTTTTGACGTCGGATCGACACCATACTGGTGGCTCACATAAAAAATACCCGTTGCAGACACATTGTGTCCATGAGTGAGATGACCTCCTGCAGTCAATCCTTGCCCCATGATACTGTCTCCTGGTTTGCAAACGGCAAGATATACCGCGAGATTTGCAGGAGATCCTGAATAAGGCTGAACGTTCACATATGGTACGCCGAAGAGTTTTTTCGCTCGTTCTTGAGCGAGTCGCTCAACTTGGTCGACCACTTCATTTCCGCCATAATAGCGTTTACCTGGATATCCTTCTGAATATTTATTGACAAATTCCGTGCTCAAATAGGAACGGACTGAAGCTGATGCAAAATTTTCGGATGGAATGAGTTCTATCCCTTCCTTTTGTCGTTTTTTTTCGGTCTTCACTAATTCGAGAAGCTGTTTATCTATCATGTATTTCATAAAAAAATTGATAATAAAAGAGGTACGAATGGAGATTTTTTTATGTCATGCGGTGATATTACTGTATTTTTTTTCCGAGTGCAAGAGGATAATGGAGTATAATAGGTATAACCTATGATTGGATTACTCATAAGCTCAAATCTCATTATGGTGGTGACGTATCTACTCAAGATGCGTTTGATTCCCCCCCAAATCCCTCTTTTGTATTCACTTCCTGTTGGGGAAGATCAATTGGTAGAGTGGTGGATGATATTTATCATACCTTTCTTAATAAATGCTTTATACATGATTAATGCGATTATCGTTAGGAAATTCTTCCCTCAAGAACAGTTCGTCAAGTCGCTTATCAAATATGCAAACACTGCGATTGTCATTATTGGTACCTATATATTTTTACGGGTACTGTTGTTAGTTTCATAAATCAACATGGAATTCATCTTAGCCTTTAGTATAGCTGCTTGCATATCATATCTTCTGACGCCACCTACCATTTATATCGCGAATAAAATAGGACTGGTGACAGACAGCAAGGTGCGTAAGCATCCTGCCCATACCCATATCGGTATTATTCCTCGTGGAGGAGGGATTCCTCTGTTCATCGGTTTTCTTTTCACATCCCTTTTATTTGTGACATTGAATAAACTGTATATCGGAATAATCATCGCTAGTACGCTTACCGTCATCATCGGTCTTCTTGATGATTATTATGATATTTCGCCCTACTATCGATTTGGAATCAATCTACTTATCTCTGGACTCGTCATTGGATTTGGGCTCGGCATCCCTTTCATATCTAATCCATTTGGAGGAGTAATTCGTCTCGACTCATGGAGGATCACCTTTGAGCTGTTCGGGAAACATTCGATACTCCCGTTTGCCGATATTCTTGCGCTTATTTGGCTCACTTGGATAACTAACATGATTAATTGGAGCAAAGGGGTTGACGGACAGATGCCGGGATTTGTTGCGATCGCCGCTCTTTTTTTAGGAATACTGTCTCAACGATTTATTGCGCATGACGTTTCAACGACAAATGTACTTTTCTTTGCAGTCATCATCTCTGGAGTCTTTACAGGATTTCTTCCCTTTAATTTCTTCCCTCAAAAAATCATGCCAGGATATGGGGGTGGAGCACTTGCAGGATTTTGGCTTGGTGTTCTTTCCATTCTTTCATTCGGCAAAATAGGGACATTCATTGTTGTACTAGCTATCCCTATGTTGGATGCTATTTACACTCTTATTCGTCGTATAAAAAAAGGTGTTTCGCCATTTAAAGCGGACCGAGGCCATTTTCATCACCGATTGATGGAGCTTGGATGGGGAAAGCGAAGAATTGCAGTGTTTTACTGGCTCATGACAGCACTCCTTGGCTGTGCAAGTCTGTTCTTGTCTGGTTTTGAAAAGCTTATTGCATTCATGCTTGTCGCTTTTCTTCTTGCGCTTTTTTTCATTGTTATCGATAAAAAGAAACGTTCATGACAAAGCGCTACTTCATCCACACATTCGGCTGTCAACAAAACGTTGCAGACTCTGAGCGAATCGCTACATATTGTGAATCTGCTGGGATGAAAAAAGCCGTAACAATTGAAGAGGCAAATTATGTCGTAATTACCACATGTATGATAAAGGAATCTGCAGAAAATAGGGTGTATGGAATGGTGAATAATCTGATTCCCCTGAAAGAAAAAAAATTAGCACATGGTGAGGAATTCATAATTGTTATCACGGGGTGTATGACAGGAATGGCACACCGGGATAAAACGGGAAAGATGATGAAAGAACTTCATCGTCGAATGCCCGCGGCAGACCAGTTTATTCCTCTTGAAGAAATAGGTTTTGAGCTAGCGCCATTGCGACAAGATAGTCTTACTGCTCTTATCCCCATCTCAAATGGATGTAATAATTTCTGCACCTATTGTGTGGTCCCCTATACAAGAGGGCGGGAGGTCAGCCGTGCATTTGAGAATATCGTTGCAGAGGCACAGACCGCATTTGCCAACGGCTTTAAAAAAATACAACTCCTCGGACAAAACGTGAATTCCTATGGATCGGATATCGTGCTAGCGGGGAAAAAACAGCAGGAATTAAAGCCGGTATACGTCAAGCATCTGGGGAAACATCGTATCCCAACTCTTTTCCCTCATCTACTTGAGGCGGTCGCAAATATTGGTTTTGATGAGGTAAGCTTTATGTCGAGCAATCCATGGGATTTTTCAGAGGAACTGATTGAAACAATTGCACAGCACAAAAATATTACCCGCACATTCCATCTGGCTGTGCAGTCTGGAGATGATGCAGTCTTACAGCGGATGAATAGATGGTATACCGCACAGGAATATATAGATTTATACAAAGCCATCAAGAAAAAAATGCCGGAAGCCCATGTGACGACAGATATCATTGTCGGATTTTGTGGTGAGACGGAGGAAGAATTCCAAAACACCGTAAAGCTTTGCGAAACAATTCATTTTGACCGCGCATTTATCTCCATCTATTCAAACAGACGAGGCACTCATGCATATAAATATATTCCGGATGATGTACCCCATGCAGTGAAAGATAAAAGATGGAAGATGTTGGACAAACTGGTTAACGGCCAATTCTACAAAAGCAAAAAGAAATGATAAAACTGATCATGTTCGATTGGGATGATGTCATCATCCTTGGATCGAAAAAAGGGTATTACAACTGCTATCGGGAAACGCTTGCAGAACTGGGAGTGACGCTTGATGAAATAGAAATGGATATCCGCATCAAGAAAAAATGGGGCCAACCGTTTCGAGAAGAGCTACGAGGATTGCTTCAGGAAAATATATCCCTTCTGGATACGGCTTGCGATATTTTCTATAACAAAAAATTCCATGGGGATGCATTTGTCAAAGAACTTGAAGAAGTGCGGGGAGTAAATGATTTGCTGGTGCGGTTGAGCAAAAAATACAAACTCGCTGTGGCGACCGGAAACCAGAGAGAAATGATTGTCGAAAAAATGATTCCCCGATTCGCCATCCCCCAAGTCTTTTGTCAAATCGTGACTTCACATGATTCAAATATACCCAAAGAAAAAACAAAACCAGACCCGTACATGCTGAACATCATTTTGCAAGAACAGGGAATAAAAAATAGCGAAGCGTTCTATGTTGGCGATGCGGAAAATGATATGCAAATGGCTATTAATGCAGGTGTTGAACCGGTCGCGGTACTCACCGGTCATCTGTCACAGAAGGATGCGAAATTGCTCCATATAAAACATATCCTTTCCGATGTAACAAAAATAGAAGGGATTTTATAATTTTCAATTTGCTATACTTCAACCATGACACATTCTGCAGAATTCGCTCATCATCGAAACATGGCTCATGTAAGGACACATGAAGTCACCCGTCTTCCTAATGAGAGCACGATACTCCGCGAAGCAATGCCAGGAAATAAGGAAGAGGTTGCCCGTCTTTTTAAAGCAGAAAAAAGCCCATACATGTTTGAGGTTGTGGGAAGTGTTGATAATCTCAATAAAGATCTTAATGAACAGAAAGATTGGATGCAGAGCATGAAAGATCGCCCAACGGTCACCTTCAGGACCGCAGTGGATGCTAAAACTGATAAAACAGCTGCATGGATTCGTGTTGATTAAGGGACCCTTGGGGAAGGAGTTTCTGAAGAACGTGCACGCTACGCCCGATTGCTCAAAAAGACTCATTCCAAAGAAACGCTATTAGACGAAACGCCTGATCCCTGTGAAATTGCATATGCTCCAGTACCCGGGAGTGAACATCTTATGGCAAGTGCCATTCGAAACACCTGCCACCTTATTGAAGCGCGAGATAAAAAAGATGGATTGTGGAGCGACACCGATAAATCCTTGAGAAGACCAGTTGTGGTATTTGAAGGTGACTCGGCAGTTGGCCAATTTTCCCGCGATGCACTTTTAGCAGCAGGGTTTGAGCTCAAAAGTGGTGATAAACTCATCAACTACGACAAAGGTGAGGCTAATGATACGAGAATGTATGTATTGAACTGGGACAAATTTTTGCAAATCAAAGAGGGAAGAAAGGTTTCTCAAAACCATACACCTTTGGATGTCGATAGAGTTGCTCGACTTGGCCAAATACGGTCAGCGATCAACGCTCTTCGAAGTGAGTAAATTTAATTAATCAAATATTATTTATAGATCCCTTTCGTAGACGATCTTACACTCGCTTCCCTTCTCTCCCACCAAAATGAATTTATTTTTTTCATAAAAGTGATGTGCACGCTTCATATTCACGTGAGTATTAAGGGTGATTTTTGCATGCCCCACTTCTTTTGCGAAAGCAAGGGCTGTGTCTAGAAGTTTTTGCCCCAAGCCCGTTCCTCGATATTCTTTTTGCACAAACATGCGGCGTAATTTTGCCGTATTCTCTCCTCTATCTAAAATCCCCACTGTCCCAACCACTTTGTCGTCATCAAGCGCAATCCAAAATCTGCTCATTCCACTATAGACTTCCGGAATTTTCTGCAAATCATTGTCATCAATTGGTAAATCACTTTCTGCGATGACTTCTTGATCCAACAAGCAAGCGCCGACAAGATGTATCACCTGATCTTTATAGGAATCTTTGTATTCTACAATAGTGATTCTTTCTTTGTTTTCCATATCCCCAATTCTGACAAAAATTTATGAAGAAGTCAAAATAGTTCATTTATTTAAATAAATGAACTATTTTGTCATTTGCTATACTTGATTCATATGAAAAAAGTTGTTTTGATTACTGGCGCTTCAAGCGGGATTGGGCGAGAAATCGCCAAATTATTCCTGCAAAAGGGATACTTTCTTATCCTTTCTGGACGGAATAATGATGGGTTTGAATACGTAAACGGAAATGGAAATGTTGATGTTGTTTTGGGAGATATCACAAAAAGTGAAACAAGGAATAAAATTACTGATTTGGTAATCAATAAATACAAACAGCTTGATATCCTTGTTAATAATGTAGGTATCACCTACATTCAGCCATTTGAAGAAAATACCGAAGAGCAGTTAGAGTCCATTTACTCAACCAATCTTAAAACGCCTATTCTTTTAACTCATGATGTCTATGAAACAATGAAAGCCAATAAAAGGGGAACTATTGTGTTCATCAACTCTGCAGCAGGAAAGCAGGGATATCCAAACCACACCATGTACTCCACTATGAAGTTTGGATTAAATGGTTTTTCTCAAAGTTTACGACAAGAAGCAAAGAAATATGGAATACGCGTCCTCAGTATTCACCCAGGTGGAGTAAATACTGATTTATACAATGATTTGAAAGATAAACCAGATGTAAATCAATATATGAGTGCTGCAAAAGTAGCAGAAATCATCGTCTATCTCTCTGAGACATCTGAGCTTTCTCCAGATGAGATTTCAATCAGTCGTACAACCAAGTGATTTGAGCTTGGGTTCTGGCTATAGAGCATTGATTTTTTTGTTATAATAAACCCATGAAACTATTTGTCACGGGTGGTGCTGGATTCATTGGTGCAAACTTCGTGCTTTACTGGATGAAAAAATATCCGACAGACACAATAATCAACTTCGATAAGCTTACCTATGCCGGCAATCTTGAAAACCTGAAAGAAGTGGAAAAAAACCCCAACTACACATTCGTGCAGGGCGATATTTGCAACAGCGAATTGGTGAATGAACAGACAAAGAATGTCGATATCATTGTCCATTTTGCCGCAGAAAGCCATGTGGATCGCTCCATCATCGACTCCTCCCCTTTTATCCAAACAAATATCGTGGGGACACATACATTGCTTGAAGCAGCGCTCAAAAATAAAGTCCCTCGATTCCATCATATTTCAACAGATGAAGTATTTGGTGCTCTTCCGCTCAACTCTGAGGAAAAATTCACCGATAAAACACCCTATAATCCTCATAGTCCGTATTCAGCTTCAAAAGCTGCATCGGATCATCTGGTACGCGCATATGGAGATACATATGGATTACAATATACACTCTCCAACTGTTCCAATAACTTCGGCCCATACCATTTCCCTGAAAAATTGATCCCGCTTGCGATTACCAATATCATTGAAGGAAAAAAAGTTCCTGTCTATGGCGATGGCCTTTATGTGCGAGATTGGCTCTATGTGCTTGATCATTGCGAAGCGATCGATGCAATCATAAAAAAAGGCACTATTGGAAAAACATATCTCGTCGGTGGACTGACCGAAGATATATCTAATATTGAAGTAATCAGGAAAATCCTGTCCCTTATGGGAAAAGACGAATCTTCCATTGAGTACGTGAAAGATAGACCGGGGCATGACAGACGTTATGCGATTGACTGGTCGACAACACATACCGAGCTTGGCTGGAGTCCTCGCTATTCATTCGATCAGGCGCTTTCCGCGACAATCGAGTGGTTCAAGAACAACAAAGAATGGTGGCAACGGATAAAGAATGGCGAATACCAAAATTATTACAAAAAACAATACTCTTCATGACAACAGTTGCACTTACTGGCGCTAATGGTTTGGTTGGGTCAAGAATTGTCGAACTGCTTAAAGACAAATTTGAATTTATTTCTTTCGCTCAGACGCAAATGGATATAACAAATAAGGATCAGGTCAATTCCACCCTTTCGGGAACGACATTTGATGTCCTTCTTCATTTAGCCGCCTATACAAATGTTGCCGGCGCCGAAACAAATAAAGAATTGGCTTTCAAAATCAATGTTGAGGGAACAAAAAATCTATTTGAAGTCACTCAATCTCTTCATAAGAAATGTATCTATATTTCCACAGATTTCGTGTTTGATGGTACACACCCTCCGTATAGCGAACTTTCTATCCCCCATCCCATCTCCGTCTACGCGCAATCAAAATATGAAGGAGAAAAGATCGTCTACAACAACGCAATGATTGTCCGCATCGCCTATCCATATCGAGCACAATTCGAGCAAAAAAAAGATTTTTTCAGAACATTCAAATGGCTCATTGAACAAAAAAAACAGATGAATATGATTGCGGATTCTCTTATGACCCCGACATTCATCGATGATATCGCAAGTGGACTCTCCTATCTAATCAATAACTACTCACCCGAGATATTTCACCTCGTTGGCTCTCAATCATTATCTCCATATGATGCCTGCGTTATGATTGCAAAAACATTTGATTTGGATAGTTCGTGTATAGGAAAAACGACATTGGCAGAGTATATCGTCGGTAAAGCACCACTTCCAAAATTGGCACAAATAGTTTCAAAGAAAAATACCTTCTTCAAAATGAGTTCGTTTGAGGAGGGATTATTAAGAGTTAAAGAACAACTTAAAATCATATGACGATTTCAATTGTTGGACATGGATATGTTGGTCTCGTTTCCGCATGTGTATTCGCCGATTTTGGAAACACCGTATATGTCATCGGTCATACGCAAGAAAAATTGGACAGGCTCCAAAGCGGAGACCCAATAATCTATGAGCCAGGACTCAAGGAAGTTCTTGAAAAGAACAATAAAGCCGGAAGACTCATTTTTACAACCGAGTATGAAAAGGCAATCTCTTCATCGGAGATTATTTTCATAACTGTAGGGACACCACCAAAAGAAAATGGAGAGGCAGACTTGTCAATGGTCCTTGCAGTTGCCGAAAAAATCGCAAAAAACCTTTCTTCATCTCACTTCACTGTTGTCTCATGCAAAAGCACCGTGCCCGTTGGTACCAATAAAAAGATCGAACAAATCATTAAAGAAAATAAAAAAACAAGTGTCGATTTTTCCGTTGCTTCCTGCCCTGAATTTCTACGGGAAGGAAGTGCACTCCACGACACATTTCAAGCAGATCGTGTCGTTATCGGTTCCGAATCCCAAAAAGCAATCGAGCTTTTGTTGAAAATCCATTCCCCAATTCCAGGCAAAATGGTGGTGACCGATTTAGCATCTGCTGAGCTTATCAAATATACGTCAAACTCCGTTCTTGCAATGAAGATCTCGTTTGCAAACCTCATTTCATTTTATTGTGAAAAAACGGGTGCAAATGTCGAACTTGTCCTTGATGCTGTCGGATTTGATAAGCGCATCGGTCGTGTTTTCATGGATCCTGGAGCCGGATATGGCGGCTCCTGTTTCCCTAAAGATGTCAAGGCGCTTATTTCAACAGGGAAAGAACTCAAAATAAACACTCAGCTGCTCCAGGCAGTTGATGATATCAATGAACGGGCACGAATGAATCTTTTTGAAAAAATTATTACTCATGCTCCGGGAAAAAGTATCGCGATATGGGGCCTTAGTTTTAAGCCAAATACTGATGATATCCGATTTGCTCCATCAGTCGACATCATCCGTGAACTTTTAGAGAAAGGATATGCCTTAACCGTGTATGATCAAGAAGGAATACCAAACATTAGGAAAATATTCGGTGATAAATTGATTTATGCGGAGAATGCATTATCTGCGATCAAGAATGCCGATGCGCTTGTTATTCTTACTGATTGGAACGAATTCAAACATGCTGATTTGAAAACAGTACATGAACAAATGAAGCAACCAGTCGTTTTTGATGGTCGAAATATCTATGATCTAAAAACGATGAAGGATTTAGGATTTACCTATATTTCAACAGGAAGAGAGTCTATTTTTCACCCATAAATATGCATATTGTCATTACTGGTTCCGCAGGTTTTATCGCATCTCATCTAACAGAACATTTATTGTCGCTTGGCCATACAGTTACCGGGATTGATAACTTTATTACTGGAAACAAGAAAAATATTGAGCACCTACTTACTAATAAGGCTCTCACTTTTATTGAGGGTAATGCTATTGATTTTGATTACGCGACAATTGGGGAGCCTGTGGATGTTGTGTTCCATTTAGCCTCCCCCGCATCCCCAATTCAATATAAAAAGTATCCAATTGAAACACTTGAAGTAAATTCCGTTGGCACAAAAAAAGCACTTAAATTTGCGACTAAAAAAAATGCCATCTTGGTCTATGCGTCAACATCTGAAGTATATGGAGATCCTCTGGTCCATCCACAAGTGGAATCATATTGGGGAAACGTAAATCCAAATGGAGTCCGTTCTTGTTATGATGAGGCGAAACGGTTTGGCGAAGCGATGTGTATGAGTTTTGTCCGAAAGTACAAAACCAATGTACGGATTGCGCGTATTTTCAATACGTATGGTCCGAGAATGGATGTGAATGATGGGCGCGTCGTATCAAATTTCATCATCCAGGCGTTGAAAAATGAGCCGATAACGATTTACGGCAACGGTATGCAGACAAGATCGTTTTGTTATGTCTCCGACTTGGTCTTAGGATTGGCTGCACTTGCGACAAAAGATGTTCTAAGTGGAGAAGTGATCAACCTAGGAAATCCAAACGAAATGACTGTAAAAGACATTGCTGAAAAAATCAAACTGCTCACCAATTCAAAGGGCGAAATCAGCTTGAATCCTATTGAGGCAGACGACCCACAAAGAAGAAAGCCAGATATAACAAAAGCTCAGCAACTACTTGGTTGGGAACCACAGATATCAGTTGATCAAGGGCTTACCTCTACTATCGCCTATTTCAAATCCATCTTATGAGAAATGCAGTGATTGTTATTCCAACATATAATGAGCGAAAAAATATCAAACAGCTCATTGAATCGATTATTACTAACACTTCCTCCATCCAAAATTGGAATGTAGAGGTTCTCATCGTGGATAGCTCTTCACCCGACGGTACGTTATCGGAAGTAAAAGAACTACAAAAGAGATTCCCATCTGTTCACTATATTGAAACAAAAAAAGAAGGCCTCGGAAAAGCATATATTTCTGGGTTCACCTATGCAATGGAACACCTGAATCCATATGTACTTTTTGAAATGGATGCAGATTTGTCCCATAATCCAGAATATGTACCTGCATTCTTAGAAAAAATTGAAAAAGGAGCAGATTTTGTTATCGGATCACGATATATTGCCGGAGGTTCCATTCCTTCAAACTGGGGATTTCATAGGAAATTATTCTCAATTGGGGCGAATCTTTTTGTTAGGCTTGGATTCATGCGTCTTTCGATTACCGATTGGACTGATGGATATAGAGCGATAAAGATTTGGGTTATCAAATCGGCTCTATCTCATGTTAGCTCCTATTCAGGATACGTCTTTCAAGTTGCCCTTCTTGATTATGCTATCAATCAAAAAGCTACTGTCTCCGAAGTCCCTATTCAATTTGTGGATAGGACCGAAGGTGTTTCAAAAATAAATTCAATCCAGTACATCTTACAGACATTCCTTTATGTCCTTACCCACTCTTCGTTTATCAAGTTCATAATAACGGGTTTTCTCGGATTCGGCGTTGATTTCAGTTTTGCATATATATTCATTAATGTTTTCCACATTGTAAAAATATCTGCAAACATGTTGAGCGCTGAAGTAGCTATTGTTTCGAATTTTTTCATAAATAATTTTTGGAGCTTTAGACATAAAAAAATTACGGGAGGTTTTTTTGGATATATAAAGAAATTTATTCTGTTTAATCTGGTCTCATCTGGATCGATAGTTATCCAAGGAGTAGGACTCGCTGTATTACTTAACGTATTTGGAGATCATGGAATGCAGTGGATCCTATACAAGGTCTTGATAATTGCTTGTGTGATAATTCCTTATTCATACATCTTGTATAATAAGGTTATCTGGAAGAAATAATAAGACTAATCAATTTTTTTGTGCGTATTGATCTGAGATCCACCCTTCTTTCTGCCCGTCAATACGAATCTTGAACCAACCCGTTTGTTCTTCAAGAAGCTCAAAACGTTGTCCAGGATTGACTCGCGCAGATTCCGATCCGGCAAGCGTAGGCTCTTCACGCACACGTAGCCAACCGGTGGGCGTATCAAGTATTTTCACAGTGTTAGCCGGTTCTTTAAGTTGGGCAGCCGACGTGGCTTCTATAATTTTATCTGGTACGGAATAGGTGGCTTTTTGAGTCGGATCTATCGCAAGCTTGATAAATGCGTGGATATCAAAGCCAGGGGTAATCTTGATCTTCTTCGACCGTTTGCTGAATCGAGGACTGAATACCGACAACTCATGCATATCTGGTGTCACATTATCTATCGTTATGGGAGAAACACCTTTCTCATCATTATCGATAAAAACAAGTGCTCCTGCAGGTTCTGTCTGGACTTGTATCCCACCATTTTTATCAAACACACCCCTTTTCGTCACCCAGTATACATCTGCCCATGAAGAGATATCTGTACTTTCAAGTTGGACATCGACATGCGTCAGGGACCCTGAAAACACCGATACCTTTTTCTGCCATGAAGCCGCTCCAGTTGCTATCCCATCAGGCACAATTTTAAGCATATACTCCCCCTCCTTGAAGACATTCTCAAAAGGGGTGTTCCCTTTCATGACGTTGTCAATGAAAACAACCGCGGCCGGGTGGGAAACCACGCTCAAACGGCCCTCTTTCTTTGAAAAGATGGAGAACAACAACTGTACGACGACAAAGATGACAAATGCCATCGTGAGGATGCCGATAAGTTTAAGCTTTCCTTTCATACTCCCAATTGTAATTCTTCCAACTCTTCATGACAAGCTCTATATATGGTATAATGGACCCATGTTATTTCATACCTATACTTCTTCGTCTAGGCGCCTCTCATTGGGAGGGTATGATTGCATGAGGTAAAAACTCCATTTTCATCATACTCTACCCCCCGAATATACCGGGGGATTTTTTTTATATATTACTTTTTTTACTATGACTATTTCAGAAAAAACACACCATTCAGAAAAACCTAAGTGGGGATTTCCCAAGCCAACAATCTTGGTCGATTCCCAATCAGCTCCAAAACTAATTGGAGATGTTATTGAACAACAATACTTCCGCATGTTTCTTATGGGAAAACCGGAAGACGTCGCGCTTGTTAACTATCCAATTAATGACGCTTATCTTGGGTATGTTCAAAATACCCTTGGTATCCCGTTACCTACTATTGTCCCAATCGAGAATACTGGTAAAGGAACTTTGACAAGAGATATTTTGAATCAACCGGATGTTATGGCATATATGCAGGATCTTGTGGATAACGGTCACAAAGTCCAGTTCTTTAATTTTTTACAGGATGAGGTTGAACTCGCTCATGCGTTCACCGAGAATCCGACCTATGCCAAAAATTTGGAAGCATACCTGAAGCTTGGAACAAAAACAGGGTTTCGAGAATTTTGCCAAAAATATCATGTTCCCATCCCACCGGGTGCAATCTGCCATACTCCCCAAGAGGTTTCTCAGGTTTTAATGGAAATAGATGAAGACTGTATCGTTAAATCCGATGAAGGAACAGGTGGGGCTGAACTGGGAAGTAATGTGTCGATTTCAAAAATGGAGATCCTTGCTGCGGGCGGAAATCTAGATGTCTTGATTGGCGATAAACTCCAACAACTCACCCCAGCAGAACCACCGTATGATGTTCAACAAAAGTTAAAGAATGTAATGGAAGGTTCGCTCCATATATTCATAAACAATGATGGAACAGTTGCTATTGATCCGATTGTATTCGGACAGTTTTCTCATGAGGGAAGCTATGTTGGAGGTCATTATCCAAACCACTTACCGCAGGGATTCAACGAAAAACTGATACAGCTTGCGAATGAGACGGTTATCCCCGCCCTCACAGCGGAAGGAGCAACGGGTATGCATTGTATGGACTGTCTATTCAATCCAAAAACACATGATGTTGCGTTTATCGAAGATAATACTCGCCCAGGCGCACTTGATTTTATTCATCATTTTGTTATGAAAGTTGCAGATGCAAATAAGCTTGTTCATCCTCATTGGTTCCACTATCAACTCCCGCTAAAGGAGATCGCCGGACGAGCGGTTCCTTTTGAAGAATTACAGGCAATATTAGGGGAACAACTCAATCCGAGTGAGTCATTTGTCGCAATCAGCAATCCAAATGTCCTTACATATGGATATGACGTCCATCTGACTGGTATCTCAGGAGGTGAATTTGGCTCAGTTGGACAAGCATTGGCGGCTTACGCTAAGGCCGTTGAGACACTTAAAAACCATTTTGGGTATAAAAAAGACATTCCTCTTCCTCAGTATGAGGTATGAGCGAGTTGTCTTTTAGACTATTATAAATTATCATATGTACACCATGATTGAACAGAATATAGGAGTTCTCATTCGCAAATCGGTTATTGCTTTTTTTCCCGAATTTCAGGGAGAGGTCCATTTGACGACACCGCAGCTCCAGTTCGGTGATTATTCAACGAATATTGCGATGATTTTAGCAAGACAGATGAAAAGAAATCCATTTGAGATCGCTGAAGAGATAGTCAAAAATCTGGAAAAAAATGATGCTATCGAAACCGTCCAGGTATTGAAACCTGGATTTGTCAATTTTTGGCTTTCACAAAAAGTCCTTATTCCCCCATTGGAAGATGCAGCTCGTGACATATTCAAGATACCGACCTACTATTTTGGGAAGGAAAAGAAAGTTATGGTGGAATTTGCACATCCGAATACGCTAAAGCTTTTTCATATCGGGCACCTGAGAAATATAAGCACTGGTGAATCGGTGGTGCGGTTGCTTGAAGCTGTCGGAAACAAGGTTATCAGATCTAATTATCAAGGAGATGTCGGTCTACATATTGGTAAGACATTATGGAAGATGAAGCAATTTGTAACAGAGCTTGGGATTGAAACTATTAGAGCATATTCGTTACATGACAAAATTGCGCTTCTTGGAAAAGCATATGCTCAAGCAGAAGCAGCATATGGAGTAGATGAACAGGCAAAAAAAGAAATCTATAGGATAAATAAGATGGTCTATGAAGCAGATCCTCAGATTATGGATTTATGGAAAGAAACACGGGATTGGAGCATTTCATATTTTGAAGAACAGTATAAACGTGTCTATTCACATTTCGACCGATGCTATTTTGAAAGTGAAGTGCATAAGGTTGGACTTGCCACTGCAAAAGAATTGTTGAAACAAGGCATATTGAAAGAAAGCGAAGGTGCTGTCGTATTTGATGGGACTCAGTATGGACTTGATACCCGCGTATTCATAAACAGTTTAGGGTTTCCAACCTATGAAGGTAAGGAACTGGGCCTAGCTCAAAAAGAATTTAATGACTTTGATACTATCGACAAGAATATCCACGTCGTTACGCCAGAACAGACAAGCTTCTTTAAAATCACATTCAAGGTTGAAGAGTTGTTGGATAAGGAAAAATTTGGAGGAAAACAATATCATCTTATCTATGAATGGGTCAAATTGAAACAAGGAAAAATGTCATCTCGTATGGGTAATGTTGTTGAAGGCGCATGGATTTTGGATGAAACAAAAAAGAATATTCTTGAAAAATTTAAGGATTCAGAGTTGATTGCAGAAGTTTTGGCTGTTGCATCGGTTAAATATTCTTTCCTGAAAAACTCAACCAACTCCCCGATTGCATTCGACTTGGAAGAATCAATCTCACTTGAAGGAAACTCTGCGCCTTATATTATGTATACCTATGTACGCACACAAAGCATCCTTAATAAGGAGAAGGTTGTCCCTTCTATCCGACTTGCGACCATGAACCTGGGTGAATCTGAACGATCGATTATCCGCCTTCTCTATCAATATAGAGAGCAGGTAAAAAAAGCTGCAGAAACATTTGCGCCAAATATCATCGCACATTATCTATACGAACTGACGCGAGAATACAATCTGTTTTATCAAAAAAATCCGATCTTAAAAGCGGAAAAGGACCAGAAGGAAGCAAGAATCGCGATTACCCAGGCGGTTGGAAAAACCATTAAGAATGGCCTCTATCTTATGGGTATTGAAACGGTAGAGCACATGTAACGCTATGGCATATTTTATTTGTACGTCATGTAATTATGGAGCTGCCTCTTGGATTGGCAAGTGTCCTGGTTGTGGTGAGTGGAATACACTCATGCAAAAAAAGGAAGAAATTCAACATGCACAAAAAAAGGCGACACCAACTCAATTCTCCTCGCTAAAAAAAATTGATAAGACGAAATCGAACAGGCAATCGATGGGAATGTTCGAGTTCGATAGGGTGCTTGGCGGTGGTGTCACGCAGGGAGAGGTAGTGCTGCTTTCAGGCGAACCTGGTATTGGAAAATCAACACTTCTTCTTCAGATTATCAAAAATAGCACGGCAATCTATGTGTCCGGTGAGGAATCGCTTGATCAGGTTCAACATAGAGCTGAACGCTTACATGCTGAAATTGGCCATATACTGTTTTCTGATGAAGCGGATATAGATAGAATCCTTTCTGGAATTGATTCACAAAAAAAGGTACGACTTGTCATACTTGATTCTATTCAAACTCTCTATACTCAGGATGTTGAAACACCTCCTGGGAGCATCAATCAGATAAAAGAAGTGATGAATAGGGTTATTCCATTTGCTAAAAAAAGCGGTATTCCATTTCTAGTCATCGGTCATGTAACAAAAGACGGCGACCTTGCTGGACCAAAAACACTTGAACATATGGTGGACTGTGTTTTGTCCCTTGAAGGCGATTCATCTTCCCCGTTCCGCATTCTTCGCTCTTCCAAGAATCGTTTTGGATCGGTGGATGAAATCGGCGTATTTGAAATGAAAGAGGATGGACTTCATGAGGTTAACTCAGCAACTGCATTACTGCAAGAGACTTCAAAGAAAGAGGTTGGAAAAGCAATTGTCGGGATCTGTGAGGGCAATCGTCCGATGTTTCTTGAAGTTCAGGCACTTGCCGTCCCAACAACATTATCCATACCCCGTCGCGTGGCAAAAGGAATCGATTTCAATCGTGTCCAACTTCTTATCGCAATCGCAAAAAAGTATCTCAACCTGAAATTGGACAGCTATGATATTTATTTCAATGTTGTTGGAGGAATACGGATTACATCACCATTGGCTGATGTTGGCATTATTGCAGCATTATACTCGTCTGTCATGTCCAAGACAGTCAAAGTGAATACCGTCTGCATTGGGGAAGTTGGCCTTCTTGGGGAAATTCGATTTGGATATGCAGGCAAAAAAACTGTTTCTGAAGCAAAACGTTTGGGTCTTCATCCTCTTGATCAAACATGGATGAACAGCATTCAAGACTTGAAAAATATCATTGCGTCTTCTTAAATATAGTATCGAGCTGTGTCTTTTTTCCATTTGCCCCTACCACTTCTATTGAAAGCTCCGTATTTTTTTGTTTTAAGGGAAGGACGTATTTGAAGACTCCGTCTTTGTCTTGATATACTCGCTCCCCAAGTATCGTAACCATCGCTTCTTTCTCAGTTTTCCCAACAACAGTTATGGTCGACTCACGTTTGAAGACAAAATTGGTTGGTGATAATATCTCAATCTTAGGTGGCTTGATATATTGATATAGTTGGAATGAAAAATAAAGTAAAAATAAAATCCCAAGTATGATGAATCCCGTAAGGATTGTCTTCTTCGAATCAGACGATATATATTTTCCTGAGATTCGCTCTTTGAATCTTACATCATCTTTCTTTTCATATTCTCGCCTGAAGAATGCAAGAATCTTCTGCTCGTCAAGTGATAGGTAACGTGAATAGTTCTTCAATATCCCCATTATGTATATTTTGGAAGTGAATATTTGCCATTTGTCTTCTTCTAAGGCTACGATGAATTTCTCCCGTATTTTTATGTGCTTTTCAACATCACGTAGTGATATTTTTTTTCGCTCCCTTGTACTTTTGAGAAGTGTTCCAACGGAAAGCATAATTTATTATTCTTAATGTCTTCAGGTCACGATTATACTATTTCAACTAAGACCTTGAGACTTTTTAACCCTTCTATTTATTCTTTTACACGCTCTCCATATTCACCGGTTTCAGGATTTACTGTAATCATGTCGCCAACTTTCACAAAAAGTGGAACCATTACGGTTACTCCAGTTTCTACCTTAGCTGGTTTTTTTGCACCTGATACTGTGTCACCTTTAATTGCTTCTTCAGTTTCGATAATCTTAAATTTTACTGATGTTGGTGGTCTCATGGTAAGTGGCTTATCATCATACATGTATACGTAATATGTGTTGCCCTCTTTCATAAATTTCGCTACATCGCCAACGACGCTAAGCTGAAGTGTATATTGATTAAAGCTTCGTTGATCCATAAAGAAAACATTTTCTTGATCTTTATAGAGATATTCCATTTCAATGCATGAAACATCAAGGACATCGACTGATTCATTCGACTTGAATGCATACTCAAGCGTCTTATGTGTAAGAAGATTTTTTATGCGAGCCTTCATGAGTGCCGAGCCTTTTCCAGGAGAGTAAAAATCTGCCTTTTGAACTTGCCAAATTACGTCAAGATGACGAATAAATTCTCCTTTTTTTAACGCACCGGCATTTGTCCTCATGATAATGAAATAATAGTAAATGGTAATTGACTTGGCTTATTATACAAAATTATGTCCCAGATGAGAACTCCTTTTGCAAATCTGAAAGGAGCTGATGGGCCTTATGGGATATTTTTTCTGGTATTTCAACAGTGTAAACAACATATAAGTCTCCTCTATGGGATTGCTGAGGATACACAATTCCCCTTCCTCGTAAACGTACCGTCGTCCCAGATTTCGTACCGGGCCGTATACGCAACGTAACCGTTCCATCGAGTGTTTCAACGCTTACTTCTCCTCCAAGAACCACTAATGGGAAAGTCACCAATTTCTCGACATATACATCCTGCCCTTCTCTGCGGAAATGAGCATCAGGGCGGACATGAACCAGGACATCAAAGTCGCTAAATCGGATTTTCATCCCATCGTCAACTCCTGCAGGGATTTTCATAGAGTGTTTTTTTCCTTTGATCACAGTCTCTTTCTCGACTCCATGCACCGCTTCATTGAAGGTTAGTTCAACTTGATATACATCACGTCTTTTTCTCGTTCTTCCGCCAGCTCCCCCAAATCCAAAAAACTGTTCGAATATCTCAAATGGGTCCGTTCCTCCAAAGTCAACATTTTCGAATGGACTTTGACCTCCATAGTTGGATGAGTAGGTATAGTTGAAAGGACCCTGTTGTTGTCCTCCTCCAGCACCGCCAAATCCTCCTCGTTCATATACATCCTTCCCAAACTGGTCATATTTTTCCCTTTTCTGTTTATCGGAAAGTGCTTCATATGCCTTGTTAATCTCCTTGAATTTTGTCGCTGCTTCTGGAGATTTATTACGATCAGGATGCCATTGGAGAGCCTGCTTTCTATATGCCGCCTTTATCTCTGAGTCAGACGCACCTTTTTTTACACCCAATAAATCGTAGTAATCCATTTTTCAATAATTCAAATATGTAAAACAGATGGGACGATCAAACGATCGCCCCATCTTATTGTTCGCTAGTTTAGCTTACGACCTGTCCTTCTTCAACATCTTTTTTTGGTTCTTCTTTTTTTTCTTCTGCACCCGCAGCTCCTGGTTGTGTTTGAGATGCATCTGGGGTCTTATTTTCTTTTTGATACATATACTGGCCAACTTTTTGAAGCTCATCAGATAGTTCGTTCACTTTTTTCTCAATCTCTTCTTTTGTCCCTTTTTCATATACTTCTCTCAATTCTTTAATCTTCTTCTCTATAGATTCTTTCAATTCTTTTGGCGCTTTGTCACCAGCATCCTTAAGGGATTTCTCAGACGTATAGATGAGATTATCCGCTTTGTTTTTTATCTCAATCTTTTCTTTTTCTGCCTTGTCTTTTTCAGCATTTTCTTCTGCTTCCTTTTTCATCTTTTCTATTTCTTCCTTGGTGAGCCCTGTTGAACCAGTTATCTTTATCGCTTGTGTCTTGCCTGATGCCTTATCTTTCGCTGTGACAGTAAGCAAACCACTTGCATCAATGTCAAATGATACTTCAATCTGTGGAACTCCACGTGGAGCAGGTGGAATACCATCAAGAATAAATCGTCCTAAAGATTTGTTATCTTTTGCGAGTGGCCTCTCCCCTTGTAGGATATTTATCTCGACAGACGTTTGGTTATCTGCAGCTGTGGAAAATATCTCTGTTTTCCCTGTCGGAACTGATGTGTTCCTCTGGATAAGTGGCGTTGATACGCTTCCAAGCGTTTCAACTCCTAAAGTCAATGGAGTGACGTCAACTAACAATATATCTTTACCTCCAACATCGCCCGCAATGACGCCCGCTTGGATTGCCGCACCAACCGCAACCACTTCATCAGGATTGACAGAACGGTTTGGATCTTTTCCAAAGAAAGTCTTGACTACCTCGATGACTTTTGGCATACGTGTCATTCCTCCTACCATGACAACCTCATTGATATCAGACACTGTAAGTTTTGCATCGCTTAAACATTTCTTTACAGGTTCAAGCGACTTTTCGATGAGGTCTCCGACCAATGACTCAAGCTTTGCTCGTGTCAATTTCATGACTAAGTGAAGTGGACCTTCTTTACCTTGAGTTATAAATGGTAGGTTCACTTCAGACTCCATCGAGGATGAAAGTTCTATCTTTGCTTTCTCAGCCGCATCTCTCAATCGTTGTAATGCTTGAGGATCTTTGCGAAGGTCAACATTGTTCTCTTTCTTGAATTCATCTGCGAGATAATCAATTATGATTTTATCAAAATCATCACCTCCTAAGTGTGTATCACCGTTGGTGGACTTTACCTTATAAACTCCCGATTGAGCATCAAGGTCAAGCTCCAAGATTGAGATGTCAAATGTTCCTCCACCCAAATCATACACTGCGATGGTGTGCGTATTTTTCTTGTCCAATCCATATGCTAATGCAGCTGCAGTTGGCTCATTTATGATACGGACAACTTCAAGACCTGCGATCTCTCCTGCTTGTTTTGTCGCCTGACGCTGCGCATCGTCAAAATATGCTGGTACTGTGATGACTGCCTGCGTGACTGTATCACCAAGATATTTTTCTGCGTCTGTTTTAATTTTTGAAAGTATTTTTGCAGAAATTTCCTGAGGACTAAACTGCCTACCTTCTACTTCAACCACAGCCATATCATTCTTCCCCGCCTTAACGGTATAAGGAAGCCATTTCATGTCTGTTTGGACAGATGGGTCAGAAAGCTTTCTTCCCACAAGTCGTTTGACTGAGTAGACCGTCGATTTTGAATTTAACACCATCTGTCTTTTCGCAACATCACCTACAATGTTCTTGATTGGGTCAACTATCGAAGGAATGACATTACGACCTTCAGTTGAATGAATAACCTTTGGTGATCCACCCTCCATCACCGCGACACATGAGTTTGTTGTTCCGAGATCTATCCCGATTATTTTTGCCATAGTATTTAAAATTAATAGTAATTGATAATAGTAGCTACCCTTTTTATGATTTTTTTGAAACTGTAACCTGTGCAACCCTCAATATCTGTCCATTGAATGTATATCCCTTTCGTAAAACAGCAACGACAATATTATCTTCCTTACCTTCTTCCATATTGATGACCTCAGCGGTATGCGGGTCATACACTGTGTTTAGCACTTCCAATTCCTCCAGCCCCTCATTTTTCAGTAGTTTATAAAATGCACTTTTGACATGGATGAGGTTCTTGTCGCTGACAAATACTTCAGCCCGCTCCAAATCGTCAAGGAACGTCAACAACTTCGATATGAGACTTTTGTTGGCGTTTTTCGTCCATTCAACCCGCTGATCTTGGATACGTCTTTCAAAGTTCTGATAATCCGCTATTGCTCGAAGGTACTTCAGCTTGTATTCTTCAGCCTGAGCTGCTTGCTCATCGCATGATTTACATACCTTTTCAGCTTCACACGAACATTCAACATTTTCCTTTTTTTCATTCTCGACAATCCCCGGTTCAACTGGATCGCCAGGCTGTTCTTTGGTTTTATCCGTTTGTTTTTGCATAGTATTATGTTTTATTTAACTTGTTCCAATCCGAATTTCTGATCTTTCATTATTCCCGAAAGAAGTTCAGAAAAATATTTGACCTGAGGTGCAACGAGATCGTAATGCATACGTTTTGGTCCAACAACACCAATTATTCCTTTCACATTGTTTGAGTCAAACTCCCCAAATATACTGGCGCACGAATCATAGATTGGATCCGAATAGCCTTCATCACCGAGGACAAAATAGATATTGTGACCTTCCAGTGAACCGAACTTGTTGAGAAGCCGCTCCCAATATTCTATCTGCTCCAATTGCTGAAAAATCTGTCGTTCTATCTCTCTATTGATAAACTCTTGGATTGACAAAAGATTTGCCAGTCCTGCAAAATAGATATCTCCTGTATTTGTCGTAGCAAGGGAAACTAACCCTGTCCTTTGTGCGAGGACACGAGTCGCTTGTGTCAATAATTTGTGCATTTCGCTTCGCTCATCCCAAACACTGTTTTTGTAGGCGACCTCATCGGCCGTAGACATCTCCTTCTGTTTCATGATTTTATTGATATAAAACCGAAACCCTTTTGGGGATGGAATGCGACCAGATGAAAAATGGGATTTCATGATATATCCTTTTTTTGCTAGAACAACCATTTCGTTCCGAATCGTGGCTGGTGATACACCAAGCTTATATTTCTTCTCAAGGATTTCCGAACCCACAGGTTCTCCTGTTTCAGTATGCTCCTGAATGATTGCTTTCAATATATCTATCTGACGAGCTGTCAATTCATCCATAGGGTTTATCATTCCGAAGTCCATAATTATGGTGGACGATGAATGATTAGCAATAATATACCAACTCTGCTAAATTAAGTCAAGAGGTATTTTTGATATACTTGTGTCATGTACGAAAAATATATATCGATACTGTCTGTCGGAGCTTTCATTTTCAATGAAAAGTACGAGCTCCTCGTGGTCAAAAAATCACTTAATGAACAGATTGATGCAGGGCTTTGGACTATTCCAGGGGGAAAGATATACCCTCAAGAGCATATCCTTGATGGACTGCGCCGGGAGATACGTGAAGAAGTCGGACTTGAAATCGACCCACCACAATGGATTGGAGAAGATGTGTTCCAAAATAATGAGGCTATGTTCCACGCTGAACACTTCATGTGCAAAGCGCGAATCACTTCAGTCGTTCTCGAAAAAAAATTGACTGAATATAGGTGGATTTCAGGACTATCCGACATTGAGGACCTCCCTTTCGCTCAAAATATCAAAAAGAGAATAATAGAAATATTTACAAAAGAATACTTTCCATTATGGAAAAAGCTGTCAAGCTCTTAAATTCAAAAGGTAATACGCTCGCTTCTCTTCTCTACCTCGGCAACAAGAATCATCTCATCATATTGTGCCATGGTTTTGGAGGCTGTAAGGATGACTTTGGGATAAAACAACTCGCTATAGCACTGAATAAGTTTGGATATTCCACGTTTATTTTTGATTTTACCGGTCAAGGCAAAAGTGAAGGAAGTAAAGAATTTGATTTGAAACAGCAGGTCAATGATTTAGATGGTGTCATTGAACATTTCAAACATGAATATTCCCAAATATCAGTACTCGGTGGAAGTATGGGTGGGCTCGTCTCTACCCTCATCGCAGTAAAAAGAAGCGATATTACTCATCTGATTTTGGTAAACCCATTTTTATATTTATACAAAAAAATAAGTTGGAGGGATACGAAGTATCTGATTGGAACATTACTACTGTATCCATTTAGTAAGAGGGTTAGATCTATTTATTCATGTTATTTTACATATTTTCGACCAAAAAAACTTAAGACCCCAACTCTTATTATCGTTGGCAAAAACGATATGAGAGTAAGTTTGACTCATTCTCATAAATTCTATAGCCATATTGTTTGCACAAAACAACTTATAAATGACGATGAAATTGATCATGAACTTTCAATTCAACACTATGTGAATATCGTATCTGACTATATTATTAATTGGTTGAAAATTTAAATAATATCTATGAATATTGGAGCACATCTCTCTATTGCCGGTGGGTATCATAAGGCGCTCGAGCGAATACATGTCATTGGCGGTACCTGTCTTCAAATTTTTTCTGCCTCTCCTCGAGGATGGAATACGGCAACTCTTACTGAGGAGTCAAAGCGGCTATTTTTGGAAACAAAGAAAAAACTTGGAATTAATGATGTATTTTTTCATGCATCCTATCTTGTCAATCTTGCAGATGAAGGACGAATTGGTGAAGCATCAAAAAGATCACTTATCACTGAGCTCGATGTTGCTTCCCAATTAGAAATAGTTGGAAGCATCGTCCATACGGGATCCTTTAAGGGGAGCCCTCCTTCCGTTTTGAAAATGGAGGATGCTAAATATAGTGTCCTTATTCGCAATATCAAGGAAGTGCTAAATGCTACACCAAAAAACACTTTTCTCATTTTGGAAAATGCAGGAAACAAAAAAATTGGTCAAAATATTGAAGAACTGGCCTTAATTATTCGAAATGTGGGGAATAGTCGACTTAAAATATGTCTTGACACCTGCCATCTTTTCTCAGCTGGATATGAACTTTCAAATCAAAAAAAATTAGAGGATTTCCTACGTGAGTTTGAAACAAAAATTAGCCTTAATAAACTTGTGGTTCTTCATATAAATGACAGTCGAGACCCTTTTGACTCTGGACGTGATAGACATGAGAATATCGGTCAAGGTACTCTCGGCATAAAGCCTTTTGAGTTGTTATTGAATAATGACAAAACAAGGAATCTTCCTTTCATCATAGAGACACCAGGATTTGATGGAAAAGGACCAGATAAAAAAAATATGGATATTTTAAAAGGACTCGTAAAGTAAACTCTCCTCTAAAAAAGGGTGATACAATTGCATATATGGATACTTCGCTTCCCCAACCAGTTATCGATTTCATGGAAAGACTCAAAAAACATGGGTTTGAGGTCTATGTCGTGGGAGGAGCAGTGCGTAACCTACTCCTAAAAAAAGATATTTTGAACTGGGACTTCACAACAAATGCCACACCAGAGAAAATCCAAGAGTTGTATCCTGATAATTTCTATCATAATGTGTACGGAACCGTAACTGTAAAGTCGGGTGATTTTTTGTTTGAAATAACTCCTTTCAGAAAAGAATCAGGATATGATGATAACCGTCATCCGACAACGATTGAATGGGCAAAAACTTTGGAAGAAGATCTGGCAAGAAGAGACTTTACCATTAATGCTATGGCTTATAACGGAAAAAAGATTGTGGATTTATTTTATGGCAAAAAACATCTAGATGAAAAAAAGATTGTAGCAGTTGGCGATGCAGATAAACGGTTTCAGGAAGATGCGCTCCGTTTGATGCGAGGTATACGATTCGCATCCCAACTTGGTTTTTTAATTGACATAAATACGAGAGATGCTATGGCGCGTAATGCGGACCGTATAACTTCCGTCTCAGGGGAACGAATACGGGATGAGCTTCTCAAAATACTGGGAAGCGATCATCCTTCTGAAGGATTCCTTTTTCTCAAAAATACAGGGATTTTGAAGTATATACTTCCTGAGCTGGATGCCTGTTTTGAAGTGCCTCAAAAAAGCCCGAAGAGACACCATATCTATGACGTTGGGACCCATCTTATCATGGCGCTCAAGGAGTGTCCTTCTTCCGACCCAATTGTGAGGTTTGCCGCGGTAATGCACGATATTGGAAAAGTCGATACATTCCACAAGGATGAGGAGTCGGGATTGATTACGTTTTACAATCATGAAGTTATCGGGACCATCCAGGCAACAAAAATAGCCGAGCGACTCCGCCTTTCAAGTGAACAGAAAACAAAGTTTATTCGATTAATCGAGTTTCATCAGTTTACAGTGCAAGAGGACCAAACGGATAAAGCAGTTAGAAGATTTATACGGGAGGTTGGGAAAGAATATATTCAGGATATGCTTGATTTACGTACTGCAGATCGGGTTGGTTCTGGTTCAACGCCAACTTCTTGGCGATTGGATTTATTCAAGAAAAGAATCGTTGAAGTGCAGAAAGAACCATTCACCGTAAAAGATCTTAAAGTTGATGGACTTGATGTAATGAAGGAAAAACATATTCAGCCAAGCAGACTAGTCGGCGACATATTGGACGGATTATTTGAAAAAGTAATCAATAAGGAACTTGTGAATGAACGAGATGTGCTGCTGGCGGAACTCAGAAAAGAGTAGATTCTATCTCGTTGGCAATAATCGTTTCTTCGCCATGGCCTGGATAAACGGTCACTTCTTCTGGAAGCGCTGCTAATTGTTTCAAAGAGGCTTTCATATCTTTTTTGTTGCTATATGACAAATCGGTTCTTCCAACTGCACCTGCAAATAACGTATCCCCCGTAAAAATGATTTTTTCATCAGGAAAATAAATACAAATACTTCCGGGAGTGTGTCCTGGAGTATGCAAAATTTGAAATTTGAAAGTTGAGATTTGAAATTCACCAGAAGTTAAAAAGGTTGTTTTTTGGGGAGGTATGACTATTGGTCTATGTCCTAAAAAATGTTCCGCCGTACTTTCAACGCGGTCAATTAAAAATTGATCTTTTTGATGAATATAGAAAGGAGTACTAGGTATTCCCAATTGTATCTCACCAGCAGCCATCACGTGGTCAAAATGACCGTGTGTCGCCAAGATTCCGACAAGGTTGAGATTTTTTCTTTGCAGTTCTTCTAATAGGAGATTCGCATCATCCCCAGGATCGATTAACAAGGCATCCTTGTCTTCATGGAGAAGATAACAATTTGCCTGAAGCTCACCAAGTGAATATGGGTATATCTTCATCATTTTTTTCGTTTCTCAAGCAAGATCAATATGGGGGTCGCTATAAAAGGCGATGAATATGTACCCGTTATCGTCCCAATCAAAAGTGTCGCTATGAAGTATCTAATGGTTGCCCCTCCCATAAGGAGAAGCGACACCATCATAAAAACGATGGTCAATGAGTTGTTGAGAGAGCGCACCATCGTTTCGGTGACGGCCCTATCCGCAAGCGACTCTATATTTGCCATATTTTTTGATCCGCCGATATATTCGCGTATCTTATCGAAGATGACGATAGTGTCATGAACAGAGAACGACATGGTGGTAAGAAGAGCGGTAACAAACATGAGGTCAAACTCAGCCCCAAAGAATCTTGACAGTAATGAATATGACCCAAGCACGACGAGAAAATCATGTACCATGGCAAGCACTGCTGCTAACGCATAATTGAATCCTTTAAACGAAAAGCTCATATAGATAAGGATTCCGGCAATGGCGATGAATGCTGCAATGATTGTTTTTTGTCCAGTTTCTTTTCCCAGTGTGGGCCCAACAGTCTCATAACGCAATATTTGTACATCCCCTTTGCTTATTTTCTTTATGTCAGCCTGGATATCTTTTTCTTGTGTGTCTGTTATCGCACTTGTCTGTATGTGTATGGTTTTCTGTTGAACATCCACATTGACTATCTTTATCTTTTTCGCAGAAATACTTTTTTCAACATCTGTTTTACTGATATTATTCTTAACTTTATATATGAGCGTCGAACCTCCAGTGAAATCGATCGAAAATCGATAACCAAAGGTGGCAACAGACACAAGCCCAGAACCAATGACGATTGCCGAAATGAGCATATAAAGCCATGTGTATTTATGGAAATGTATCATGTTTATTTATTCTTATAAAATGTTTTGATAAGCTTCTGTGTGATAACGACTCCGGTAAACAGACTGGTCGCTACACCTATTCCAAGAGTAAGTGCAAATCCCTTTACCATCCCAAACTGCGGAAGGAAATCCCAATTGAGCGGATTGAATAATATGAAGGCAACAAGCATCGTTGTTATATTTGCATCCTTAATCGCGTCCATTGCCCGTCCAAAACCAAGCCGTATCGCTGTTTGGAAATCTCGTCCCTTTCTCTGTTCATCTTTGATTCTTTCGAAAATCAATATATTGGAATCAACCGCCATACCGATAGACAAAATGAATCCCGCAATTCCCGGAAGAGTGAGTACTATTGGAATCGCTCGAAACAATGCAAATGAAATCATTCCATACAGGGCGAGAGCTACGGTTGCAATAGCTCCTAATTGGCCATAATACCCTATCATGAAGATGCAGACCGTTAGTAATCCTATTCCTCCAGCAACAACGCTTTTCTGGACATCCTCCGCTCCCAAGCTCGGCCCGATATTTCTTTGTTCAATGAGTTGTATCGGGAGGGGGAGTGCGCCAGAATTAATCGATACCGCAAGTTTTTTTGCTTCCTCAACGGTAAAAGAACCAGAGATTACGGCATTTCCATCCGATATCTTTTGTTGGACTGTTGGAGCCGAAATGGGAAAGTAATCCAAGAATATTCCAACCGGTTTGCCAACATTCCGTGCCGTTATTTCCTCGAATAATTTAGTCCCTGCTTCCGTGAATGCCAGCGATACTTGTGGTTTTCCATCTTCTTGGTTAAATACAACAGCTGCTTTTTTCACATGTTTTCCGGTCATTCCGGTATCTTTATTTAATCGCTCAAGCAGCGATTCGGTTGTGGCAATTTTTGGATCGATTGGCCCCTCTTCGACAAAATGGAGTTGTGCTGTTTGACCAATGAGTTTTACGGCTTGTGATACATCCTCAATCCCTGGGAGATCGACCGAGATACGATGCTCAGACCCTACCTTCACATTTTGTACCAACGGTTCAGAAACTCCGAAAAAATTTACTCTTTTTTCGATAATATCCCGGGCGGAGGTAAGTGCATCATTCACATCCTCCGTTTTTATACCTTTTGTGTCAACTTTGAAAACCATATGGCTTCCTCCTTTTAAATCGAGTCCCAATTTTGTCTTGAATTCTTTGTTTATCTGTATTCCAAGAAATGTCGTCTTTATTGAAAGAGGGTTGATGTTAAAATTTATTTTTGATTTGTTGATATTGAATTTGACCGGAATATTTTCCGGCAGACACATTCCAACCAACAAAGCCAATAGCACGATATATACAATAATTCTAGTTTTCATAATTTATTTCATGAGTTCTTCTTCAGAACCGCAAATCATAATTTTTGGAGTACGAAGGAATCGACCCAAGAAGGGGTCATTGTTTCTCTTCCTGAATACGAATTCATCTTCTGTCATGACCGTATAGTCAATCTGTCTTCCTGTCACCTCTTCCATATACTTGATGAATGCCTCAACTTCAGGAATGATTATTGTGCCGACAAGCAAAAAAAACACCTCATCCTTTTTTATCGGAACTTCCCGTATATATTTGAGTGAAAGTGAAGCGAATTTAATTTTGCCGAGTCGTGGCGCATTTTCGTGCAATGCCTGAGGAAATGGACTCATTTTTGCGAATATTCGGAGGAACTCCTCATAGAATATATATCCTTTATTGAGGGTGTAGAAAGATTTGTTCAATCTTTTTTCCTTGAAAACAATTTTTGCCCTTTCAAGGATATCGAGTTCACGTTTTACTGCATTCACCTCTTCATCAACCGTTCTGACAATATTCCGCAAATAAAACAACTCCGTATGATGAGTATAGAAGAGCTCAAGTATCTTCCTGCGTGTCTTTGATGGTATTACTGCTGAAAGCATAATTCCAAAATTAATATGTAACAGTATTACCAATTGGTTGGATTTCAACGAACACTTTTCCCTTTACCAAGGATATCTCTTTATCGTTTTCATCATACCATTTCATACGTGATTCTGGTGTTTCCTTTTTCCATGTTGCTTTTATGCTTTTCCCATTCTGGAAGACAAGCGCATCACCTTCTCCAGTCAGCTGATATAAAATATGGCCCCCGTCATACCCATCATTGGCAGGACTTTGTTTGGCAAAAACAGCGATGATGTCTTTTGCATCTAGTGGCTTATTTGTATTCTTATCAATATGTGATTTCCCTCCATTCGTTCTGTAGTAACTATTTTTGGTTTTATCGTATGTCCATACGACTGAGAAATCACTCGCAAGATTGTCCCAGAAACCTAACTTTATTTTATTTACTGTACCTCTCTTGGCGACATCCGCATCATCTGCGAATTTCCATGTCTCAAACGTTTTGTCCCATGAGACTCCATCGCTATCAACATTCGTGAGCTCACGTTTTGTCTTTGCATAGTCCCATAACTTCGTTGTCGAAGTATAGACTGTATGTTCTGTCGCCCGATCTGGGAGTCTGTCATAATCTCTCCAGTAATAAGGAAATGGAACCGAAAATTGATTCATATCATTAT
>JAVHSH010000024.1:0-59813 GCA_036172095.1 Patescibacteria group bacterium
CGTCGATAAACCCAGGATAAATACAGTCGCTACTAGTTGTACACCAACTTCCCATACCCACACGTAAGGTGGTATTGATTCTAAACCCCAGTGTATTGCCCGTAACTGTATTAATAAGTTTTCCGTTTGTATAAACTTTTGCGAATCCTTGTGTTTTGCTCACTACCCATACCAGATGAGTCCATTGGTTTGCAAGAAACGTGTTTGCAGGACATGCACTATTATAAGAGGCATTCCCCCGAATACTACATCCACCATTAGAGCTTATTGCAACAAGCCAACCCCCATTTTCTCCAACAACCCCATTGTAATCGGAAATAGGATAATATTCAGCAGCGGGAATAGAATCGGGCTTTATCCAAAGCGATACAGTTCCCTCATCCCATGTTTGAGCCGTATAAGTTGCGTCTGCATAATCTTCTGTAGTTGCGGAGAGAACTCCATCAAAGTAAAGTGCCTTCCCAAATTTGCCATTATTATCCCATGCGGGATCATTTGGCGCATTGGCGAACGTGAAATTAGGTTGACCGAAAATTGTATTATTTGCAGTAGCTCCATATCCTTCGTCAAATTTCCAATATCCAACTTGGGAGCCAACGGGGGAGCCGCCGAGAGGGTGGCCGGCATTCATATCTTCTGTAATTTGCCCGGACGTGCGGGCGTAGTTGTAGAGTTTAGTATCGTCGATTGAACCACTAAGATATCTATTACTTGCATCACTTCCTAACTTAATATTTGCTGTGGTACTTAAATTGACTACAGTTTTTGTTTGACTTATTGTCAAAATACCATCCATGTACATTTTGTAACTTGTTTCAGATCTAAGTGCTGCAAAATGGTGCCATCCGTCTGAAATTGAGGCGATACGCATATCTCCGTTCCATGACCCACCTCCATCCGTTGTATCTTGAAAGGCAATACCATTACTTAAAGTACTATTTCTAACTAATCCCCAGGTATTTGCTGGAGCGCCTGTTGTATAACCCTTGGTAACGATACCTTCCCAACCCAAACTTCCTGAAAGGGGAAATTTGATCCAACTTTCAACTGTAAAGTTCCCTGTGCCAAATCTGAGATTCGCATTGTCCGTAATATTTATAACATCGCTACTTCCGTTAAAACGGCGAGCTTTACCATATTTCCCCGATACGGCAGTAGTTCCGCTACTAACTCCGGTATATCCATTTCCTGATACATCATTCGCATTTCCAGATCCTTCTTCAAAGTTCCAATACCCAAGTGGCCCGGGGGCGAAGGTGTAAAGTTTGCTCACTTCTGCTCCAGACAGAGCGCGGTTATAATCCCTTATGTCATCCAGTATTCCATTGAATGGGGTGTATCCTGTCCTGGTACAGGTGCCAAGATTTTGGATATATTCACCAATTGTAATCGCTTGCGGATAGCTTACGTTCTGCTGGAGAGCTCCGTTTACATAAAGGTTCCCTTGGCGAGTGGCATTATCCCATGTATAGGCGACATGATTCCAGGTGCTATTACCTATTGCCGCAACAGATTGTGGGGTTACGGTTTGGCCAGCTGCATATTGATGGGTAAGGTATATGCCTGTATTTTTCAATCCGAAAAATAGTCCACCAGTGGTATCACCGTCACTCGATCCCAACGGACATTGCGCGCTTGTATCTAAGCTTGGAGAGTTGAACCAGAAACTGAGTGAGCCTGATGTATTATTCAACAAAGTCGCATTTGTCGCTGCGCTTGCCGTGCGCGTACTCGTACTTGCGTGAGCGGTGCCAGACCAGGAATATCCCGTTCCAAGGGAGCCATCGACATACGGGGTTACATTAGACGATTGTTCAATCTGCACACCGTCAACATAAATAGTCGTGCCTGTTTTGTTGGTATAGAAGCTTAATCTAAGGCTATTTCCCGTATATCCGTTAGTGGGTATTGTCTGAGTCATGGAATATCTCGCCCATCCATTTGTTGTGGTGGTAAGCGTTGCGATAGTACCTATAATGTAGTTGCCAGTGCTATGCCAAACTCGATAATAAAATGGTATCGACTCTGCTGCTCCAATCGAAGTGATATTAACCCAGAAACTCATGGTATATGTATTTCCTTCCGTAATATTGGCACCATATGAGTACACACCTTGATTTCCATCAGAGGTAACAATTTGTTTATATGAATACGATCCGAATCTCGCTTGCTCGTTGGATTGGGTTACTGTAGCTGTTCCGCTATTATTCCAATATCCCCATCCAGTCAGATTTGTTTCCAAAGATGGGTTCTGTTCTAAATTGGTTGTGAGTACTCCCGAACGAAGCCCATTTCCAAACTTTCCCGTACCATAATTGTTTGTACCACTAACAGTTGTCGCATTAGCATTTCCAGAGCTGTCCACACCGTTGCCAGAGGCTTCGTCCGATTTCCAATACGCTGATAGCCCTTTAGATAATGTATCGCTATTTTTCGCGTTCGTACCCATTGATACGGCCGTTCCTTTTACGGAACCAGAACCTTTCAAGGCAAAATCAGCTTTGATTTGTCCAAATGTGCGGGCATAGGAATAAACTTTTACTTCGTCTATGAATCCCATGAATGCCCCCGCATAGCCGCTTCCAATGGTTAGCGGAAGAGTACTCGCGGTCGCAGCAGCATATCCAGGAACCCCTTGGCTTGTTTGGCGCCCATTGATATACCAAGTAATGGTATTTGCGGGTATGTTTCTGACAAGAGCAATCTGATTCCATTGGTTGAGGACCAATCCAGCAGAACTGTTTTTACTTTCATAAGGATTTATATTCCCCCCTCCTGTACCCCAATAATAATTTAAAGTGTTACCAGGTTCGAATGTGATAGTCCCTTCGCCTCCATATGCTTTTGCGATAGGATTGCGACGGGCGCCAAGTTGGAGCGGCTTCAACCACATGACGATTGTCTGGTCACCTGTGACTTGTAGCGAAGTTGAATTGGCGACGCTTACAACGTCATTACTTCCATCAAAATAAAGACACTTTCCTGATATACATTGATCTTCAGACTGCCAGACAGGAGCTGCTGTTGAAGCCCCAAATGTGCCATTATTAGCATTTTGACTAGAATCTTTTGCAGTGGTCCCATACCCTTCATCGAACTTCCAATAAGCAATTGGTGCTGGTGACTTTTCCTCTGTCGCAAGTGTTTGAGAACCCAAACCTGTTGCAGCTGTCGTAAAATCTGCAGATGAAAAACCATTCTGAGCTGATGGGTTGCCATAATACATATAATATGTTGTCGCACCAGCAGGAAGGAGTTTGAATTGGACATGAATAGTTGCCGTGGCATTACAAGAAACAACAAAGTATGGAAGTTTTTCTCCATTCTGATTAGTAAACCGCAGATCTCCACAGTCACTCTGAAATTTTGTTGCATCGGTTGCATCAAATGTAGGAGCTGTAACATAGACATTGCCCTCATTAGCGCTATGCGATGGAAGTTCTATCGCTTTTCTATACAACCACGCATCGTCAAACCAAGCCGCCTCAGAAGTTGTGGTATATTGAAACGTCATTACTACGATAGGAATGACAATTAAAAGAACAAGGGATGCAATAACGAGTAGTTTGCGCTTGAGAAATATCTCCCAGATAGTTTGAATCACCGACCTTCTCAGCTTGTGATGGGAATGGAATTTTACATAAGTCTTCATTACTCATTAATACTACTATAATTTACATCTATAGAGGTGAAAAAATGAGCTAAAAACAGAGCAAAAATAAACAAATACTTCAAGGTTGTCCTGAGGCCCCAAAATAAATCATCATACAATTCTGCTCAGCCGCTTAAATACGTTTAAATATTAAAGATCTACAAACTACCATAAAAAAACTCCTCCATGAAGATTATCGTATTTATTATAGGTCGTATGATACTGTCTGATATCTTTATCATAGCTAGATATATTTGCGGTAATTAAATTAAATATGTTTAAATGATATAATGCCCTCGTATTTCCCCTCCTCTATTGGCTAGAAAAACTATATCAAAACATACTAAAACTAGCTCTTGACACCGTTATTATTATTGTTATATGCTGAATCATATGGCACAAAGGTATAATTTTTTTTATTTTGAGGCTACTTTCAAAAAATACCTCGGTGCGGTAAACGCCGGCTCCTCTACAATAAAGAACTACTTGTCGGATCTCCATTATTTCTTTTCTTGGCTTCAAAACGATAGAGGAATTAGCGAATTAGAGCTATCTGACATGCCAGATACATTTTCTCATGCGACAATAAGAGCCTATCATTTAGCCTTATTAGCCGCTAATACAGCCCCAGCGACGTATGATAGACGCCTATCAAGCTTACGTCACTTCTTCTCATTCTGTGTTGAACAAGCATGGCTTACATCCAACCCTGCACATGAGTTTGACGAATATACAAAAAAAGATCAACTTGAGGAAGTCGTGAATTCATATAGGAAGCACCTTCTCTCAAAACAGATGCAAAGTGGCGAATTAGAGCGTCATATCAGTACAATTAGAAATCTTATTATTAATTTATAACAACTATAAGATATATGAAAACAGGAATGTTTGATACAAAAATGATGGTTTTAGGGGCCTATGAGCGCCTCAAGATATGGTTTGATCCTGCTATGAGCGGATCTCCTTATGAGCTGTCGACAGCACAAAATAGGAAGAAAAACGGAAAACGATTCCCTTTTGTACCACGAAAACTAAGTATACGGATATAAGATTTGTGAATAGATTAGCAGATACAAGTGATGTCTGCTAGTTTCAATATAATTCATATTTGGAGCGATACAACAGTCTAAAGCCAATGAAGATAGTAACAAACAAGACACTTGGTTCATTTCTCAATCGCCTCTCAGCGGAGCCGGTTTCTTTGGCAAAAAAGATTGAAAAGATCGATATTGTTATTCAATTCACCAGTTGGCTCGTCGACTCAAAACAACTCTCCCCAAACGATGGAATCAGATTCCGTAACGAATTATACAAGAAAAAGCGAGAGTTTACTCCTAAAGAGGCTCCAAAGCAGGCTTTTCCTCTTAATTATGTGGGATTTAGCCTCGCGGCTCTTTCTCTTCTACTGGTTTTGGGGGGTATCTATATCCGTTTTTTCAGGGATACGAAGACACCGTTCGCGTACTCCACGGCTCCTGTGCAGGCTGGACGGAACATTTCATTTCAAGGTAGATTGACCGACTCCCTTGGCAACCCTATTAGTGCACCAATCGATATTTCATACAGTTTTTATACAGTTTCATCGGGCGGATCCCCGATAAGTAGTTCAACAAGAGTATGTACTGCAAGTCCTGACCAAGATGGTGTCTTCTCGACACTTATCGGAAAAGATGCAGGAGGGACAGGTGGAACACTGTGTAATGTTGAGATTCCCAATTCCGTCTTCACCGAAAACACTGATGTCTACTTGGGAGTGACGGTTGGTGGCGGCAGCGAAATGACGCCTCGACAGCAGATTGCGAACGTGGGATATGCTATCAACTCTGAGACACTTCAGGGCATGCCACCAGGCCAATCTGTATCAAACATCCCTTTTATCAATCAAAGTGGAGATATGCTAATCGCAGCTGCAAATCCAGGACTTCGCTCAACATTTGCTAGTTCGACCTTCACAATCTCAAGTGGACTTGCAACAACAATCCAATCTGGCACTGGTGATATCACACTCACCGCAACAAATGGAGGAAGCCTCCGTTTTCGAACATACAGCTCTCCAGGAAACACATTGGAGCGTTTGACAATCATGCCAACGACAGGAAGGGTCGGAGTTGGCACTGCAGCTCCTCGGGCGCTATTTGATGTCGCCGGGGATGCAACTGTATCGGGAAGCCTTATCGCTGGAGGACAGATAAAAATTGGAGAATTTACAGTCCCACCAACAAATCTTGGAAATGGCTCTACGTATTATGACAGCAATACAAACAAGATATATTACTGGAATGGAACCGCATGGACAGATCTCGCAAGTAGCTCAGGTCAATACTGGCAACGGACACTGGGGAGTGTTGCTCCAACAAATATAACTGATGACGTCAATACCGGCGCTGTGGCAACAGGAAGCGCCATGGTCCATCTTCCTGGGCTTGTAAATAAGGATGCATGGTTTAATCTTGGGACTGGGAAAGTTGGTGTCGGCGATGTTACACCACTTTCCCTCTTCACAGTTGGAAATGGAGATTTATTTCAAGTAAATAGCGCTGGGCGGATTGTTGCTCTTGATGGTGTCGCTCATACCATTGATGATGTAAGTGGCAATCTTACGTTGACCAGTAACTCCTCAACCATATCTCTCAATGACAATGTAACATTTGCCGGCACAACAACCCTCAACTCGCAAGCATATACCTGGCCTGGTGCAATTACGAATGCATATATCTTACAGACAAATGGAACGGGGACACTTTCATGGGTTGATCCCATTGGGCTCGTTGGTGGAGCGAATCTGTGGTCGCTCGCAAATGGAACACTCTACCCTGTCAACACAACACTTGATATGTTTGTCGGCGGGACAGCGACAACTTCTGCCAAATTCGCATTCATCAACTCAAATTCAGGCACACCAACAGCATCTATCTCTGGAACAACGGCAAATGTACGAACTTTTGTTGATGGGAATGGGAATATATCGACAACAAATAGGACTTCCCTCACTTTGGGTAACTCTGCAACGTATAACTCAACAGGAAATATACTTCTTAATCCTAATGGTACGGGGAATGTGGGTATAGGATTAACAAGCCCTGCCCAAGCTTTGGATGTTGGTGGTAATGTCCAATGGGGGTTGAGTGGTAATAATGGAGTTTTAGGTTGGGCAACTGGTTGGGCAACTGTTAGAGGTAACACTGGAGAAGGACTCAGTTTAGGCAGTAATAATACTATCGACAAACTAGTTATTGATACCACCGGTAATATTGGAGTCGGAACAACAACCCCAACCGCAAAGCTTGATGTTGTTGGTGACGCTTCCCTCTCCGGCCATTTAGTCCTCCGTGGTACTACACCAAACTATATACATGTAATGAATGGGACAGATTTAAGAATCTCAAACTCGCCGGGTGGAGATGTTGGTAATGTGGATAGACTTACCATGCTTAACAATGGAAGTTTTGGCTTTGGAACAACTAACCCTACAGCTAAAATTGATGTGCGTACTGCAAGTGGAAATACTGGCGCAGGTATCAAAGTTGGACAATACACTGTTAATGGCGCAGCAGGTCAAACCCTCTTTCCAACTGGCGGAACTTGGTATGAATACCCAGGAATAGTTGGTGTTGGGAGTGGGACAACAACTCTGGATATACCTTCATTAGATAATTATGGAACTGTCGGTGTCGTTGGAGTCGGTGGATCAAGCACGGGTGGACGATCAAATGTTGGAATATATGGACATGCATATTTTGATGCCGCTATGGGTGGAAATACTGGAAACCTTCTGTATGGTGGAAAATTCACAACAAGAATCACTGCTAATGCAAATGACTACAAAGGTACCAGCTATGGTCTTTACTCAAAAGCAGATACTACAGGTGGAACATCAACCGCAGGGAGTGTCTATGGATTATATTCTCAAGCACTTGGTCAAACAAATAATACTACTTATGGAGGATATTTTACGGGATCAGGAGGAACAACAAATTATGGTGTATATTCAAATGCTGGTACTAATTACTTCAGTGCAAACGTGGGTATTGGCACTACGACACCAACTACAAAACTAGAAGTTGTAGGTGATGCGTCTGCTTCTGGAAATATTACGGTCGGACAAAATAGCGCTTTGCGCTCTCAATATGGCCCATTAAACCTCGCTTATAAATCAGGATTAAATACATGGACAACGGCAATGGTTCTTCAAGACACAACGGGAAATGTCGGAATCGGAACTACAAATCCAGGTGCAAAATTACAACTATATGGTGTGGCTACCTCAGATACGCCAGGAAGTAATAGCTATTTGTCTTGGGGTGGAGATAATAGATATTGGAACATACGAGGAGCGACAACAGGACTTGAAGACTTAGCGATAGATAGATATTATGCCGGCTCCTACTATGAAGCTATGAGAATACAAAGAAGTACAGGTAATATTGGCGTTGGAGACACTTCCCCACTTGCCCTTTTTACTGTCGGTAGTGGTGACTTATTCCAAGTAGATAGCACAGGACGGATCGTCGCTCTTGATGGCGTTGCACACACAATTGATGATGTAAGTGGAAATCTTACGCTTACAAGTAACTCAAATACTATTTCGTTAAACGATAATGTTACCTTCGCTGGAACAACAACACTTAATTCGCTTGCGTATACATGGCCAGGGGCGCAGACAACAGGATATGTCCTGCAAACAAATGGATCAGGGACACTATCATGGGCAGATCCATCGGTGTTAACAGGAGGAAGTAACCTTTGGACGAGCGCGAACGGGAGCCTCTATCCTAAAAATGCCACGCTCGATCTTTTTGTCGGAGGCACAGCGACCGCATCCGCTAAGTTTGCATTTATTAATGCAAATGCGGGAACTCCAACAGCCTCAATCTCTGGAGCGACAAATGTAAATACATTTATTGATGGTAATGGAAATATATCAACGACAAATAGAACAAGTCTAACGCTAGGTAACTCAGCGACATATAATTCGACTGGAAATATTTTACTTAATCCTAATGGTACCGGAAATGTGGGGATTGGGACGACGGCTCCATCATACAAATTAGATGTTGTGGGAGATATTAATCTTACCGGTGCCATTAGAGCCAATGGAGGAGCTGGAATGCCTGGATTTGTGCTCACTTCCTCCGGTGGCGGTTTGAATACATGGACTGATGTAACAAGTTTAACGGGAGGAACAAATTTGTGGACTCTTGCAAACGGAAGTATATATCCTATAAATTCCACGCTCGACGCATTTATAGGTGGGACAACAACAACATCTGCCAAGTTCGCATTTATCAATTCAAATGCGGGGACTCCAACTGCATCTATATCGGGAACAACAGCAAATGTAAATACATTTATCGATGGAAATGGGAATATATCAACGACAAATAGAACAAGTCTAACGCTAGGTAACTCAGCGACATATAACTCCACTGGAAATATACTCCTTAATCCTAATGGAACGGGGAATGTGGGGATTGGGACGACGGCTCCAAGTTATTCCTTGGATGTGGCGGGTACATTTCGAGCAACAAGCACAAATAATTATCAAGCTTTAGTGAATACAAGCGGACTTCAATTTCAACTTGCATCTGCAATAAAAGCTCAATTTTATACGTCAGGAAGTAATGGTATTTTAGATATGTCTGATACAGGATCAAATAATACAATTAGACTTAATACAAACGGTGTTGGATGGCTTAATGGAGGAGCTATTGGTATCGGTACAATCTCACCACTCGCAACACTCGATATTCGTTCAAATTTAGGAACCATTCCAGTTGCATCTATCTCTGGAAACACAAGTATGGCGGCGCTTATCGTCGACCAATCAGGGACAGGAGATATTTTTACAGCTTCATCATCTGGAATGCCACGACTTGTGGTAAGAAGTAATGGAAACGTAGGAATTGGCGATACTACTCCCCTTTCTGCACTTACTGTTGGGAATGGAGATTTATTTCAAGTTGACTACGCTGGTCGAATTGTGGCAATTGACGGAGTCGCACATACTATTGATGATTTAGCAGGAAATCTTATTATCACCAGCGCTTCAAATCTTATAAATCTAAATAGCAATATAACCTTTGCGGGGACAACGACACTTAATTCTCTTACCTATACGTGGCCTGGAACTCAAACAAATGGATTTGTTCTTCAGACAAATGGCTCAGGAACACTATCTTGGGCTGATCCAGCGACCCTTGCAGGATTGTGGACTCTGGCAAACGGAAGTGTCTATACTTCAAATAATACGGTCGACGCATTTATAGGTGGAAATGCGTCATCATCAGCTAAATTCGCATTTTTAAACGTAAATTCCGGCACTCCAACAGCCTCTATATCTGGAACAACGGCAAATGTGAATACGTTTATCGATGGCAATGGAAATATTGCGACAACAAATAGGACAACACTTACTCTTGGTAACTCTGCGACATATAATTCGACTGGAAATATTTTACTTAATCCTAATGGAACTGGGAATGTGGGGATAGGGACAACAATACCGGGAGTAACCCTTGATATAAGTGGAACAACTAATTTGTCAGCGTTACGATTAACCAACACAGCTGTTACTAGTAATCCTATTTTTTCAATCAATGGACCAACATCAACCAATGTATCAACGGGTAAAGCTTTTGCAATTTTTACCAGTGGTGAATCCTTTGCCCGATCTCAATTTTATACTGATGGTAAATTTGGTATAGGTCCAGGTTCATCAACTCGAGATATATTTCTTTCAAGAAGTGCTACAAATACTTTTTCAATTTCATCTGATGGTGCAAGCGGGCTGGGTAATTTAAACGTAACGGGTAATGTCGGAATTAGTACTACAACGCCACTTGCAACTCTTGACGTTCGAAAAAATTCAGGTACAACTCCTGTAGCTTCTGTCTCAGGAGCAACATCGATGTCGACACTCGTCGTCGACCAATCAGGGACAGGAGATATTCTGACAGCATCAGCTTCAGGAAACCCTCGATTCGTCGTCAAAAACAATGGGAATGTCGGCGTTGGGATTGTCAATCCTACCTACAAACTCGACGTGAACGGAACTGTACGAGGAGATATTTTCACCGATACGGTTGGAGGAGGGACGTATTATGTTGATCCTTCAGGAGACTCCGTATTTGGAGGAGGATTAAGCCTTGTTGGAGGATTTACTGGAGCTTCAGCATCAATATCAGGAAGCCTTACTATCGGAAACACCCAGATGATTAAATCCGAATGGGGAAATCTTAATTTTGGCTACAAAGATACCATGAGCACATGGGCAACAGGAATGGTATTGCAAGACACTACAGGAAATGTGGGAATCGGGACAGTAAATCCTCTGGCGAAGCTACATTTATATCAAAATACCGCGGCAAATCTGACAAATCTCGTTGAAAATGGAAATGCCACATATAACTCCAACTTGGAATTAAAATCTTCAAGAGATTGGCTCCTTCAAAGCTTGGGAACTGCCGGCATAAGTAGTGGCGCATTTGGCATTTATGATAATACCGCCACAGCATACAGAATGCTCATAGACAGTACTGGGAGAATGGGTATTGGGACAACTCTTCCACTCGCAAGCCTTGATCTGCGATCAATATTGGGGACTGTTCCTGTTGCCTCAATCTCCGGAAACACAAGTATGGCGGCTTTAATTGTTGACCAATCAGGAAGTGGAGATATTTTTACTGCTTCCTCATCGGGCGAAACACGATTCGTCGTCAAAAGTAACGGAAATGTAGGAATTGGTGTCGCAAACCCAACCGGAAAACTCTCCATAGCCGGATCAAGCTCAACGATTTCAAATATCAGTGGTGACATCACATTCAACGCAGCCTCAGGAAATATTTCCTTCTCAAACAATAACCTGATAAACGTATCAAATATCGCTTCCATCGGACAGATACAGATTGGGGGATTTGCAAGTCCTCCAACCTCAATAGGAAATGGTGCGATGTATTATGACACGACATCAAACAGAGTGTTTTATTGGGATGGAAGTGTGTGGTCAGAAATGGGGGCAAAATATTGGCAGAGAACCTTGGGAAGTATGGCCCCACAATATATAACGGACGCATTTAATTTAGGTAATACGGCAACGGGAAGCGCTCTCGTCCATTTTCCGGGCACCAACAACCAGAATGCATGGTTCTATCTTGGGACGGGTTCTGTCGGCATCGGCACACGAACACCGAGTAGCACCTATGCTTTAGATGTCGTCGGTTCTCTTAGAGCAGATAAATATGTCGATTCTGCGAGCCCGGCATATTATGTCGATCCAGCCGGTTCATCAGTATTGGGAGGAAATATAACAAACCAAGGAGATATATTCCTAATAGATGGCACCCCAGAAATCTCATCATGGGATGGAGCAAACTATAATCAAATTACCATTCGAGGCTCTGGAGATACTACATCGGCATCCCTTTGTGTAGATGAAGGCGCCGGGACCGCATGTGATGGAAAGATTAACGCAGGTACCATCGACCCTCCATATACCATCAATGGAAAAAAATATGCAACCTATCTTCCTTCTATGACCGGTGTAAAAGAAGAGACAACTGGTAAAGTCCTTGTGACGGAAAAAAATGATGAAGCAAAGGCATATATCAAACGGATTGCGCTCGGAGACCAGCCTGAAGGATCAGACTTATGGCTTTTTGGAAAAACGACAAATATCAAAGAACAGATAAAAGATATGACCATCCTTCTCTCTTCAAATACAAATGGGAAAGTGTGGTATACCGTTGATCAAAATAATTTAGTACTTACGCTCTATTCTTCAACGCCAAGCGAAATATCTTACCGTTTGACTGCGCCACGTTTTGATGCGGGTAAATTCGCAAATAGCAGAAATGAGGGAGACTATGGAACTGGATTTATCCTGAATGACCAGGGAAATGTGCTTGCTGGCGCAGCTCCGACCTATTCCGCTCCAAAGATTTCAGTCCAAGCAGGGATATATTCGCTCATTGGTAATTTCATTGAAGAGTTCACTGCGGCAAACCAGGCATTATTTGCGAATCTTACTGCAGGCATAATCAACACTCAAAAAATCGTTTCGCCGATAGCGGAGGTCGAAACATTGACGGCAAGCAAAAAAATACAGTCGAAAGAAATTAATTCGGAGCTCATCAAAGCCTCAGATTCTATTGAAACCCCACGATTAAATACGAATCGTATTGATATTGGGACAGAGTCTGGACAACTTGCAAAACTGGTAATTAATGGATTGCACAATATACCAGTCGTCACAATCGATGCAGAAGGATCGGCAACGTTCGCAGGATCACTCACTGCACAAGCGATAACTAGTGAGCAACTCACAACCGATAATGCGTCAGTTTCCGGAACTCTTATCGCAAACGAGATAAAATCACAGACAATTGATACACTTTCCACTCAGATCGCAAGCAATTCGTCCACGCTTGCATCCTCCGTTGAGTCATTAAGCGGAGATATCAACTCAGTCCAACAAGAGCTTGCCGCACTCAAAAACACACCACTCCCCAATCCTGCGTATTATCAAAACTTAGATGCTTCATATAATTCCATCACTGTCACTGATACGGCAAGTATGTTTAAAGCTCACATCGCAGATTCGCTTGTTGTCGGCTCGATATTCGTCCAAAATAATTCTATCCTTGCACTTGAATCCAATCTCACGATTTCATCGCTCAGCACCATCACATTATTTGATGGATCGGTCATAATTGCCAAAAATGGGAACATAACCTCAAAAGGACAGGTGTCTGCTACGTCACTTGCGATAAAAAATACACAGGGAGAAACAGTGGCCTCAATCGATGCTTCTGGTTCTGCTCGATTTAATGAAGTCATCGCAAAAAAATTCACGCTCGACTCGATTGCAACTCAGGGAGCGGTCATAGCCGATTCCGGTATCATGGACGAGACGAATACACCAATTCCTGCTATAAAAACGAATGCAGAAGTAGCTGGAACGGGAACAGTCCCTCAAGATACTAAAGAAGTGATTATCTATAACGACAATGTCACCACCGATTCTCTCATTTATCTGACCCCAACTGCCAACAACATACAAGGTCAACTATCCGTCACGAAAAAGGTAACGTGTACAGCAAGCTCCATAGCTCCATGCACACCATATTTCGTCATTTCCTCAAGCCTGGCAATCCATGCAGAAACACCATTCAACTGGCTCATTATCAATTAATTATTTTAAATGTAATCTGTCCCTTGACATCATCAAAAAATTAATCTACATTGAATAATATACTATGAAAGAAGATAAGATGGATAAAACTAAAAATGAGCATATGAGTGTTGATGCTATCATCCTTGTCACACTTGTCATAATACTACTTGCGCTCGCCGCATTTTATTTGATGGGAAAGAAAGAAAAGGTTATATCAACCGTCCCAAGCATCGTACCAACTCAACAACAGGTTATTCCAACACAAATTTCTTCAATAAATGTACCCACCGTTACAAAAGCACCAACGATACAAATCACACACGCCCCAACAGCGACGCCGACTCCTTCTCCAAAACCAATTCCCCATGGGACAAAGAATTTTATGGTTTCTATTGGATCAGATGTAAAAGGTCCCCGTATGGGGAAGGGGACAATTGACCCCTATGATCCAGCTTTTGGCGGCAACCAGAAATTGACGATTGAGGTAAACGATACTGTCCCCGTCCAAAAAGTTGTAGCAACTCTTAAAACAGACAAAAAAACAACAGAGCATGCGCTTACCGCAGGCCCCGGAGTCACGAATAAGGGTAATTGGTCGGGAGAATGGACCGTTGATGATTCATATCTGTACACCTATGTGTTATCCATTCAAGCGACAAGTGCAAGTGGCACGTCCACAGTTGATGTGACATTAAGATAATATGAAATCAAAACTATTATTACTTCTTGCTTTTGCGATTTTCTTTATTCCTCCCTCCGTCTTCGCAGGATGCACTTTTTCAGTCAACGGAGCAGCTAGTACCGTAACGTCTTCTTGCTCATTTGATAATAATATTGATGGCCTGGATGCAGGCCCTGGTGATGGAACAAGCACGACGAATACCGGCGAACTGAAGATTGCTGGAGGAACGCTGACGATTTTGGCAACGCAGGAAATCGTACTTGGAAAACTCACGCTTACCGGCGGATCTCTCGCTATCATCGATGGAGGAAAGCTTTCGATTGGAAAAACACTTTGGTACATCGATAAAGATCGTGATTCTTATGTAACTTCGCTTACACCAATGTTATCGGCGTCAATGCCAACGGGCGGAATACGTAAATCATTTTTGACTCCTCTTGGAATCGACTGTAACGATGATGATCAGGCTGGACAAGGAATAGCTGTCCCACATGTGTTCATCGCTCATACACAATGTTACGTCGATGCTGATGGAGATACATATACGAATGGACTCGCTGCCAATACAACATGTTTGAATACTGGGAGCTGTGCAACAGCAACAAGAGCTAGCCTTGCATCAAACGGAGCAACTTCAAGTCCTTATACTGCCGGACGTCTTGCAAATGCTGCGAACGGAACGGACTGTGGAGACAGCACGTCAAATGCGAATAATGTATATGCACATTCGGGAGCTACCGCATACTATTCTGTTCCATTCCTCAACAACTCAGGCGTATCTAATTATGACTATGATTGTTCATCAGGCGGAACTGCTGCTGGAGAAGTAAAGGATCCGTCTCAGCCAATATATGTGTGTAATGTAACTGGATGTGCTACACATGTATTTACCATCTCAAATGGATTCGCTGCTGCGACAGCATGTGGTGCAACGGGGACATGGAACGTCTATGCAGGGGCGGTCGCTGGCACATGTACGACGACAGTTGCTGGTGCAGGAACAACATGTCCAGCAGTAACTACTTCAAGCGTCGCTCAAAAGTGTCATTAATCTCCTCCCACAACCACAAATCAACTTCCATTCACAGGTATTTTATATGTTTATATGGTCTCCCGAATTTATTTCGGGATCTCATAGGTAGGAGTGTTATCCCTGCGTTGACTACAGATATACATCTAAGGCCTAGTCCTTGTGTGTTTCCTCATTGAAGATAGGTGCCGACAAGATTGTCATACAAATCCCCTTGAATCTTATTATCATCTTGTTCAAGAATCTTTCTGTACTCCTGAGTAAATGCTCGAACGTACTGTTTTGCCTTCTTTTCTCCATCCAGCTCTTTCTTTAAGGTGTATAGCTTACTCATCCTATCGATCATACTCCCTCCATATGCATATGATCCCCATAAAAAACTATCTTCATATGCATTCAATGCCTTCCGTTTGTATGGATTACCCAATAGAAGATATGTATCCCCAATATACTCTAATTTATAGGAATCGAGGCTAAAATCATGTTGATAGGCTAAGAGATATGCGGCTGTTTTCTGTTCATTTCCGATATAGAGAAGATTTTTTGCGATCAATATTTCTGTATTTTCTTTATTGTAGGGATAGATTTTTTGGGCTAATTCGCGTTTATCATTGTAAATGAATACATAATGGAGAGAAAGAACTTGCATATACAATATTCCAAAACATGCAGGAATAAAGAGAAGATTTTTATTAAAAATAATACCATCTCCCTTCTTTGATTCAAGAACTATTCCGATAATAATAAAAAATAACATCCATATTTGTGTATATGTATATATATAAAACCCCATAAAACTAATTAATAGCCCTACAAAGAGAAAATAAAATATACTTTCCTTCTTTGCGGTTATCATTACATAAAGGATGAGAGATGAAAAACTTAATGCAACTAGTATTCCTTGCTCCGTGAGTATGTCTAATAAAATATTAAAACTCGTGTTTGACCAAAGAAAAATAAGTTCAGTAAATCGAAATGAAATACTGTAGAAATTCCCCTGCCCTATTCCGGTAAATGGATATAAGAGGAATCCTTTTACGCCCGCAATCCAAAATGGAAGATGCGAATAGATAAACGAACGTGGATATATAAACAGTATTTTTTGCAGATAGTTCTGAATAAATGTTAACGTGGTATTATGTGTCGATGAAACAAAAACTACGAGCAGCGTCCCAATTAAAATTAAGTTCCCAAGAAGAGAAAATAATAATAGAGGCGAAACTTTCTTAAATTTTCTTCTATTTATGAAAACTATTAGCAAGCACACTAATCCGAGAGTAATATAGGCGGTACGCGAAAAGGATAAAATAAAAATAGGAATGAGTATATATAAGGGGAATCTCCATGAAGTTTCTTTTTTTATGAAGATAAAATAGAAACATATAATTATAGCGAACGTAAGATAATCTCCGATTGTCTTGTGGGGATAGGCTGGATTATAGAGAAGATTTAACGTCATGCCTCTTATAAAATCACGTCCGTATTGAGTTAGAAAACATAGCCCAGAAACGCCGATAAATAGTAATGAAAGTGCCACGATAATTTTTGGGATATATTTTTTTATCTCTTCCCTATTTGCATTCACATAAATCATCAATAGAAAGAGATTTATATCCCGTAAAAACAACTCAAGGGATGTGCTAATCTGTTTGGAGTTGATAAGGGAGATGAATGAAACGATGAAATAAAATCCTGAGATGAGGATAAATGGCTTGGGAAGCGAATACTCTTTTTTCGGATCTAAGATGAACAACAATAATGGAAGGATAAAGATTATAAAGTAAAGAAAGCGCAAATCCAGGATAACATGGATACCCTCGATAAGGGAAATTGCAAGAAAAGTGGCAAAAAAAAGTGCCAGATGTAGTTTTTGGCGAACCATGCTATCATTATGACATATATCCATGAAAAAGAATAGAATTGCAATGACTCTCGTCGAAATAATGGTAGCATTCACTCTCCTAGCAATACTGAGTGTTGGACTTATCACTATAATCTCCCCAGGCAAGCTAATAGGACGAGCGATGGATACACAAAAGAAATCAGATTTGGCAAAATTCCACAAAACAATGGAGGAATATTTTAATGATAATGGCTGTTATCCTGCGCCGGATAAAATCTGTTATCCCGGCGGGGACAATACATCTCCTCCTGGAAACCCATGTTATATTTGCGGAAAAGAGCCGGCAAGCCCAAAACTAACTCCGTATTTTGATACCCTCCCTTGTGATCCAAACCATCCAATCAAACGATTCTATTACTCTGTCGACAAGGTCTCCTGCCCAACAATGTATCGTGTCTATGCGAAATTCAATACACCAGATGATGAGCAAAGCCTAGAGGTGGGTTGTGGCGGGGCAGGATGCGGACCGGCAAAACCGTGGGGATATGATTATGGTGAAACGAGTCCAAACACCTATCTGAATAAATCAAGCGTCTACAACTGTTTAACCCGCGATAATAAATGTAATAACTGTGGTGGACCAGGCAATCAAGGCACTGATGCATACAACAACTGCCTGCAAAGCGTACAATCGGGAGCATGTGTCATCATCTATCCATCCCATGAAGAATGTTGCACAAAAAATCCTTCTGTCGGGTGCACATAAAGTATATTTTGCTCCCCTGTTGACATCCCTTTTTTGTTACACTGAAAGCATCCAATTTGTATGGTAAAAAAGGCTCATTCTTTTCTTCAAAAATGGTATATCGCTCTAATAGCGATTTGTGTTGTTGTGACGGCCTTTTTTATTGCTTCATTCATACCGAAAAAACCAGAGTTAGGGTTTAGCAAACAGCTCTTTAATCCAAATGAATTTCATAGTTCGATTCCGAACGTTTTTGACACGACTATTTCCCATACAGAAAAACAAGTTGACGTTACGGTCAATCGTGAAGGAGTTTCGCTTTCATTTCAACTCCCACTTGAGCAATCGACAATAAAGGAAGGTCCCAATTTAATCGCATTTTCCTCTCCAAATGGGGAAATAACGACAGAATATAGTATGAGGAGAGATGGACTCAAAGAAAATATCATCTTGAATAAAATCCCAAAAGAAAATACATTCCCAAGCACACTAAAAACGCAGGGATTAATAACAAAAATATCCGCAGAAGGCATTCCTATTTTTTTTGATAAAAATAATAAGTATCAGTTTCATTTCGAACGTCCGTATGTAAAGGATGGAAATGGAGCAATAAGTTATGCAGTGAAATATAAAGTCGTCGGACAGGAAGAGGAAAATGCCCAAAAAACCCAAAAAAGTTTTACGACTGAGCTTCTTTCCAGTCTCCATACGATTACTCAAACCGGACAGACCTATGTATTGCAGGTTGAGGTTGATTCTACTTGGCTTCATGATCCCCAGCGAGTACTTCCGATAACAATAGACCCTACAATCGTACATAATTCAACGAGTACTTTTGCGACCGGAGCATCTGATGGAACAGTAGATACCGGCTCGGGAGCGACTCCAAGTATTGAAAGCTCATATCAGGAACTCTCAGCTGACAGAAATACTGTTGGACTATGGCATATGAATGAAGCAAGTGGAAATGCAATAGACTCATCAGGAAATGGGAATACGGGCACCCCAACAGGAACATCTGTTGTTACGGGTCTTATTGGAAATGCAAGGAGTTTCAATGGAAGTACCGATTTTATTAGTATTCCTGCAACTGCGGAACTTGATGTTCAAAGACTCACGATTGAGGCTTGGACATATTCAACAAACTATATACAGAACGGTTTTATTTTTGAAAAAACAACAAATGGACTTGTTAACACACAATATTCCTGTTTTTTTGCCGCATCCAATGTTTTTATTTTCAGAACTTATAACACAACACCAACGAGTGATGATTTAAGTATTGTGACCAGTTCTTATTCACTTGATAATAAATGGAATCATATCGCCTGCGTATATGACGGATCAACAAAAAAAATATATATCAACGGAATAGAGGTTGCGTCAAAAGCATATTCACAAACCTTGCAAACCAATGCTGCTGGAACTGCAATTATTGGAGCATATGGAAGCGGAACCTCATATTTCTTCAACGGTGAAATTGATGAAGTTCGTGTTAGTAATGTCGCCCGCTCGGCTGAAGAAATAAAAACAGACGCATCTCGACGTCCATCCTCAACCTATACATCTCCCGTCATTAGCCTCATAACAAAAGCGACAGCATGGAATAGCCTTACATGGAGTGAGGGCGGCGCTTCAACGGGATATGGCGAGACGCTCTATAGCGCAACAAATCTTATAGCGCAATGGAATTTTAACGATTTGGGGCTAACGAATGCTTTGAATTATGCAGGTTCTTGTGGTGTTGCGTGTAATGGGACGCTCACCGGTTTTTCAAACACATCAGGGCCAGATATTGTCCCCCTTTCTGGATGGACCCGTCAAAACCAACGCTGGGGAAGTGCCGCCGTTATGTTTAATGGGACAACGGATTACATTACGGTCCCTGCAAATGACGGTACCCCACTTGACATCGATTCAGGGCCAATAACAATTGAGACTTGGGTCAAACCAAGGTCCACAACTACTCAACGAATAGTATTTAGGGGAACAAGTGGTACCTGTGGATATGGACTATCAATTAATGTAAACTCAAATGCCAAATTCAACTTAGGAAATGCTGGAGGCGGAAATTTTGACTCACGGACAACCGTTGTTCCAGATACCTGGTACCATGTTGTTGGAGTAATAAATGGTGCCAACTCTCAACTTTATGTAAATGGCCAACTTGAACAAACGGGATCTGTCAGCCCCGTTGCGTGCACTAATCTTCCTCTTAATATAGGAAGAGATCCAGGCGCTACTTCTTATTTTTCCGGAATCATCGATTCAACGCGCATCTACACACGCGCTCTTGCCGCCAATGAAATTCTGTCCAATTACAATGGTTCTAATATTGAATTCCAAACGCGCGTAGGAAATACAGCAGATCCAACGGATGGTACATGGGAAGCGTGGAAACCAACGACAAGTGAAACACAGATTAATTCCTTCGATTCAATATCATATACCCAGCCTAGTTCCATACCTAGTTTAGCGGCATGGCTTAAAGCAGATGCCTTAGGGCTAATAAATCTTGATGTGGTCAGTACATGGAATGATTCTTCAGGAAATGGAAGAAATTTTACTCAGGCAGTTGTCGGTCAACAACCAGTTTATATGACCAATATTTTAAATGGAAAACCCATCGTCCACTTTACTGCTGCGAGTTCCTCAACAATGATTAATAGCACTAATTTCGGTACACCGAGCACCGTCATTTATGTCTCTCGACAAACTGGTGGGACAAACGGACGTATGCTTTCTGGCCTAGCAAATGATTGGCTCTTGGGATACCATTGGGGATACAGACGTCAGGCATACTTTGCTGGATGGGTATCACAAATTCATGACGTGCCTTCAGATACAAATTGGCATATCTACACATCAGTACATAATGGAGTGCAATCAAGCGTGTATGAAGACGGAAAACTGTTTACTTCCAACAGCGATGGATTAGCAGGACCAAATGGATTGGCATTGATTGGATATTTGGGAGCATCAGAATTCACGGACGGTGATATTGCCGAGGTAATTGTTTACAGCAAAGAGCTCTCTGATATTGAACATGAACAAGTTGAATTGTATCTTGCAAACAAATATGGGCTTGCGGTTACCTCATCTCTCCCCACTCAAGTCAATACTTCAACAAAAATGGAGGGTACAGGCTCATATCAACTTAGTTCTCCTAATCAGGGTAATGACAATAATACCATTGGTTTATGGCATCTAGATGAAACAGGTGGCTCTGGAGCATATATTAAAGACTCTTCATCATATGCTAATAACGGTACACCAACAGGGACTACCGTTGTTCAAGGTATTTCAAAAAAAGCTCGAAGCTTTAACGGATCTAGCGACTATATTGATATGGGAAATATAACCCAAATTAACACGGCAACAACATTGAGTGGATGTGCATGGGTATATCATAATGCCGCTGTGGCAGATGAAACCATTATGAATAAAATCACAGCAGCCGTAGCAGATGGAGTATATTTATTTCGCGATGATGTAGGGGCGGCGAGTGGAAGAACGGACATCTATACGATTTATATTGGAGACAGTGCGGACACAGATTCTGCCCGGATCGAATCGGTAACTAACGCTGGAATACCTAATAAGTGGAATTATGTTTGTTTTACATTCCAGGCTAGTAATCCCAGTGGATTACATTTGTATATAAATGGTGTTGAAGATATAAATAGTCCCGCAAGTACAAGTACTGTTGCGGCAATTGACTCTGGAGTTGCGCCATTCCGGATAGGAGCATATTCTCAAGGCGGCTCAAATTTGAATGGATATATTGATGAAGTAAAAATAAGCAATGTTGTTCTTTCCCCAAGAGAAATTAGTGAGGGGTATGCTATGGGACGTAATAAATATCTTAATCTTTCTCTCAATAATTCTGATTTATCGTCAAAGACCATTATTCCCTTTTATATTGCCGCAGATCGACCTGGCTCATATTTATCAACAATGATAGGAGAATCAAGCTACGCAAATTATCAACCAGATGTTAATACGGCTGTCCTATTACATCTTGATAATATTTATCAAGACACTGTGCCTTCTGTTATTCAAATGTCTTCCACTAATGTTGCTGCTGCTAATGCTTATACCTATGTAAAAACGCTCAGCAATGCATCTGTTGTCGCAACGGGAGATACTCTTGAATATGATGTTTACTTAGATACGAGCGCCGTTAACATCGGAACTATAGACATTAGGTATAGTGATACATCTTATGCGAGGTCAACCGCATGGATTGATCAAAATAGTCTTGGTTGTACAGGCGCAGATCTCACAAGTGTTGCATATAAAAAATGGTATCATCGGAAGTGCGCAATCCTTGCAGCAGATAATGGAAAAACAATTAGTTGGATAGATTTAGTAAATGAGAATGATGGAAAAACCGCAACTACCGCCTATTTTGATAACTTCATCCTAAGAAGTAGTAATGGAACTTTAAAATCATCTATCTACACCACTGGAGCCCCTGGATTTAACGTAATAGATATAACAAGTAATGTCTCAAATACTGGGGCGTCGACGAACAACGTTACCTATCCAAGAATGTTGAAAGTAGATAATAGTTCCGGAAGCGGTAATGGATATTACATCGGCTCTGAGAATATTACAGAGGGAAAAATTGGCAAATCAGTGTATTTTGATGGCACTAATTATATTAATCTTGGAAACTCCACTTCATTACAGATTACGGGAAACCAAACAATTGAAATGTGGCTTTACCCCACAGACTTAAGTGCAAGAAGAAATCCATTTGCCAAGGCCTATGGAGGTGAGGGTACAATTACACAGGAAACTACAGGTATTCTTAACTATTTTTACGGAACATCAGGAGTAAATGCAGCCCCATATACAACTTTCTCTTCCACAACAGCAGTAACAACCAACAAATGGACTCATATAGCAGTTGTGCGTGATTTAAGTGCAATGAAAGTATATTGGTACATTAATGGTATAAAAACAAGCGAAACCACCGCTCCATACGCGACTGCAACAGTAGGTACACTTGACGCCATGATTGGTTCAGGTTATGTTAGTAATTATATTGGTAACATTGATGAAGTCCGTATAAGTAATACTGCGCGTTCAGCAAGTGATATTCGTCAGTCATATGAATCGGGCCTGCGATCTCATCCAATCACGATTGATTTCGGCGCAAAATTGGATGCGGGGAATCTTATCACGAATTCTGGAGATTTGTCATTTACTGTCGATGCTACAGTGTTTGGACTCGATCAAAAAGGCTCTCATATCTATCCAGAAGATAAGATAATCGTTCGTGAAAATTATGATGGAACGGAATATATCGCACAAGGAAATGTTGTCTCGGTAACTGCAGCTACCGGCGCTATTACCATCCTCTCTTGGGACGCGGGGAGCACTTTCCCAGCATCTGGATTCACGGCAAATGCCGATGTATTTAAGTGGCAACGAGAATATTGGAATATCACAAATGCCCAATATGACAGCCGCAATTCAGTTACCCAGCTTTCGCTTCGGCTCACTGATGGAAATGAGGGACGTTCCATCTGGTTGGATGACCTAAAATCGACTAATGGATATTTGGGCAATCCTACTGGATCAAGTATAACTTCATCTTTGAATAATAAATATTTCCAATATCGGACGATTTTCACTTCAACCGATGCATCCCTCTCCGCAAAACTTACGTCCGTAACGTTAAATTATAACGCAAACGTTGCGCCAACGCGTCCCTCTCTCGACTCCCCTCCTGATTTGTCAACAAGCGTGTCTCGGACTCCAACATTACAAACAACAGCGACAGATACCGACCTTGATTATCTTCGCTATAAAATACAACTCTGTACTGATGCTGCAATGACACTAAACTGTCAGACCTTCGATCAGACAAGCTCCCAAACCGGATGGAGCGCCCAAAATGCGGAAACTGGTACGGCATATACGACCGGTATGCAGGGTTCCTATACTCTTCAGACTCCACTTAACTATATAACCACATACTATTGGAGAAGTTATGCTGCTGACCCGGGAGGAGCAAACACGTGGACTACCACACATCCAACTCCGTTCTCATTCACGACAACTGCCGTTGAAGCGGCATCATCCTGTAAAACAACACACACAAATAATACGACAAATACTGTTGAGTGGGTTGATGTCTCGGGAAATGAAACAGGGTATAAAATACAAAGAAATGTAGATAATAGTGGTTGGGTGGATTTGAATCCATCACTCAACCCAAATACTGTTTCCTATGTTGATAGTACAATCCAGCTAAACCACAGTTATCAATATCGGATTGCGCCATTCATTGCCGGACCTCAATATGGAGCATGGTGCACGACACAGACTCAAACAATCAACACAAGTGTCTTTGAGTTCAGCGGAGGATTCAACTTCAGTGGAATAACGATACAGTAGAGCTCCGTGTTTTATGCCTTTCCTCATCACAAAAAACTCGAACACGTAAGTTTTGAGTACTCGAAAACATTTTGGATTCGTCATGGCATAAAACACTACACAGGGAATAAAAACACCAATGGAACAGATGGTAAAATTAACGGGCCCAATGGTACGGAGCACAGAAGATGATGGAATCGGAGAGTATTCTATTTTACTTTAAATAATTCTGTGGATTCTGGAGAACTCCATTTAGGCGGATTTCAAAATGGCAATGAGGGCCTGTCGAGCGTCCCGTTGAGCCCATGATACCGAGCTGTTGTCCTTGGTTGACAGCCTGCCCTGCGCTCACCGATATAGCGGACATATGTGCATATAATGTCTGATATCCATTTCCATGGTCAACCATCACATGACATCCATATCCCCAATCGATACACCCGGCATATGTGACTGTCCCGGTATCTGCCGCTATAATCGCAGGTCCCCCATTGCTTGCGATATCAAACGCCATATGATACCAAGTTGGGTATTGAGTGATTATCCCGGTTGTTGGCCAGATAAAGCTTGAGGATCCGCGGACTCCAGCAATTGCATTTGCATACTGTGGCGCCTGTGCAAAATACTTAGGCTGTTCTGGTTCGATGACTCCATCAGGAACATACAGTATTTGTCCTGCACGAAGCGCGAATGTGTCCAAATCTGCGAAATCATTAAAAATGAAATTGACGATGTTTTGAGCTGTCGTCTTATATTTCTTTGCGATGGAATAGACTGTCTCACCTGATACGACCGTATGGACGACTCCTGTTACTGGAGGGACTTTCAATGTTTGATCTGGCTTGATTGTGTCATTCTTCAAATCATTCGCCCATTTGATCGTATCGACTGAGATGCCAAATTTCTTTCCGATCGAGGCAAGAGTATCTCCACTTTTCACACGATAGTTCTCCACCTTATCGCGTGGTTTTGAAGAAATGACCGTTGAAAGGGCTGTCTCATAGGGATTATAAGAAACGACGCTTGATTGATTCTTTTGGTCATACTGTTGAACGAACAGTGGAGAAAAGGGATTGTTCTCCGCAATGATAGGACCTGCAACAACTGCAATCACAACAAGGATTATCAGGGAGCTATTCAGAAACGATGAGGAATATTTTCCCCGCTTTGCTATAAGAAAGGATACAAGGATATCTTTCAACGCCTCAAACTGTCTACTGAACAGTATGGTTTTATTGAAAATGTACTCCCTTAAGAATGCTACAAATAGACCCAAGTCTGCCATTCCTTATTATACTAAATCCCCTTTGAGTTTAACCCTCCGTAGCTTTAGCGAAGGGGGGCCTCAGGCGACGCGGTCTGCGGAATCGTTATCTTCGGCTCAATAACCGACTCGGCTGGTGGAGGCAATGTTAGTGTTTCCTTCTGTTGCTGAGTCGTTGGTACTTGTCCTTGAGTTGTTTCCGTAGCTGGCATTTTACTCTTAAATTCCTCTAAATCAGCAGTCGCTTTCTTATAATCCGCTGAATCTTTTGCTGGATTGAGCAATGAAATACATGCCTGCATAGCAGTTGCAGCCTGTTGAAATTGCCCTTTTTGTGCAAGTGACCATGCATAGTTGTACTGTGCGTTTGACCAATCTGATTTCAATACGACAGCTTGCTCAAACAAGCGGGAAGCGTCCTCATACTGTTTGAGTCCATACATAACCCCTCCCAGAGCCACTCGATACTGTGGGTTTTGAGGATCGAGAGTGACCGCTCTCTGATAGGCTGAAATTGTCCAACTATCAGCTCCTTGGACAACGCCCATGATATTACGATAGACATATCCTAACAGTTCCCAATTCGTCGCTTTTTGAGGATTAAGTGTCACGACAGCCTTTGCTTCGCTGATTGCGGCCTGAATTGCCTGACTTACCGTTTGTTTATCTGCCTCGCTGAGCTGTGCTTGTCCCTGTTCGTTTTTTGGGGCCTTTTCTGCAATTGTATTTGCGATTAAAAGATGTATTTGCGTAAAGTTCGAACGAATACGTTCATTATACGGATTGTATGAAACAGCGCTCTTCATCTTTTCATACACATTCTTGAGGTTGTTTGTTTCAAGAGACTGTTTGAAAATATATTCCGACATGAACACCCTACTTAAAAGGAATACCGATCCTCCCATAAGGACAATGCCGACCAATGCGATAAGTGCATATGCTGGGATTATCTCACCCAAATCAAGCGACGCTTCATTTTGGCGATGATGTGACTCGACGTAACCAACCCACACAAAAAGAAGAAAAAGCATAAGGAAAGATGGGGGAAGAAGGATGAATGCCACTGAAAAATAAAAAGCGACAAGCTTCATTACGGTTGTCCCTTGTTCTGAAAATGCTCGTCTGAATAACTGCACGAGAATCAATACAGCCGCAGACAGTCCAAACAATCCCATTTCTGTCATTACATGGAAAAGGAACGAGCGTGACAATGGGAACGATGAAATCTGCCATACTGGCGAGCTGTTGTAAGCAAGATCTTTCACACGGGTAAATACTGTCTGGAAATTATCCAACCCAACGCCAAACAATGCGGTCAAAGGCTGTTTCAATGTCTCAACACCGAGATACCACGAATGTGCGTAGGAAGGAAGCGCAAGAGTCGAGCTATTTCTTACGAGTGTGAATAATACGACAATCGCTGCAAACATCGAGCTGCTGAATCCAAAAAATGCTGAAACTCTCTTGCCGCTTGACAACTCTTTTTTCAATAAAATACTCAAAGAGATGACCGCAGTGAATCCAAGGAATAGGAGTGCATCAAACAGATTTCCCACGAGGGAAACATTTTGGAATGTTCTTAATTGTTTTGGAAGCAGAGCCGTCAGAGTTGGAATCGTGGTAAAGAGAACGCTTATTGAAAATATCGTGCTGAATAATCCAAAAATCACTCCTCCATAAGAAAGTTTCTTGTGGGAACGGGAAACATAAAGATACAGAACAAAAAGGAATAGGAATGTCAACAATCCAAACTGTGGACTGATTAATGCCTGAACTTTGTTTATCGACCCAAAGAGGAGCGATAGGACACCTGAAAATATGAACAGTGCCAATACCGAATCCGCTTCTCTTTTCTCCCAGGTCAGTTTTTTTGTGACTATAAACTCACCAATTGAACTTATGATGAGTGCTAAAGCCACAAATCCAATTAAAAACCATTTCGCCAATACGAACATGTCTTGCAACGTCGGTAGGAAAAAAACCACGGTTAAAAAGAGCAGCCCGTAAAGAGCATATGCTCGTACAGATTTAAATGTCATAGCTCAATCTAACATTACTTTTTTATTTTTGCAACAATTCTTCCGATGGCTGTTTCGAATGCTGCTTGTTTGAGGCTAGTTTTTCGTTTTTTATACGTCTGCCAAATTTCTTCAAATGCATCGTGCATCATTGAGTGCAATTTCTTATTTACCTTTTCCTCAGACCATGTCTGACCTTTCATATTCTGATACCACTCAAGATAGGAGACAGCAACGCCGCCGCTATTTGCGAGCACATCTGGGACGATGAGGACTCCTTTTTTTGTTAGATAATCGTAAGCTTCTTCACTGATAGGGCCATTGGCCATTTCTATGATTATTTTTGCCTGTATCTTGCTCATATTATCCTTATTGATGACGTTCTCCAATGCAGCTGGGACTAATATATCGACAGGAAGTTCGAGAAGCTCTTCATTTGTCAATTTTTTTCCTTCCCCCAAGTTTCCTTTTTCTTTCTTAGTGTTTAATATCTTCACCACATCAAGACTTGTTTGCATATCTGTACTTGCCACACCACCTTTAGAATCAGAGACGGCAACTACATGCATCCCCTGTTCTATCGCGATCTTCGCATAATAATAACCGACATTCCCGAATCCCTGGACCGCGACTTTCATTTCTGATGGATTTTTCTTGAGTTTCGCAAGAAGTGACTCCGTCACCGCAACGCCACCGCGTCCTGTCGCTTCTGTTCTTCCCAATGTTCCACCCTCTTTTATCATTTTTCCGGTAAATGTCGCGCGAAGTTGCGATTTTTTGAATTTTGATTTGAAGCTTGAATTTTTGACATATTCATCCGTCATCCATTTCATAATCTGTCCATTTGTGTTGACATCTGGCGCTGGGACATCGACCTCAGGTCCGATGATGGGGGAGATTGCCCGGGCAAACGCCTTTGAAAGCCGCTCAAGTTCTCCTATTGATACTTCCTTAGGGTTAAAAATTATCCCTCCTTTACTCCCTCCATAGGGAAGGCCGGCAACAGCACATTTGATTGACATGAGTGTTGCAAGAGCCTGAACTTCATCTCTACATACATTTTGATGGAATCGGACCCCGCCTTTATAAGGTCCACAATTATTGTTGTGTTGTATTCGGAATGCAGAAAATAACCGTTTCTTCCCATTATCCATCTTGACTTCAAGCGTAAACTCATGAATCGCATTCGGTTCTACTAAACGATTAATGACTTCCTGAGAAAGCCCCATTGACTTTCCTGTTTTAATAACTGTGTTTTGAGCTGTCTGTAACATGTCGTTCATAAATATATCCTTAAATAATTGATAATACTTATAACCAAATTAATTATTTTCCAGCCACCGTTCTGCATCGAGCGCTGCCTGTACTCCCATTCCCGCTGCCGTTGATGCTTGTTTGTATACGTGATCTACGCAATCCCCGGCACCAAAAACACCACTAGCAGAAGTTTGCGTCCCATATGTTGTGTCAAACTTCTGAATTTTTAATTTTAAATTTTTAATTTTTAATGCGTTTTCTTCATCTATGTTTGATTTCAAATTTAAAATTTCAAATTTTAAATTCTCAAGTGCGATTGTATTCACAGTCATCACATATCCTTTTTCATCAAGCTCGATTAGCTCCTTGAATAAATCTGTGTCTGGTCTATGACCGATTGCCACAAATACTCCACTCACTTCTATTGTTTTTTCCCCTTCTGGTACTTTCAACTTTAAACTCTCAACTTTCAACTGTCCCACAACTTCAAGCACCTGCGCGTTCCATATCACTTCAATCTTTTCATGTCCTAGTACTCTTTTTTGCATGATTTTTGAAGCCTTAAATTCTGCACGTCTGTGGATAACATATACTTTCGAAGCAAACTTAGTAAGAGTCAAGGCTTCTTCCAACGCGCTATCTCCGCCACCAATAATCGCTACAACCTTATTCTTAAAGAAGAATCCATCACATGTCGCACACGCAGAAACCCCCTTTCCTCGAAGTCGTGTTTCGCTTGGCAATCCCATCCATAATGCTTTTGCGCCTGTCGCGATAATCAAAGCTTTTGATACGTATGTTTTTCCACTTGCCGATTCAGCAGATTTCAACTGATCTGAACCGATTTTAACTGATTTTACATTTTCGTCTATGATTGTTGTGCCAAACTTTATGGCTTGTTTTCGCATGGTCTCGATAAGATTGGGGCCGAGTATAGCATCCTGCCCGGGGAAGTTCTCGACATCGGTCGTCAGCATCAACTGTCCTCCAGGAGGAGAGCCAGCGAATAAAAGTGGTTTTAAACCCGCTCTTGCTAAATAGAGAGCACCTGAAAGACCTGCTGCTCCACCACCGATTATAATGACATTCTGTGTATCCATTTTCGAAATTTGAAAACTAATAATCAGGCAAATATTGAAACAAATAGAAATACAAATTTACCCCAATTTGATCTATTTGACTTCCTATTTGTATTTTTTATTTGCTCTAATATTTGCATTAATATTTGGGTTGCATATTACAGATTAATGGCCCGTTCAATCATCTCACTAACTCTGCTCACATCCTTGTGAGGCAAAAATTCACAGATATTCGATACAACAATCTCTTTTGAAAGACCGTCAATCGCCTTCTTCACGGCTGATACCTGCTGAAGAACATCACCACACTCCCGTTTTGATTCAACCATCTTTTGTATCCCCTTCAACTGCCCGATGATTCTGCTGATGCGTTGTGAAAGTTCCATAGAACAAAAATACAACTTATAAAATCAAATTCAAGTACTAAATTCAAATTCATCCAATACTCCCTACTAGTACCTAGTATATATCTCCAAAAAAGTGAATGTCAAGGGATAAATACTAATTTTGATTCTATACTTTTACCTCTCAACTCAGCACGTCGTATATTGTATTAATTCCCGCAACACATACTTTTCCCCAAGTTATACACATTGAATTGAATTATGAAAGTATCTCTTTTACCACTATCCATACCGTTTGTATAAGGACTGTGATGTTCTGGAAGGGAGAATTGTGCCTAACAAACTCACAGTCAAGTTCCATCCATTTTTTGAATGAAAGATTGTGCGATCCTTGTACTACCCATGATGAGGTCATGCCAGGAAGCACGGAAAAGCGCAATTGATACTTCTTGGGGACCAATTGAGCCTCTTTTTTGGGCAGTGGCCGTGGTCCGACAAAAGACATTTCCCCCCGAAGGATGTTGAAAAGCTGCGGAAGCTCATCAAGAGCGCTGTGAGAGAGAAAGGTGCCAATATACGTATAGCGAGGGTCGTTGCGGATCTTGAAAACAGGGCCATCAGCTTCATTCTGTTTTCTGAACTTGGCCTGCAGCTTGTCCGCTCCCTCTATCATGGTACGTATTTTATAGATCAAAAACGGCTTTTTGTCTTTTCCCAGTCGTTCCTGTTTATAGAGGAATGGGCCACGCGAGGTAACGCGTACTAATATATACAATATACAGATGAGGGGAAGGAAAACGATGATAAGTAAACCCGCAAACAGCTGTTCAAAGGCACGATATACCATGGTGGATAGTATACATTAATTACCCTTTCAAGCTGTTAAGGAACTCTTCGTTTGTCTTTACCTTCGTTAACTTGTCGATCATTGCCGTCAAACGTTCTTCTGGGGTCAGAAGCGATAACATGCGTCTAAGCGTTGTTATCTTCTTTAACTGATCTGCACTAAACAAAAGCTCTTCATGACGAGTCCCTGACTTTTCGATATCAAGTGCTGGATAGAGACGTTTGTCTGCAAATCCACGGTCAAGATGCACTTCCATGTTTCCCGTTCCCTTGAACTCCTCATAGATAAGATCATCCATACGTGACTCTGTCTTGATAAGTGCTGTCCCAATAATGGTCAAGCTTCCACCTTCTTCACAGTTTCGTGCAGCACCCAAAAACTTTTTTGCTGGATATAATGCTGAGGGATCAAATCCTCCAGACATACTGCGACCTGTTCCTTTTCCGTTCTGTCCGACAGCCATGTTCAAGGCACGAGCAAGACGGGTGATGGAATCAAGCAATATGACGACATGATGTCCCATTTCGACCAAGCGGCGCGCTCTGTCGAGAGCTAAATGAGCGACTTTAACTTGTTGTCGAGGTGACTCATCAAAATTTGATGCTGCAACCTCACCTTTAAGGGATCTTTTGATTTCGGTGACTTCCTCAGGTCGTTCTCCGATAAGAATGGCCATGAGTGTTGCGTCTGGATGATTGAGTGTTATGGCTTCAGCAACTTCCTTTAGGAATGTTGTCTTCCCAGCTTTTGGCTGAGAAACGATAAGGGCTCGCTGTCCAAATCCAATTGGCGAAATCAAATCAACGATACGTGTAGACAAGATGTCTGGTCTCGTTTCAAGTCTTATCTGTTTATCAGGATGGATGGATGTCAGCTTGTCAAACTCTTTTCGAGTTCTACTTTGTTCTTCTGTGATTTCGACTCCATTGATTTTCTTTATCAAAAGAAGCGAGTGGAATCGCTCTCCTTCCTTTGCAGGACGAGCTAATCCTTCAACCTCATCTCCTTTTCGAAGCCAAAAGCGTCGAATCTGGGATGTCGACACATAAATATCATTGTCTGGATTTATGACATAATCTTTTCGTAAGAATCCATATCCTCCGAAAGTGACATCAAGAATCCCTTTTGCAGGATAGCTCATCTTGAGATCTTCTCTCAATCTGTCTTCTAGGGGTGCCCCTTTTTGAGCTGGGGCAGTTTTTGCAACTGGTTGTGGTTCCTGTTGAGGAGGGAGATCATATCCTGAATCTGCGGTCATAATCGGCTTTGATTCAAGTTGATCAAGCATCTTTGAAACATCAAGTGTTTCTGATTGATCCTGTGAAGAAACAGGTGCTTTTGAGGCAGGTTTTGAACGTTTTGTAAACATATGAGAAGAGAGGGAAAAAATAATAAATTAATAAATAATAAAATCTACAATAATAGATAAATTGATTAAATACATGGGAAAAAAGCTACATGGAGCGATCCTCAAGGACGGTTGTGCAGAAACTTTTTCTAGATATTGGTAAGGGTTGGGCCAGATCGAAAGCCGAGGCTTTCAATACTAAACCGTATTTCTGTCAATTGCTTGGCAAATACCCTATAAAAAATTGTTCAGAAAAAGTTTTCAAATTGCCAATCCTATCGAAGAGGATCTGATGAAAGTATAACACACCAACTGCGTTTGTCAAATCGGTACAGGTTTTTCTTTTGTATACTATTCCCATGCAACGCTACGTTCAGGTTTTCATCGTGACAGTAAAGGAATATTTTGCGTACCGACTCAACTTCGTCCTATGGCGGTTGCGCATGGTCATTTCTTCCTTGATAACACTGTATTTATGGCTTGCGGTATTCGATATGAAAGCATCATTCGGCCAGTATTCAAAAGTTCAAATGATTTCTTATCTACTCTATACGGGCCTTGTCATGACAATTGTCGCAAGTACTCGTATGACAAATCTCGCCTATGAAATCCAAAGCGGTGGAATAATGAATCTCCTCTTAAAGCCTCTTTCTATTTTCGGCTATTACGGGGCAACAGATGCTGTTGATAAGGTAATGAACGGGTTTTTCGGGCTTCTGGAGTTTGGGCTCATCACCTATTTCCTTCACATAAAACTCGTCCCACCACAAGCCATTGGCATATTCTTTATCTTTTTCATCTGTGCAATCTGCATCTCTTTTTGTATCAATCTGCTCCTTTCATTTATCGGATTCTGGACACCTGAAGTATGGGCTCCCCGTTTTTTGTTCATGATGGTCGTATTTTTTGTATCGGGGACATATTTCCCCCTTGATTTACTTCCTCCGGAAATCTATCGAATATTCCTTTTTACTCCCTTTCCCTACCTCTATTATCTTCCAGCAAAAACATTGATAAGTGGCGTTCAAACGCCCTATGTTATCCAACAATTCGCATGTGCTATCGCCTGGTCAGGTATTCTTTTTTTCTGTACGAAGGCCGTTTGGAACAAGGGAATTAAGGAGTTTTCATTTTGGGGACGTTAGTTAAAATCATCTGAGACCGGTTAAACTCGGTTGAAATCAGTCAAACAGAGATAGGAACAGGTGGCACGAGTAAAGGGCACCCGACAGCACGCAGAAAAGTGACGCCAGCAGGCTTGGCAGCTTTTTGAGCACTGACGGGGGAAATTGCGAGTGACAGAATCTGGAGTACCAACTTAAAAATATATGAAACATAGTTTTAACATTTTTTTGCTTTTTGCAAAAAATAGCATGCGGACGACTACACAGGGCCGTTTGGGCGTTGTAGTCTTCACGATTGGCAAGATAATCCGTTTTGCTTTTCTCTTTACTCTCCTATCTTTCATCTTCTCAAAAACACGTGTCCTTAAGGGGTATTCCATCCAACAGGCAGCTTTGTTTTACATGATCTTTAATCTTATCGATACCATTTCCCAAATTTTGTTCCGTGAGGTGTACCGCTTCAGGTCACTTGTCGTGAATGGATCACTTGACACAATTTTATTGAAGCCCTATCACCCCTTTCTCCGCATATTGGTCGGAGGAGTGGATATTCTTGACGTAATTCTCCTTGTCCCCTATATCGCAATTACTATTATCATCGCCTCAGGAATCGTTCCGATCGGTCACAATATCTTCCTCTTTTTTGTTTTGTTGATAAATGCAATATGGATAGCAACTTCATTTCATATTCTGGTTCTTGCACTGGGAATTTTAACAACTGAGGTTGACCATACTATTCTCATTTATCGCGATTTAACAAGCCTTGGTCGCTTTCCGATGGCAATATATCAAGAACCCATCCGAACCATCTTCACATTCATAATCCCAATAGGGATTATGACTTCATTCCCTTCCCAAGCACTACTGGGAATGCTGTCCTGGGATAAATTTCTGATTTCGTTTATACTATCTTCGATATTGTTTATTGTTGCTATGACGACGTGGAATTTCGCTTTAAAGCAATATCAAAGCTGGGGAGGGTAACAAACTATGATTACAGTCAAAAACATAACAAAAGTCTATAAATCCCATATCCGACAAAATAATCTGTTTAAGGATATGTTTTTCCGCCAATTTAAAGAACAAACAGCTGTTAAAAATGTTTCCTTTTCTATTGGACCAAATGAATTAGTGGGTTTTATCGGACCAAACGGAGCTGGAAAAACAACGACTCTCAAAATGCTTGCAGGCATTCTGTATCCAAGCTCAGGTTCCCTTTCCGTCCTCAATCAAAACCCTTTTGAAAAGAAACGGGGATTCTTAAAACAGATCGCTTTCATTATGGGGCAACGCAACCAGCTCATCTGGGACTTGCCCGCGCTCGATACCTTCGATTTGCAACGAGCTATATACGAAATTGATGAGCTAAAATACAAAAAAACACGTAGCCACCTTCTCGCAATCCTTCAGTGTGAGTCTCTCATGAATAAACCGGTGAAAACTCTCTCACTTGGCGAACGAATGAAAATGGAGTTTATCGCAGGACTTTTGCACACTCCAAAACTCGTCTTTTTGGATGAACCGACAATCGGGTTGGATATTTTTTCTCAAGAAGCAATCCGTGAATTCATCAAAGAATATCAGGAAACATACAAGTCAACCGTTATCCTGACAAGTCATTATCTTGAAGATGTAAAAAAGCTTGCTAAACGACTCATAATCATCCATAAAGGAACGATTATGTATGATGGTTCCCTTAAGAATATTATTGAACAATATTCAACGGAAAAACGGATAAAAATAAAGCTGAATGAAACCGTTTCTGAAGCAAAAATAAAGACAATAGGAAATCCACTGATGTATATCTATCCTCAACTTATATTTTCAGTAAAAAGGTCTGAACTACCTGAAAAAATCAAGCAAATTTCGCAATCCCTTCCCTTTTCGGACTTGACCGTCGAAGATGCAAGTATTGAGGAAGTGATAAAAACATTCTTTAGTGAAAATAAAAAAAAATAGGAAAGAATTAGATTTTTTCAAAAGATGCCAAGATTTTATCTATTTGTTTGAGCATCTCCTCTGTCGAATTACTTGGAATAGTAAGGCCGATGTGACCATAAAGGCTCGGGGCACCCCATCCATATTGGGTGTGCTGGCAAATACCGAAGCCTTGACTATTTTCCGGAGTGCTCCGACGAAATTGATCACCACTTTTAGTTGTTATCTCTACAAATTGGGTATAACGCGAAGATGGTCCTTCTGTATCAGCATCACCAGGGAAAAGACACACAGCTCCTCCAAACCCTCCTTGGGTAATTGATATTCCATAATCTCCGTTCTTGAGAATGATTTTTTCATTGTCCTGGCCTTGTGCCTCCCGGGAATAAATCCAGTCGGAACTTGCCTGGAGTTGATAATGCGGGAATGAAAGAATGCCTCCTCCTTTAATCGTCTGTGTTGGTTTTGGAGTTTCTTGTGGAATAGAGGGAGTAAGTGTGGGAGAAATAATCGCAACAGAGTTTTTTACCAAAGGAACAGCAGAAGAAACCTGTGAGGATTGTTTGCCAAGAAAATAGGCCACTAGAGCGGTAAGAATAAATATCACAAAGACAAGGAAGCTAATAATATACTTCATACACTACAATGATTATACACCATCTTGTAATAATGGTGAAAGGAATATTAGCTAGGTATATAATAAATTAATGAACTCCATGTCACAAAAGTATAAGAAACCACTCTTCATTATTTTTTGCACATGTATTATGTTTGGTGGTTTAGGTCTTGTCAGCATTTTTGCTTTCAACTATGGTAAATCAAGCCGGCAAATATATTTGCAAACGCCTATACCGACAATTGAAGCAAACTCAACAAAAACAGACATTAGTAACACTCCGACTCCGATACCATCACCTCAGAGTTCTGGTGTTCTTGCAAAGGTCACACCATTCCCAACAACAAAACCGACTAACACTCCCATCATCAGCCCAAATCCAACTTTGGCAGCAACACCTGTGCCAACTAAGGTTGTCTTTACTATTAATCCGTTGGTACTTCTTAATCCAAGTGAGACTCGATTGTTAGAAGGAAGTGGTCCTTTGGACGGATATAGGTCAAGCAACAACGGTGGTAGTACCACCGTCGAGATATGGGTTGGGAGAAATAATGTCGCTGTCTTTCGGGGCTTTATCAGCTTCGATTTAACATCCTTACCGAGCAATATAACTATTGAGAAGGCAATTCTTAAAATATCCCAGGTAGGCAAGGTTGGTAATCCTTACCTAGTTGGGGGGACTGTTGTCATAGACCATCTTGATTATGGAAGTAGTTTGGAATCATCTGACTATAACAGATTAGCTATCAAAACTCATATTGGTGTTTTATCCGACAATGATGTTTCCGGAGAAAAGAAGGTTGAAGTGACGGATAGCATAAAGAACGATTTGTATTATAAGCGTCAAAACTCTCAATATAGATTACGCTTTTCCACAGAGACTGTTGGAGGAAAATCGAGTGGAGACATTGTGTATTTCGAACCACAGGAAAACTTATATCAAGGCAGTAAGCCACCACAATTGGAAATAACTTTCAAGAAGAACAAATAATCATCAGTGTATACTTATTGTATGTCTAAACGTTCGCTTCCCTATTTTTTTCTCGCTTTCCTTTTTGCCATCCTTTTATTCATTCTGGGAATACGCTATGGACAACGCGTAGAGCTTGCCAACAAGACAATCCATTATCTCATCAGTATCCCTCCAACCCCAACCCTGCAACCAACTATCATGCCTTTGTCATTTTCCGATTATACTCATTCGGGATGTTCTGTTTCTTTTCTTATCCCAAATAATTTGGAAAAAACAAAGGAAAGTTCGACTTCGGCTATTTTCATCGACTCGAAAAAACTGCTGACAATTGCTCTTTCTTGCGAAAAGAAACCATATATTATGCTTAAAACGGAGCGTTCTGTCAATATAAATAAAAATATTCGTGCATTTGAAACGGAAACAAAAGATACCATTTCTTATCGCCTATTCCACCCCGCCACGGGAAAAGTAATTACTCTCACTATTTTGAAACAATATCTGCCTCTTATGCAAAAAAGTATATCCTTTCAATAACTCAGTTTATATGAATCCTCGCGCAATGGCAGGAAGAACATCGTTATTAAGGATGTATTCGCTTGGCAAAAAATATATATCTTCTTTTACTTGAATTATTTGGTCTACGATAACAACGTTTCCTTCATAGTGACGTCCTCCTTCATTATATTTTCGTATTCTGATATTCGCACCTGTGTGCTCAACAAAATAACCAATTAATTCTTCAATATCTAACGCTCCGGTTATATGAAGATTGCTGGTTATAAACTGTCCCATTAATTCAAGATTAATATCTTTGAGAATCGTACCGATAACTGTGCGCACAGTTCTATACTCCTTTATCGTTTGTTTACCAAACACACCCCTCACAAATGCAGAGAGATATTCAATGTGCGATCCGTATTCAGACCCTCGCTTCATTAGATCGAGAAGTCGTAGAATATCCTCCTGGAGATGTTTTGGGGTGTCATGCCGAGGTTTTTTAAGTCCTACTTTATGACCCATTGTATCAACTACCACCATTTGGTTATCCATTACCTCGTAATTTCTTCCCGCGAGATCTAATGCTGCCCCAGGGTTTGTACGTTTTAACTCTTCAAAGCTCCAGTCTACCCCTTCTGCTTTATTTGCCGCGGCATGTACTGTATTTGGGATATCACTGTTCTTTCTGTAATGGTGATCAACAACCTTTAGTCGTAAACTCTCATCAAATATATCTTCTCTGATACTTGCTTCCTCGGCGATGAACTGAAGATGGGGAGGAAGCAGTTCGTATCCCAACTTCATTGCTAATTCGGCCTACCTGCCTTGCCGTTTGCTGTCGTGATAAAATATAGTGGTCTTGTTAGTGGGGATAATCTTTCTACTGGAGCCATTTTTTGTGTATTATATATCGTATCATGAATAAATTAAAACTTGCATTTTTCGGAGCTCCAGACTTTGCCGCTCGCGTGCTTGAACAGATAATTAAGGATACAGACTTACCTGTTGAGATAAAATTTGTCGTAACGCAGCCTGATAGACCAGCTGGGAGAAAACAAATCCTTACTCCTACGCCAGTCAAACTGCTCGCTAACAAATATAATGTCCCCACTTTCGACGATTTCCGACTTGCTGACTTTAAGACAAAACTAAAAGATGTGGACCTCGTCTTGCTCTACGCATTCGGAGAATTTATCCCTAAAGATATGCTTAATTTACCTGTTTGGGGCTTCTGGAATATCCATCCATCATTATTACCCAGGTATAGAAATACATCACCGATTGCATATTCACTCCTGCTTGGAGATAAAGAAACAGGTGTCAGCCTCATCCAGATGGATGAGAAGCTGGATCACGGACCCATTATTGATCAAGAAACCTATACGATACCAGATGAAATCACTCGAGATGAACTAGAAAATAGACTTTCCGACATTGGCTATAAGCTATTCAAAAATAATATACAATTATTAATAGATGGAAAGATACAAAAGAAAGAACAAGACCATCAAAATAGGACGTTTACAAGACTATTGACAAAGAAAGATGGATTTGTTCCCAATCCTATCTTTCAGAAAATTATCAAAGGTGAGACCCATTCAAAAGCGGAGATTCCGGCGATAATTGTGGAATATGCAAAAAAATATAATCTGCCCATCGCTCACTATTCCCAACCAGACACATACTACTCTTTATTCCGAGCTCTACATCCATGGCCCGGGTTGTGGACCATGATTCCGACAAACGAAGGTGAAAAGAGACTCAAAATTACCGGCATGGAAATAAAAAACGGAAAACCTGAGATTACAAAAGTTCAGCTTGAAGGAAAAAAAGAGGTCCCGTTTGAAACTTTCAAGAACTCATATCATCTTTTCTGAAATACATCTACTCCTTGTATCTGGGTCACATTCCCTCTGTGAACCTCAGCTATGATTACTTTTCCACCCTTTGACCCAACCCATTCCACAAACCATTCTTTTGTCCGTAATCTATTTATTATATCGCGTGATGCATCTAGACTTGGAGACTCTATCAAAAGTGTTTTTGTGTCATAAAAAGCCTCACCATGTTGGGCAGATAGACAATGTGAAATCGGATAATGGGCCTGAGCAATGACTTTCTTTACCTCAGCGTTATCAAGAGTAAACGATCCTTCTCTGTTATATTGCTCTGTTTTTTCATAAGGGAGGGCTATCTTAAAGACTGTGTTCGGTTTATGCAGTCCGGGATATCGCACGCCGACAGGGATTGCAGATGTAGTAATCATGATAAGTGGTGGATTTTGTATTTTTTGTGATTCCTTAAACTGCCTGAAAAATGCCGACTCTGAATATTCTTTGCAAAGCTGTTGATTTCTCATCAATAGATGTCGTAGCTCAGCCGGAAGGATATCTTCACTTATCTGTGAGAGTATTTCAGGGGTTATGAGCTGTGATTGCTTATGTTTCAGCTCATCAAAGGGGATTATCCCCGTATACTCCTTTCCTTGTTTATTGAAATAACCGATGGGTATTATTTGGTAGGTGGAACTGTCCCAAAGCCCCGCTAGAATAGGCTTTCCATCCTTCGATAATTGGGCAATCCGCCAAGCTGACTTCAAGGTTTGATACACAACATCTGGGCTATCAATATGCCTATCCACATACCCCGGGGCCTCATCCGCGGGGGCCATCCTCCCAACCGCCATCCGTTTTTCCTTTACCCCTTCCCCACCGCACCCTTTAAGAATTTCCCCAGGCATCTGAAGATCAGAATCATAGTGGCCAAGCACAATTCCTTGCTTCACCGCTTCATGGTCTACCATATATTTGAAAGGCTTCGGATCGCCCGCGGCGGCGATTGTGCGGATGGGGAGGATGTTGAATGAACCCAGTGCAAACGACGCAAGCAAACGCGCGTCATCACAAAACCATACTGCTGTTAGATCACCTCGTGCTTTTGCATCAATCCACTCAGCAAGCCTTTTTCGGGCAAGTGGAAGTGTATTCTCATTAAGGAGATACCGAGGGGTAATTTCTCGTTGTGGAAAATGAGGTCGTTCTCGAACTGCTCTGCGTAACGCCATACGGGAGCATAGTGTATCACACTTTACCCTGTCCTATCAAGCCTCTTATCATCCCGACCAATCGCTCCATCACAAATAAATTATGATAAGAAAGAAGGGTATATCCCAGCAGTTCACGTTGTTTGAACAGATGGTGTAGATATGCCTTACTGAAGTTCACACAAGTTGAACAGCTACATTCCTCGTCTAATGGGCTTAAATCAGCCTTGTACGACATTTTATTGAGATCAATTTCATAAGAAGAATAATTCCCTTCAAGATATGCTAGTACCGCTCGTGTTTGATATGCTGTACCCATCCGAGCAACTCTCGTCGGCTCCACACAATCAAATGTGTCGATACCATACTTCACTAAATCGACAATGTCATCGACTTGACCAACGCCGAGCAGATGGACCGGCCTGTCCTTTGGCAAATAGGGGGCGACCCATTTCACTTGGTCACGCATTTCCGCTTTCGTTTCCCCAACGGACACACCGCCAATTGCTATCCCGGGGGTATTTTGTCCGACAACAAACTCTGCGGATTTTTTACGAAGATCCTCAAATGTCCCTCCTTGGATTATTCCATATAGAAATTGATTCCTCGTGCGATAGGTGGCACGATCGGAAGGGCCTCCTGACATGCGCGGACTCTCGAACTGCGAGGGAGCACTGTTGGGAGGGAGAGTCGTGACGGAATCTGTCGCACGATTATTTATTCTATGTTTAATGCATCGTTCTAGCCATTCATGAGTTCTATTCATCGCTTTTTCCGTATATTCGTGCGTCGCAGGATGATACGTACACTCATCAAAAGCCATGTTGATATCGGCGCCAATCGCAACTTGGAAATCCATAGATGTTTCGGGTGTAAAGTTAATAAGTTGGCCATCATATATCGATCGGAACATTACTCCATCTTCGGAAATCTTTTCAACCAATGGTTTTTCATCTCCTCGCACATCGGCTCGTCGCTTTGAGCTGTTAGTTGTTAGCTGTTTGCTGTTTGCCGCCAATGAAAAAACCTGGAACCCTCCTGAATCAGACATTAATGGAATTTTATATTTCGCCAACTGGTGGATTCCGCCGGCTTTTTTCAAGATATCGACGCCAGGATGCGTCACGAGATGATATGTATTGACGAATGATACTTGAATCTTAAGATCGGCAATCTGCTTTTGAGTTAGCCCTTTTATCGTGCCTTTTGTTCCCACTGGTACGAATGCGGGGGTCTGGATTACCCCATGGTCGGTCGTTATCGTTCCCAAACGAGCCTGCGATTTTGATGATATGTAATTTACTTTAAAAAAAGACATGTATATTTATAACAAATTGAGCAGCAGGTGGCACGGCTCCAGGGGATCCCCGACACGCGCGGATACCCAAACTGTGGGAGAGCACTGGCGGGGAAATGAGCCGGGACAGAATCTGCTGCAAGAAAAACGCTCTTATCTATACTTCTCTTTTACCTGGAACAAGATGTACATACCGATAAGAAGGCTTAATAGACCTCCCAACACTGATCCTTGGACAACAGTTCCCACAAAGCTCACTAAGCTTGAATAGAACATCAATTGCCACGCACCTTTTGTTCTCTTAAATAGTCCCGGGATTGCCAAAGCTTCAAGAATAGCAGAACCAATAAGGACGACGATACCGACATAGTACGTAAATCCATATGACATCATGTAAGAGGCACCTAAAAACGCTGTAAATGGACTCATTGCTGCTCCAATACCAAGAAGTGTAAACACTGCTGGCAGTGTAAGCACAATTCCAACAATTGCAATATAAGGAGCAAAGGAAGTGAGTGTTTCCTTGATATTCTCAGGCATAGCTGGGGCTTTTTTTCCAAGATATTCTTCGAAAAGTGACTCTAACTGGTTAAGGGAAGCTTTATAATCTGGAGCTTTTGTGGTGCTCATAGGGATAAACTGTGAAATTAATAATTCACTACCATGATAGTACCCTAGCATATGAATAAATTCAAGGACATTAAACTATCAGCATCGTGTCCCCGAAGGAGAAAAATCTAAATTTATTTTGTTTTGCATAATCATACAGGTCCAATATTCTTTTTGGGGCTTTCTTATAAGCTAAAAATGCATCCACCAACATCATGAGTGATGAGGACGGAAGATGGAAATTGGTCTGCAACATATTGACCATCTTGAATTCATATCCAGGTTGGATGAATAAATCGGTACTTCCACTGTAGGCAAGTCCCACTTCCCCGTTTTGTGCATATGATTCAAGTGTCCGAACAACAGTCGTCCCAACAGCAAGAAGAGGCCTTTTCTCATTTTTCACTCGTTTCAGTTGGATGGCAGCTTGCTTTGAAATTTCATACCATTCGTGATGGAGTTTTTTTTCAGAAATATTTTTTTCGGTGAGGGGGGCGAATGTCCCAAGACCTACATGGAGTGTCACTCGTATTTTCTCCATTCCTTTGTCCCCAAATGATTGGAATACTCTCTCGGTATAGTGAAGAGATGCTGTTGGAGCAGCGCTCGATCCTGGAGTCTGTGCAAAAACAGTCTGATACTTCTCCAGAAGTTCATCCCGGGATAAAGGGGAATTTTTGATGTAGGGAGGAATAGGCATGGTACCATAGGCGGTCAACTTTTCGATAAGCCCATCAGCCGTACCCTCCCACGAAACATAAAACAGTTCCTCTTTCTGATTTTGGACCGTCACGAAGCTCCTATCTTGAAAATAAAGCCTATCACCCACTTGAGCTTTCCTGTCAAAAAAACACGGAATTGTGCCTGTTTTATGGGGCTGCCACTCATTTACCAGGAATAGGACGACTATTTTCCCTCCAGTTTCCTTAAAGAGTGTCGCGCGTGCAGGTACCACTTTTGAGTCGTTTAATGTAAAAGCGGTAGAAGGGGGAAGATAGGATGCGATATTGTAAAAATAATCTGTTTTTATCTCATTTGTCAGCGTGTTATACACAAGTAATTTGCTGGAATCACGAGGAGTTGCTGGAACCTGTGCAATGAACTCTTTTGGTAAATCATACCAATATTCATGTGCAATGGATGTTTTCATAAGAAGTCATTTCTTTTTCAACTCCAACTTTTGGAACCATTTTTTCCGATACATGAGAGCAATGACTGCATATACGCCTATATCCATCCAATTGTCGTCAATCCCCTCATTCTTTGGTTTTTTACCTGCACCAAGGATATTTTTGAGCCTATTAAGCTTATCACTCTCCCGAAAAGCAATTCCTAACTCACCGGTATCCAAAATATTACCCTTGCCATAATCTTTATGTTTCTTGATGAACACAGCGAGCATTTCCTCTGTAATCAATCCAAATGCTTCTTCGAGAGAACTTGGCTTTATCTTGGGTGAAGTCGATAATTTTTTCATCTTTCCAGGTCGAGGAATGTATAAGAAGTGCCTTTTGACGTCGTTCTATCTTCCTTCCTGATTACTTTTGTAAACTGAGAGTATTTAGGAAAATATGTATCACCTTCGAACTGCTTATGAACGACGGTAAGATATAGTCTATCTGCTTTGTCTATTGTCTGTTTGAAGATTGACGCTCCCCCTGAAATAAACACCTCTTCGCTCTCTATTTGTTTAGCCTTTTCTAGAGCCCCATCTATTGATGACTCAATAAAACAGTTGGGGTGACACGTCGTAAATGTAATGTCCCGGGTAACGATGATGTGTTTCCTGTCGGGAATAGGTCTCCCACTCTCTTGGTAATATCCCATTACCGACTCGAATGTCGTTCGTCCCATGATGACGGTGTGCCCTACTGTCTTTTCTTTGAAACGAATAAGGTCATCCTTGATATGCCACGGTATCCTGTTTTGATTCCCTATTACCCTCTCGTCGTTTAATGCGCAGATTATGCTTATTCTCATTTTTTCTTCTGAAAATACCCGCCAGATACCGACAAAGCAGCTTTTATAGGGGGATGAAATTGATAATTATCAAGTTGCACATACTCCGTCTTAAATTCATCTATTGTCTTGAAATCATGATTAAATGATAAGGTTGGAAATGGTAGTGGTGTTCTTTCCAACTGCTCCCTCACCTGATCCATATGATTTTCATAGATATGAACGTCTCCAAATGTGTGTACAAACTCTCCCGGTTCATATCCTGTTATTTTTGCCAAAATCAAGGCTAATAGCGCATAGCTTGCGATATTGAATGGCACTCCCAGAAATACATCTGCGCTCCGTTGATACAGCTGAAGCGAAAGCTTCCCATCGATAATATTGACTTGATACATGTTGTGACAAATAGGAAAACGAGATGCGTCTTTTTTGAGTGCCATTGTGTATAGATATTCAGGGTCCCACGAGTTGACTATGAGATTGTGAGCGGCAGGATCTGCTTGTATCTCATCAATAATCCACTGTAATTGGTCAATCGTCCGCTTTGTCCGTGTAGGAAATCGTCGCCACATCTCCCCATATATTTTAGGCAAATTCCCCCACTTTTTCGCAAATTTTGCATCGATAGTTATCCTTTCGATAAACTCTTCCTTTGTTATCAAATTTTGATTTTTGATTTTTGATTTTTGATTTTTTTCAACATATATCTTATACGGATAGTCATCCCAGATATGCACCTTATTCTTCACGAGATATTCGATGTTTGATTGACCGGATAGGAACCAGAACAGTTCGTGAAGTACGCCTTTCCAATAGACTTTTTTTGTTGTCAAAAGAGGAAATCCTTCTGAAGGATTAAAGCGAATTTGTCTTCCGAACACGCTATACGACGCGTCTCCCGTTCCCCTATCGACCTTGCGCACACCATTATCCTTAATGTCTTTAAGAAGGTTGAGATATTGATATTCGGGATGATCCATATATAAACACTAAATTCTAAACTCTAAATCCTAAACAAATATATGCAAAACTTCAAACTCTAAATGTCATTTCCTTAAATCTCAAGGTTGAAATCCATGTTTTATTTAGAGTTTAGGGTTTAGTATTTAGGATTTCATTTATATCTGCTTTTCTCGCTTCTCGGTCGTTACCCTTCCCCCTTGCCACTGCCCTTTATATTGTGTCCCCCCAACCACCTCATGAAATTGTGCAAAAACAAAGCGGGCTCCCATCTCGATCTCAACCGTGATTGGCCCCTCGTTTTTAAGACCGAAAGTGAGTTTTCCTTCGTATCCCGGTTGGGCGACACCCGTCCGTAAGAACAACCCTGATCGGAATGTGGTTGTCCTTGGAATGAACATTGTGCAGAGATTCAAGGGGAGATGGACTGACTCAATAGTACTTACTAGGAAGAAATCTCCCGGCTTGATTTTTATCGTGCGCAATTCCCCTTCTTTATACTCCATGATTTTTTCAATTTTCGGCGTTTCACGATGGGTGATTCCTAAAAACGCAGATCCTGATATCTTGTATACCTCTCCCAGTCGTAAATCAAATCCAGCACCCTCAGGAGTAGTCAGTTCACGCTCAGCAAGCCCCTCGACTAATTTTTTTTCTTTTACCAGTTTTAGTAATAATTCAGGTCCGAGTATCATAGTGCTGAGATTAACTTATATTGATTCGTCAAGTTCTATCGCTTTGAAATGCCCGTCATCATCAAATGATATCTGAAGCGACTGCATTCCCTTCCCCCACTTTTCGATCTCTTCAAGAGAAATCGTGAATGCTGTTTCACGCAGTGCTTCATATACATATTCCTCATCAATCGCGAATGGTGAAGACAGCTCCTTATTGGCAATTAGTAGCTTTGCCGTTATCCGCATCCGTTTTGCAACTTGCGTGTCATGGATGATGAACGGACGGATAGCCAAAACACCGCTATCTGTTTTGAAGGACACGTTCTTGGCAAGTGTAAAGCGTCCTTTGATATAGAGGATAATAGAGTAGCGACCATCTTTTGCTTCTTCTTTATGAGTCGTATTGACCGACTTTTGCGTCAAACCATAGTCTTTACAACAACGCTCTACGACGGCCCATTCAACAGGCGTAATGGCTTCAGTTTCATCGAATGTGCACTCTTCCCGATACTCTTGAATATAGTGATTATATTCATCGTTCCGCAGATGTATTTGTTTTACTGTGTCCATGTTGTTTTACAGACTTGATTATAGAGGTATACTAGCAAAAATCAAGCTAAACCAGCGGAAATATTTGACTTTTTTTTCTAATTTTGCTAATATTCAGCTTTGGCACTCATATAAAATATGTTATCACTATTCCTTAAAATCCTTAAAACACCTAAGAATATTGTACGGATAGATTCGGCTGAACTGGATAAACTACAGGTGCCTGAATTGGGCAAAAAAGTCCATGAAGCAATAAAAAAAAAGTTTCGTGGCTCATTGGCGATTCGAGAAGTCGATGCAGGCTCTGATAATTCCTGTGAACAAGAATTGGTCGCCCTTTCAAACTCTACTTATGATGTCGAGCGCTTCGGGATTCATTTCGTTGCATCCCCAAGACACGCAGATATGCTCTTAGTAACTGGACCAGTCACCAGAAATATGGTTGAGCCACTCAAGCGAGCTTATGAGGCAACGCCAGCACCAAAGATAGTCGTCGCTGTCGGTGATGATGCGATAGATGGTGGAATATTCAAAGGTTCATACGCCACTGTCGACGGCGTTAGTTCAGTCATACCAGTCGACTATTGTATTCCTGGCAATCCCCCTTCTCCAAAAGAAATCTTATATCATCTGTTAAAAATTCTTGAGACCACGAAAGCATGATAGTCCTCATATCACTCTTCATAATTGGCTCTTTTGGCTCTCTTATGCTCCAAAATAATGATGAGTACTCCAATGCATGGACGACATTCTTCGCTATCGCAGGATCGCTTTGGGGTCTAATCTTTTCGGGTCTCACCATTATTTCTGGATCAGGCTCAGCCTTTGTAGCAAAAAGTTCATCACTCCCCTTTCTATCATTTTCCGTTTCAATCGATTATCTTTCGGCATTCTTCATATTCACGTGTTCGTTGATTACGCTCTTTTCTTCCCTATACGGATGGGGATATGTGAAACATTATTACAAAAAGTATAATATCGGTGTCTTGGGTTTTTTCTATCATCTCTTCATTGCGGGAATGTTCCTTGTTATTATGGCAACGAACAGTATATTCTTCATTATCGTTTGGGAAATAATGTCCATTGCCTCATATTTCTTGGTTGTATATGACCATAACGATGAGGAAAACGTTAAAGCGGGATTTCTTTACTTAATCATGACCCATATCGGTACCGCATTCATCATTTCTGCATTCTTGCTTATGTATTCATATACCGGATCATTCGATTTCGCAGCGATAAAGTCAGGGGCAGGAGCAATTCCTCTCGTGGCAAAGAATCTTATTTTCCTTTTTGCTTTTATCGGTTTTGGGACAAAGGCGGGTCTTATCCCTTTCCATATCTGGCTTCCTGCAGCTCATCCTGCCGCTCCATCTCACGTTTCATCCATTTTGTCCAGCGTCATGATTAAGACTGGTATATATATGTTCATCCGTATCTTCCTTGATATGATTCAGCCAGCTCCCTTGTGGTGGGGTCTTTTCATCCTTGTGATGGGATCAATATCGTCTGTATTGGGAGTCTTATTCGCTCTGACCGAACATGACATAAAAAAACTATTGGCTTATCATAGTATCGAAAATATCGGAATAATTCTCCTTGGATTGGGAAGCGCACTTACGTTCACGTCCCTTAACTTACCCATTTTTGCCGTCATTGGCCTCACTGCTTCCCTCTTCCACACACTCAACCATGCCACATTCAAATCACTTCTCTTTTTAAGTGCAGGTTCCGTCATCAATGCGACTCATACACGCAATATGGAGGAATATGGAGGGTTGATGAAGCATATGCCCTATACCGCGTTTTTTTTCCTTATTGGGTCTATGGCAATTTCTGCCCTCCCCCCTTTCAATGGATTTTTCAGTGAATGGCTGACGTTCCAAGCTCTTTTCAACGGAATTCAGTTGATGGGGTTCTATCCTAAGTGGATTTTCATATTCTCAACAGGTTCTCTGGCGTTCACCGGAGGGCTCGCGCTTGCCTGTTTCGTCAAGGCGTTCGGAGCAACTTTCTTGGCACGACCAAGAAGCTCCCATGCTGAGCATGCAAAAGAATCATCCGCTTCCCTGCTTATTGGAATGGGTGGACTCGCTCTTGTTCCTCTTCTCATCGGTATATTCTCAGGGAACGTTGTTTATTTGTTGGAGAACGTTAGTAAAAGTTTGGCGGTGTTCAAACAGACCTCTAAAATGTCATTTCTTACTACGCCGCTTGGACTTTCGGTCAATTCTGGTTTTGCCTCTGTTTCTGATCCAGCTTTCATTTTATTTTTACTCATCACTGTTTGCATGGTTGTGGTGATTTCAAGATATCTTATCAACAGAAGCCAAAAGGAAACGGTTGCCCGGACATGGGACTGTGGAACGGATTTGACGCCAAGGATGGAAATAACTGCGACGGGATTTGCCCGTTCAATCGTCATGATATTCAAGGGGATACTCAAACCAAGCATCCAGCGCGACATCTCCTACCATGATTCCGAAAGTAGATATCTCCCCATCGGAAAGACGATTACGCTCAAAACCCATGATATGCATCATACGCATTTTTATCAACCCCTTTACGATATAATGACTGCGCTTGCCTATAAAATCAAGAAGATACAGAGCGGAAATACAAACGCATATATACTCTATATTTTTATTGCCCTTATCATCGCGTTATTTTTTATCTTATGAACATCGTCATCATCGTCCTACAACTTATACTCGTCCCACTTGTATCGCCACTGTTCATAGGTCTCATAAAGAAAGTAAAGGCATTATTGCAGAACAGGCAAGGATCTTCTCTTATTCAGCCATATCTTGATTTATGGAAACTATTCCACAAAGATGAGATTATTAGTAAGGATGCATCAGTCATATTCCGCATTGCTCCATATATCGTCTTTTCAGTCACAATAGTTGTGGGAGCAAGTATCCCCCTTTTCGCCAGTTTTATCAAGAATGGACTGACTGGGGACATGTTGATGGTCGTCTACACCCTTGCAATTGGGACATTTTTCCTTTCTCTTGCAGGTTTTGATATTGGAGGAGCTTTTGGGGGATTTGGATCAAGCCGAGAAATGACCGTTTCAGCTTTGGCTGAAGGGGGTCTCATCTTCTCTTTCATAACCGTTGCACTCATCAATCACTCGTCAAATCTTTTTACTATTGCCGCTTCAAATCCCTTCACACATAGCCACTATTTTCTTTCGCTCACCTTGGCACTTGGGGGATTCTTTATTGTCCTTCTTGCGGAAACAGCGCGCTATCCATTCGACAATCCCGCAACGCATCTGGAGCTCACCATGATCCATGAAGCGATGATATTGGAATATTCAGGAAAAAGATTGGCTTTGATGGAATGGGCGGCAGCGAATAAATTGCTTATTTTTTGTGCACTCTTAGGAAATCTCTTTTTTCCCTTTGGTTTAGCGGCAAATACAAGTATTACGTCCCTTATCATCGGTATCATCTCATTTATGGTCAAGGGTGGCATAGTATGCGTTGTGATTGCGCTTATCGAGTCAAGCATCGCGAAATCACGATTCTTCCGCCTGCCTGATTTGCTGATGGTTTCCTTTATATTAAATGTTATCGCCATTGGCCTCATTTTTTGATATGGAAATAATCTATTTGCAGTATTTGTTGGGTATCGCCTTTTTGAGTATCGTCTACATGCATGTGACGAAAAAAAATGTTGAGGTCGTCGTTGCTTACAGCATCCAGTCACTTGCGATAATGGCAATAATTTTCGATTCATTTTTAACAACAAGGAATATCCCGTTGTTAATCATTGTGCTTTTGACGGTAATTGTGAAAGTGATAATGGCCCCCATCTTTTTCACCAATCTGATAAAAAAACATGAGCTTACATTCACTGTCAGTTCGTACCTGAATATGCCGATAACACTGATTTGCATTGCTATCATCACCGGTATCGCCCATTCAAATAAATTCCTTCCGCTTACGACAATCGTCCCTGAACATCAGGCGTTATTGGCTTTAGCCCTTTCAGCCATACTTCTTTCATTTTTCCTCATCGTCAATAGGAAGGGAGCGCTTTCTCAGATTGTCGGCATCCTCACGTTTGAGAACAGCATCGTTGCTTTTACGATATTTGCCGGACTTGAACAGTCTATAGCTCTTCAGATGGGCATCATTTTTGATATATTCGTATGGCTCATCATCTCAACAGTGTTCATCTCAATGATTTACAAACATTTCAGGTCTCTTGACGTGACCATCATGAGGCATTTAAGGGATTAAACCTATGGAATTACTTATAACTATTGGTGGATTTGTCTCTGCGGCAATCATCATCATCACATTCAGAAAACAGCGCGCGATTGCTCGGGCAACATCCGTCTTAGCATCCATAATTGCTTTAATTGAGGTTTTTTTCATCGCATTCAAGGTTGCAGACACGGGAACATATGATCCATTCCCTTTTTTCTCTGTTGACGGATTGGGAGCAATAATCCTTCTTATAATCGTGATTATTGGTATCGTGACCAATATCTATTCATTGGAATATTTCAGACAAGAAAAATTAAAACATCTCGTCGGAAGTACCCGGATAAAACAGTATTTTATCCTTCTTAATCTGTTCCTTGCAGCGATGGTAATTGCTGTTACCGCGAACAATCCAATCATGGCTTGGATAAGCATCGAGGCAACAACACTCTCAACAGCTTTCTTGATAAGCTTCTACAATAAATCATCCGCAATCGAAGCGGCATGGAAATATCTCGTCATCAACTCCGTTGGTTTGCTGTTGGGATTCTTTGGAACGCTTCTCTATTTCATTCCCGTCACTGATTTGTTGGAAAAGGGAAATATGGTCAGCTGGCACTTACTAGTAACGCATGCATCTCAACTTGATCCTATGATTGCAAAAATCGCATTCATATTTATATTGATTGGATATGGAACGAAAGTCGGCATGGTCCCCATGCACACATGGAAGCCAAGTGCTTATACGAAAGCCCCCACTCCCTTGGGAGCTTTATTGTCTGGGGCATTATTACCTGTCGCGTTTATGATGATTCTCCGACTGAAAATGCTTACAGACATTTCGGCAGGACCATTATTCAGTCAATATCTCCTTATCGGTTTCGGTCTCTTGTCTATAGCGGTCGCCTCTTTTATCATCCCTATTTTGACGAACTATAAACGACTATTGGCGTATTCGAGTATCGAAAACGCGGGGATTATGGCCCTTGGATTTGGATTTGGCGGCATAGGTGTCATGGCGGCATCCCTTCATATGATTTATCACTCACTGATAAAATCCGCACTCTTTTTATCCTCAGGAAATTTTCTTTTGCACTATCATTCTGCCCGCATCAAAGACGTCAAGGGGTCACTTAAAGTGATTCCTTTCACGAGTATCATTTTCATGATTGGGTTTTTGGCTATCACAGGAGCTCCTCCATTTGGAATCCTCATGTCAAAAATGCTTATATTGGCAGCCGGTATGAAACGATATCCTTGGATAAGTATCGTCACATTGCTTCTGATGGAAGTCCTGTTCTTCGGATTTTTGAAGCATGTTTCTTCCATGTTGTTTGGGGAAAAACCTTCTGAAATCAAGTCTGGAGAAAAAAATATATGGCTTATTATTCCTCCGTTTATTTTGCTTGCTATTGTGCTTTATTTGAGCCTTTCCATGCCGACTTTTTTACAACAATTACTTAACGGGACCGTCAATAAATACTAATATGATAAAAGATGCAGTCAAGCTATTTATACCATCCGATACATCTGTTGAATATATCGATAATGCCGCCATCTTTGAAGTGGCACCAGAAAAAATCAATGCAACGATCAAGCATATTGTCCAACATTCCAATGTCTCCCTTAAGCTGATGACCGCAACAGATGAAAGGTCGATGGATGGATGTTTCAAGGTGTGGTATATTTTTGGACTCGAGAAAAAAAACATGTATATTGTGCCGTTCATCCGCGTTAAAGATGGAGAAAAATACCCTTCTGTCTCATCCCTTCATAATCAGGCGTTCGCATATGAGCGCAAGATTCAGACGTTTTTCGGTATCTCTCCAAGCGGATATCATGATTTACGTCCCCTTATCCTACACGAAAATTGGCCCACAAATGTCTTCCCTCTCAGGAAAGACTTCAGCTGGCAGACTCGACCGGAAAAGGCACATGGCACCTATGAGTTCCAAAAGGTTGAAGGCGAAGGAATATATGAGATACCCGTAGGCCCCATTCATGCAGGAATAATCGAGCCTGGCCATTTCCGATTCAGCATGGCTGGCGAAGAAATAGTCAACCTTGAACCACGATTGGGATTTACCCACAAAGGAAGCGAGAAATTATTCGAGACTCTGCCTCTTGATAAAAAAGTCCGCCTTTCAGAAAAAATATCTGGAGACAGTTCTTTTAGTCATTCCTTGGCATTCTGTCAAACTGTCGAGAAATTGGGATCAATCATCCCTCCGAAACGAGCGCTCGCATTGAGAGTTATTTTTGCCGAGCTGGAACGGTTAGCGAATCATTTTGGCGATATCGGAGCAATTATGACGGATACGGGATTCAACTTTGGTGGTGCACAAGAAAGTAGATTAAGAGAAATGGTTATGCAGATAAATATGCGTATCTCGGGGAGCAGGTTCCTTCGCGGAGTCAATACTATCGGTGGAGTGACCAAGAATATCGATTCAGAAGAAAAAGACAGATTATCATCTGAATTAGAGATGTTGGAAAGCGATTTTCTGGAAATCATCGAAATAGCCGAGGACAGCACATCCCTTTTGAACAGACTCCAAGGGACGGGGACATTGACCCATAAAATAGCAAAAAATTATGACGTAACGGGTGTCCCCGCCAAGGCGGTTGGCATGTCGCATGACGCTCGAGTCAACTTTCCGTATGCTGCTTATGATGGACTTGAACTTCAAGATGATAATAGCGAAAAAGATGGGGATGTACGCGCTCGATTCCGTGTACGGATCCATGAAGTGTCTTCGTCAATGGAAATCATCCAAAAAATACTAAAGAGCTTGCCGGAAGGGTCTATTTGTCATACTGCTCCGGTTGAACTGAAAAAAAACTCACTCTCAATCAGTGTCGTCGAAGGTTGGAGAGGGGAAATCGTCTATTTTGTCACAACAGATTCAGATGGCCAAATCAGCAGAGTCGCGCCGCGTGATCCCTCATTCATCAACTGGACCGTTCTTGGCGAGGTTGGGGTTGGAAACGTCGTTCCTGATTTTCCTCTTATCAATAAGAGCTTCAATCTATCCTATACCGGCAACGATCTCTAACCGGGGCTAGATGACGAAATGAACGATATATTTGGCCATTCTATTTCCGTCAACAAGGGTGTTTAATATGACAATATTCCCGTGCAATATCATCTGTCTGAAATATTTATCCTTCATCATTATTCGTAATCTGTCAAACAACTCATAGAGCCCTTCTATGAAGAGGAATGAATCGCGCAGATCGATTGAGATATGTTTATTTTTGGAAAAATGGGCTATCTTATCCTCAAAATCAGATTTCTGCCAATTCAAAACCTCAGTATCATCCCAATTTATCATCTCAAGAATGGTGTTAAGATTCAATGACGTTAGTGCTTTCCAGCTTTCTTCTTTGATGTCTTTCAATATGGCCTTGTTCGATATCAAAACAGGCGAACTGAAGAACTCATTTTCAGTCAGCTTATTCTTTTGGACAGGATCCTTGATGATCTTCACCCGTCGTGAATTGCGTACCAAATCAATCGTAAGCTTCGTGTTCGTCAACAAAGCATTTAGATCACGGGAAAAAACAGCAAAAGCATTGATATGTGAAAATGGAGCATAGCCTCCATCCGTTATGACAATCATTTCCTCTTCGTGAGAATCAAAGGGCCATTCGTCATCAATGCCTGCGATGGAATAACGTGTGACAATATTCTTCAGTAAGAATTTTGCTTTTTGTCGTAAGGTCCGTTCAGAAATAGTATGCGTAAAAATGCCATCAGAATTGCCTATGACCCATCCGGACTGCCCATATGCATAGAGAAGTTTTTCGAAAATATACTGGAACAGTTCTCCATCTCCATCCATATATAACTCCACTGTCGCCTTCCAATTAGTCAAAAGCGACTCCGCGTATGTATTGCGATAATCTGCTGATTTCGCCTTGATTTTCTTCGCAAGCAACGACTGGACTTTGGACTCCCGAAGCATGCTTAATGTATCGATGACAAGACCCTTATCTGTCATTTTTTTGAGCAAAGCATGGGTGTACCCTTCTTTGGCTATCGCCTCTTCCTCGAGATGTAACTCAAGTCCGGCAAAAAGCCCACCTGTATTTACATCGTATGAGAAGAACGTAGGAATGATTTCTGCGACATCTTCTCCCTTTTCTTTCATATCCTTCCTGAGTTGGAGAATGCCACGTGCCGTCATTAGTTTGCTGAGAATATCTGCCCGCACTCCACCATCCAACTGGTATCCTCCCTCAGTAGCATGAATTTGTCCACGGGCTGCACAACTGAAATGGGAATCAAGACCATAAAAAATAGTATCTCCGGCTTTTTCCCGTAAGAGTTTGACAATTCTGCGCACCACGTATGATGAATGATCAATGAATACTGTCCCCGGTTTCTCACCCTCTATAAACCCCGTTACGGCACCAGCAGGAGCCCGTAACACGCCACCGACATGTGGAGGTTTGGAAAACATGACAAGGGGCATGTTGCGGCCGTCTACACAGGTGACAAAAAAATCATGGTTCCCTGCGCCGATGAACCGCCATGCAAGTAGTTGCGCTTCTTTGACCTCAGGCCTATCAAGATCCCTCGCTCTCATTGCACGACTTTCGTAATATAGTTTTGAAAATGACTCTATCCATTCGAAGTTCTTCTGTACGATATTCCGCGATTTCGTCTCATTATAGTGAGCCATACACCGCATCATCTGTGCTGAAATATAACTATGAAGTTGTTTGAGGAGAGTTGTATTAGTATACATATCCCTCTAGTATACATATCCCGATCAGAATTGCCAAATATATGAGCCTGACCTGATACAATATGGAATGCGTGCGCCTGTTTATATATATGATCCAACGAGCGTGGACACACAAAGCAAAGTCCGCGGAATAGGCCGCTATCTGCAGATTTTGAGGGAAAACGCTCCTTCCGATTGGCTATTCACAAGCTCGGTTGACACAATCCCTTCCCATGCTATCCTCATTCAGCCTTTTTATACATTTTATCAACTACCCCTCATTACAAAGCGCATCACAGACAGACAAATCGCTGTGATTCATGATGTTATTCCCTTTAAGTATAAAGAGCACTTCCCCATCGGCATCAAAGCGTGGTTTTACTCGCTCTTGCAAAAGAATAACCTCCGCCATTTTGATCATATCATCACGGATTCAGAAGTTAGTATGGCAGATATCCAATCATTCCTTAAAATACCTCGGGAGAAGATTTCAGTCTTATATCCTACGTTGGCACGCTGCTTTTGGGATGCATCACGTCAACATTCCTCATATGGGGACTATTTTATCTACGTGGGGGACGGGACATGGAACAAGAATCTTTCAAAACTTGCCATCTCACTTAAAAGGACAGATGCGACATGTCTCTTTGTGGGGAAGATATTCGAAGATACGAATCCCGACCATTATACGCATCCCTGGCAGGAAGACTTACAATTATTTTTTAAGGAAACACTAAGCAAAAAGCAGTTCATCTTCACAGGATTTGTTACCGATGAAGAGCTAATAAACCTCTATTCAAAAGCAATATACAATATATCCTTATCCCACGATGAAGGATTTGGGTTTTCTTTCGTTGAGGCTGCCGCTTGTGGGTGCCCATCGCTATTAAATGATAAACCGATATTCCATGAGATAGCAGGAGACAATGCAGAGTATGTAAACGGAGACAATATCGATTCAATCGTCGCAAAAATCAAATCATTTATGACAGATAAAAAAAGAAGGGATGATTTATCGATTAAGGCTCTGGAACGGTCTAAGAAATATAGTAGTGATTCGTTCAAAAAACGACTTCTTGAGGTAGTATACCCATACTAAGTCACTAAGCCTTGTGCTTAAATAGATTATTTATGCGGAACAGGTGGCTCTAGTGATGGGGCCCATCACGTGAGCAAAAAGTTCCGCCAGCAGGCCATGGAAGCTTTTTGGTCACCGATTGGGAAGCAGTCACTAGTGACAGAATCTGGAGATAGACTCAAACATTAAACAGCCTTCTTGCGTTCTGAGTCGTTGCCTCAGCAATCTCCTCAAGACTCACTCCTTTTTTTTCAGCGATATACTGTGCGATAAGTGGAATATTTGCTGGCGTATTTGGGTAGAGTTTTTGCGTCTTGAGCGGTTCGGGAAGCAAAAAAGGCGAATCCGTTTCCAGTACGAGCGATTCCAAGGGAATTTTTTTTATGAATTCTGCTTTTTCGCCTCCGTAAGTCACATCCCCATCCACACCTATATAGATATTGTGGGCAATCGCGTAGCCCAACAACTCATCATCTGGCTCACAACAATGGAATACGGTCCGATAGCGCATTTCTTCAGTCCATTTCGTATCCAAAATCTCCATAAGATCTTTTTTCATCTCTCTATTGTGGATTATCAATGCCTTTTTGTATTTCTGTGCCAGATGAAGTTGCGCAAGAAAATATTTCTTCTGCGCATCCATAAATTCATCGCTTATTTGATAGTTGGGATATTTTGTGTCCTCATAGATGTGTTTATCCAAACCAATTTCACCGACAGCCACCACTTTTGGATGAATAATTAGCTTTTCCAGCTCCTGTATTTCCATTTCCAATGTATTTGAATTTTGATTTTTGATCTTTAATTTTTCTATTGTATGATGGGGATGAATGCCGACGGCAGCATATATTCCTTCGTATTTTGAGGCTATTTCCACTGCTTTTTGAGAGAGAAGGATGTCTGTTCCAGGAACAATACAAATACCCACACCTTTTCCATTTGTTGATGCGACAACCTCATCTAAAGTATTTTTAAATCGTTTAAAATTGAGGTGGCAGTGTGTGTCAATAAATGTTGATTTCATAGTTTGATTTGATATATGATTATACTGCAATGAAACGTTTCTCCTTGTTGATCATGGTCTTACTTCTTTTGTTTATTGATGTGCGTCAGTCTTTTTCTTGGGGGAACAATCCAACAACATTTAATGCCGCATCTGATTGCAAAAAAAAATGCAGTGATACTGATTTCAAAAATGGTGAGAATTTCCTCTATTCGAATTCTGATGCAGATACCTATCTCCATTATGGTTGCATGAATGATAATTGGGCCACTTGGTGCTGTATCTGTGAAGATCCGAAATATTATCACTATCCGAGTATCTGTACACAATATACGCTTTCATGCCCAATTCCAACAGCAACAGCTATACCCACGCTATCACCTATTCCTACGCTAACCCCAGTTCCCACCTTTACACCAGTACCGACACATGTTCCCATCAATGGAGGATGGAGCGATTGGGGTCCATGTACAAAGGAATGTGGAACAGGTACACAAACCCATACATGTACAAATCCTGCGCCTGCGTATAATGGAGACTATTGTTCCGGAAGTAGTTGGCGATATTGCAATATGAATCCCTGTCCGATTCATTGTGAATGGAGTACTACAGTTTTTGGACTGTGTGAAAAAAGCGGAAGTGGATGTGCTGCCAAAAAAACCCATAGTGTAGAAGCTCAATTTGGTGGAAGAGAATGTACAGGAATAGACTATGTTGTTTGCTATTCGTGTTCCGATTCGACGGCAGCAAAAAGTTCAACAAATCAAATACAGACAGACGCACCTGAATTTTATCTTAGCAATAAGCCTAGCCAAGTAATTAACCTACCTATTCCAACGATTACTCAGGCACGATCGAGAAATGGTGGATTTGATCTTTTCAGGCCACCAGCATCTGTAACATCTATTCCAACATCAATTCCACCAACAACTCCTCCACAACCAACAGCGCCACAACAACAACAGTCGGGAAATCCTCTTATTGAACCAAGTCCAACTAGAATTCCAACCACTACGCCAATTCCCACTCTTCCTCCTGAATCAATTATTCCAGAATCACTCGCTTCTCAACAACCAACAGTGGGTGGAGGTACAAGTTTTCGATTAGATACATCAAAAATAACAAATCTTTCTGTTGCTCCAGGCAGCAGTGTAAAAAATAAGCCAATTCTTTCTCAAGAACAGAGATTGCTGGCAAATAATAGTGGCCCTCAATCAAGTGGCATCACTGTTAGCCTTCAACAAAAAACAGGTTCTCAGTTTGTCACCCAACAAGATGAGTTATTAGTGAAACGTGGAAATCAGTTCTTTAGCATATCAAATCAAAAAATTTCGTCTCAGCAAAGTACAAAAAATCAACTGGCACAAAACTCCTCTCAAACAGCAGGATCAGCCCCAACGCCCCAGCTAGAAATCAATGCGAACAACGTTGTTGCGTATTCAAGTATGGGACTGTCTATCGACCCGCTTAGTGGTGTGTTGACGGTTGAGACGCCAACAGGTCCGCAAAAAGTCAGCATCATGCCGGATGAGGCATTAGGTATCATTATTGAGCTAAAGGCACTAAGCTCTGGAGTAACAGAGCCGTCAATCTTGTTGGTGAGTGAGAAAGATAAACTTATCTATCGCATCACGGGTGAGAAGGTCGAAAAGTTTTTCGGTCTTCTTCCTATCAGCATCCAAAAACAGGTTTTTGTATCAGCAGACACAGGTAGCATCATCTCGATTGAGCTATCGCTCTTCTCTCGTATCATGAGCTTCTTCACATTCTAATGAGAGCGTATGGATTTAGGATATAGGATTTAGGATATAGGATTTAGGATATAGGATTTAGGATTTAGGGCTTGAGGAGTTTCTCTATTGCCGT
>JAVHSH010000024.1:59913-93745 GCA_036172095.1 Patescibacteria group bacterium
GGATTTAGGATATAGGATTTAGGATTTAGGGCTTGAGGAGTTTCTCTATTGCCGTATCAAGCTGTTTGTCCAGCTCACGACTCATGGTGTCTCCTTCAGGAATGACATTCTCTATCACTGTCTCCGGTGTTATTCCCTTCCCGTTTATCCATTCACCCTTAGGGAGGACCCATTTTGCAACTGTGACATGAAGTCCCATGCCCTCGCCCAAATCCAATGCTTCTTGGACAGAGCCTTTACCGAATGATTTCTCGCCAACAAGTGCAGCCCGCTTATTATCGCGCAAGGCACCAGATAATATTTCAGCGGCTGAAGCTGATCCTCTGTTTATAAGGACAGTTAAAGGAATAGCAAGAAGAGATCCCCCACGTGTCACATAATAATCCTTATTCTCATAGGTTGTCGATTCCTGCTTTACGACTAATTTTCCTTGTCGTAAAAACTCACCAGCAAGATATACTGAGCTCTCGAGATATCCACCTGGATTATCACGAAGGTCTAAGACGAGACCTTTTATTTTTCCATTATCCCATTCTTTCTTTATTTCTATTACTTTTTGCTCCCATTCGTCGACTGTGCTGTCCCCAAACTGATTTAGCTTCAGATAGGCAACAGTACTACACTCAGTCTCACAGGTAGATATCTTCTCGTTGAGGCGTGTTTCAACTGATTCAATGTGAATTGCATCCCGTATCACATCAACGACTATCTCTTTCCCGCTTCGTTCAAGGGTGATATGGACTTTTGTCCCTTTGTTCCCGCGGACTTTTGAAACAACTTGTGTTAATGGAAGTCCTGCCGTCACCAAAGAGTCAACCTTCACGATGAAGTCTCCTGCCCTCATCCCTGCTTTTTCGGCTGGAGAATCCTTGAGGGGAGCGATTACGACAACCCGATTATCTTTTAATCCAAGCTGTGCACCAATGCCTTCAAATCTTCCTCCCAAGTCGTCTTTCGACTGTTTATTCTCTGTTGGCGTAAGGAAAAAAGTATAAGGATCCTCAATTGATGCAACCATCCCCTTTATCGCACCATAATACATCTTTTGTGAACTAAGCTTTTTTTGATCAACATATTTCTTTTCAAGCGTATCCCATACTTTCCAGAACATGTCGAAGTTTACATTTTTTTTTGGTGTGGGCGCTGAAATACCTGAAATCCCTTGTTGAAGTATATTTTTTCCTTCTCCTAATTTATATCCTCCACCAAACAGAAGAACAGCCGCAGAGGCGATAAGAAGCACATTGGTTATTTTGAGGTGAACTTTCTTTTCTTTCATACTGAGTAAAATATGATTGTACTATGTTCGGCACTGGCAAAACAATAGGAGAATTGTTTGCCTTTTACAACTTCGAAATCATCTTTTAATTTGAATTCCGCTTTGGGAAGCTGAGTGTGTCCTTCATATTTATAAACACTGACAATTCCTCTTCCGCCAAGCGCCTCAAGCTTCGCCACATCATATTCAGAAGCCCGTTCGAACAACCCAACAGGATACTCCCCCCAGACGGTTCCCCCAAAATTTCTTTGGACATATTTCGCCTGAACTTCTTGGTGTTTTCCGACTTTTATCTTTATAATTTTTTTTGTGACTTCCTGTACTTCTCCGGCAAACCAACACAGTTCAGACAACCCTTCTTTTTGTGTTTCAACGAGCACCACGCCCTCAATATGATCTATTTCAGTAATTACTCCCTTCAAATGTGAGACGATTTTCTTATGGGAGAAGAATGATTCTTTCGTGGCAATTATATCACCTTGGGTGACGGTATCGCCAACATTCTTTTTCAGGTGTTGGAATATCTTTTTTGGATGTATGGCAAGAAGGTCTGCAACGGCAATTCGTTCTTCAGACACGTCCTTTGTCTTATACAGAGGCGTCGAAAATCCAACGATATCACCAACCTTTATGGCAAGTTTTTTTTCCGAGTCCACGGGGATATCGAGGATCATGTTTCTATGATACGCCATCGTGAGGCGAAAATCATCACAAAATATCCTTCCGCATCAGGCTGGCTTTAGCCTTTCATTCCTTGGTAGGAAACGAAGGGGATAAGAGCGAGGTAGCGTGCATACTTAATCTCTTTAGTGAGTTTTCGTTGATGTTTCGCACATACGCGTGATCGCTCTCTGTTGACTATCTTCTTTCTGATAGAAAGGAATTTGTCAAGATTATCTATATCCTTGAATGCTGGCTCTGATTTATATTCACAAAAAAAACAATTATTTGTCATAGATATTTATTTAATTTTTTTATATTTAATTTTTGATATTTGATTTTTAATTTTTAGAACGGTATATCTTCTGGATTGATGGTTTCAGTATGGTCGTTTGACTCAACTGGAGGGGTATCATGATGCTCTGGCTGGTGAACTTCTGTTGTTGGTCCTGTATGCCCCGCTGTTGGTGCACCTTCTCCAGGAACCAATCGTTTGCCGCTGTCAAACATGATGAAATCATCAAGAACAATTTCTGTTATCGCTCGTTGTTGACCATCCTTGCCGACAAAACTTCTATATGTTATGCGTCCTTCCATGTAGATTTTCTTGCCTTTTGCAAGAAGTTTTCCACAAAGTTCCGCAAGTTTCTGCCATGCAACGATACGGTGGAATTGGGTATCCTCCTTAATCTGACCATCTGTCGTTGTCCAACTTCTGTTCGTTGCGACACCAAATGTGCAGACCGCTGTTCCGTTTGGAGTATATTTCAATTCAGGATCTCGTGTCAGATTGCCGATTAATATTGCTTTGTTCATTGATCTGCTTGCCATAAGATATTAGTCAATTGCTAATAAGAGATAACGAATCAATTTCTCATTGAATTGAAGTCGTTTTCGAAGCTCCATCGCATTCTTCTTTGGCATTTCGATGTGCCATTGATAATAATGGGCTTTGTGGAGTCCTTTGATTTGGTAAGCGAGGGTCCTTTCTCCCCATTTTTCTTCTTTATTAAGCTTACCGCCGAGGGAAGCTACCAACTCTTTAAGCGTTTTGAGTTCTGCTTCTTCATTGAGAAGAAACGTTAGGTCATACTGATCCATACTGTTATTTTGGCCAAAATTCAAAATAATAATGATTTTGAAAACCCCTCACAAGTTCACAGTGAGTCTGTCGAACTGCGAAAGGATCACGGATTTTGGTTGCCCTAATGATACAAAACGAGATGGATAAATGCAACATTGAAACAGTTTGAGAGCAAATTTTGTATATGTCTTTTTGTAAACAACAAACTAAGCCAACTTTGTAACGTTTGATTTTCACGTCTTCGACGCGGAATTGTTATTTACAAAAATCCACATACTTCAATTTGCGTCCAAATTTAACGTCAATTTTAATTTATAATAGGTGAATGAAGAAATTCATAATTATTGTTTTGCTGTCGCTTCTTTTTTACACGCGTTTTATTGGTCTTGATTGGGGCTTACCATACCCCATGCATCCGGATGAGCGCAATATGGCTGTAGCAATCCAACAGTTGAGTTGTTCTCGCCTTCCCACCAACTACCAACAACTAACTACTTGTTTAAATCCTCACTTCTTTGCTTATGGCCAATTTCCCCTCTATCTTGCATACGGTGGTATCCAACTCAGTCATCTCATCTGGGGGGCAAATACTCAACCAACATATATTGAGGCCACAATGGCGCTTCGCATCCTTTCCGCACTATCGTCAGTCCTCTTGGTATTGGTCCTCATGAAAATAATGAGGCTTCTTGTCCCAAAAAAGAGTTTATCAACTTTGAACTTTAAACTTCTGGCCTTTATATTCCTTATTTTCCAGCCATATGCGATCCAATTTGCCCATTTTGGCACAACCGAAAGCCTCCTGATGTTATTTTTTGCTCTCATCGTTTATTTTTCCCTTAAACTAATCGCTAATCGCTATTCACCACTAGTTACTATTCTATTTCTTGGTCTATTCTCCGGTCTAGCGTTGGGAACAAAGATGTCCTCGCTGATTTTTTTAGCAATTCCTGTTTTTATAGTGGTTTATTCTGGATTCATATTTAAATCTGCGACAGGTGTCAGCGGCAGAGTCTATCGTTTTATTATTTTGTCATTTGTCTATTTGTCTATTTGTTTATTAGTATTCGCCCTCTCCTCCCCTCATTCCCTCCTCAATTGGAATGATTTTATCGGCTCGATGAACTATGAATCAGCGATTGGATTGGGCACATACAAGGCTTTTTATACGCGTCAATTTGAGAATACAATTCCTTTATTATTCCAATTTGAAAAGATCCTTCCCTACGTCCTTGGTTGGCCACAACTGATATTAGGTATATTGGGTTTCATTTTTCTTCCTTCATATATCGTAAAAAGAATTTTGCAGGTGGCACTAGTGAAGGGCCCCATCACGCGCGGAAAAAGTGCCGCCAGCAGGCTATGGCAGCTTTTGAGCACTGATGGGAAGCTATCACTAGTGACAGAATCTGCAAAATTGATAGACATCTTGCGTTTCGCCCTCCTTCTTAGTTTCCTTCCCGTCTCTTTCTTTTTCGCTAAATGGACTCGTTTTATCGCCCCCGCTTTCCCCATCTTTTCATTGTTCGCCATACTATTTTTGATTCATTTTCTGAGGAAAAACAGGGTTATTTTTACCCTTGTAGTATTTGCGACCATCATTCCTGGCGTAGCCTATCTTTCCGTCTATCTTACTCCCGATATTCGCTTTACTGCGTCGGGATGGATATATAAGAACATTCCGGCCCAAAGCAAAATTCTCACTGAGACAGCGAACGTGATTGATTTGCCCATCATCTCACCAACCTATCAAGAAACACCTAAAAACTATCTCATAAGCTCCTTTAATTTTTATGATTTAGATGTGGATCATCAATTGCAATTGGACCTTTCTGGAGCCTTAAATCAGGCTGATTACATTATTGTTCCTTCTCGAAGGATATTCAAAAATCATCCTAAAAATATGTATCCAATTCTCGCTGATTATTACGAAAAACTATTCTCCTCAACTGGGGAATATGAAAAAATCATTGAGTTTAGTTCTTATCCCAAAATCACATTGTTTGGGAAAAATCTCATTGAGCTACCAGATGAAAACGCTGAAGAAACCTGGACAGTTTTTGATCACCCAGTAGTACGAATATATAAGCGAATCACAAATAATAAATCACAAATATCAAATCAAATAAAAACTACAAATAACAAAATAGAATTTTCAAAGTATCAGACAACTCGTTACCAATTACTAACCACCAACTACTCTCTTCTCGTCGCTGATACTCCCGAAAAGTGGAAGCAAGGATTGATGTTTGTGACAAATAAGCAGGATATTGGAGGATTGGATGGAATGATTTTTAATTTTCCCGACAGCCAGATACGGACTTTCTGGAATAAAAATACGCTTTCCCATTTGACACTCTATTGGATTGCGAATGGAAAGGTTATTGGGATATCTGACCTCCCTTCAATTATTGAAACAAAAGTTGTGACAACAGTCTCTTCGCCTTCTGCTGCAGATACGGTCATTGAGATTATCCGATGATTATTTATCAAGCGCGTCAAGCCCGGGAAGCGTGCCTTTTTCGATAAGCTCAAGCATCGCTCCTCCTCCTGTTGAAATGTGGGTAATTTGATCAAGATATTCTTTTTTAGAAATCGCTGATAGCGTGTCTCCTCCCCCTACAATCGAAACTGCGCTTGTATTATGGGCAATTGCATAATATATAAAGTCCGTACCCCTTCGAAAGGCTGGATTTTCAAAATACCCCACAGGTCCGTTCCAAATTATAGTCCTTGCAGTTGTGATGATTGAGCCATATTTTGCCTGACTATCTGGTCCTATATCTAAAATTGTCGCGCCTGATGGTATTTTGTCTATCTGTACCACTTCACCCCCATCTTTACTATTCTCCTTATCACCGATTACTACATCGGTCGGTAGAACAATAGTCGTATTTTTTTCTCGTGCAAGATGTATCAGTTGACGTGCTTTAGCGACTTTTTCATACTCGCAGTAACTTTTTCCTATGTCGATTCCTTGTGCACATAAGAATGTATTTGCAAGTCCACCCCCAATTAATATTGAGTCTGCAATTTCCATTAGTTTGCCTATGATGTTTATTTTTGTGTCAATTTTTGATCCTCCTATAATCGCAATAAATGGCTTCTGGGGCTCATTGACAACCTTATTAATCATAGTGACCTCTTTTTTCAAAAGAAGTCCTCCATAAGAGGGAAGAAAGTGGGGAACTCCAACGATTGATGCTTGAATACGGTGAGATTGTCCAAATGCATCATTGACGAATACCTCAGCTATGTTGGCAAGTTTTTTTGCAAATTCTAAATTGTCTGTTTCCTCTTCAGGATAAAAACGAATATTTTCCAGAACAAGTATGTCATTGGTTGATTGCTTTAAAAAAGTATCTTTGTTTTCTGTCAAAAAATCGTTCACAAGGGTTATGGTATTCTCAGGAAAGTACTTTTGTAATCTCTCAACAACCACGTTTAAGGAAAATTTTGGGTCACGAGTTTTTGGTCTTCCCAAATATGATACAAGAATAATCTTGTTATCATTTTTTAGTAAATAATGAATTGTAGGAAGTATCTGCTGTATACGTGCATCATTAGCGATTGTGTTATTCGCGTTGAGAGAAACATTTACATCTACCCTCAACATGACCGTTTTATTGATTATTTCAACCTCGTCGATATATTTGATCATGGTAATAAATGACAAATAACAAATTTTTAATAACAAATTAAATATCAAGGTGGAGTATTTTTGGAATTGCGCTGGAGATGCCCTGTTTGAGCACTCGAATTACCTCGTGCGAGTTCATCGTAAGCGCAAGAACAGAAAATACGGAACCATTGGAATCTGGTATGATACCTATCAAACAAAATCACTCACCTTTTCCACCAAATCCACTATCCTACATGAATATCCCCACTCATTGTCATACCACCCAAATACTTTGAGCAATTTTCCATTTATCACTTTTGTATAATTTGCATCAAAAATACAAGAATGGGTGTCTCCAATGAAGTCGGATGATACAAGCGGCGCAGTTTCGTATCCAAGCACCGTTTTCATATCTCCCTCTGCATGTTTTTTAAATGCGGCGTTTATTTCTTCAGCTATCACGTCTTTTTTCATAACTGCTGAAATATCTGTAAACGATACTGTCGGTGTTGGAACACGGACAGACATGCCGTCGAGTTTTCCTTTAAGTTCTGGGATGACTTTCCCGACAGCTTTTGCAGCCCCGGTTGTCGATGGTCCCATATTAAGGGCAGCAGCACGTGACCTATCCGGCTTTTTGTTTGATTCGTCAAGAAGGCTTTGTGTCGCTGTATATGAATGTATCGTCGTCAAATATCCCATCTCAATGCCAAACTCTCTTTCAAGAATCTTAAACATTGGTGCGGCACAATTGGTTGTACATGAAGCATTTGAAATGACCACTTCATCTTTCCAGTTAATTACGTCATCGTTCACTCCAAGTACAACATGTGTCGTCTCTTGATCTTTCGAAGGGGCAGTAAGTATTACTTTTTTAACTGTTCCTCGCACATGCTTCATGAGGTCTTCTTTCTTAGTAAATGCACCTGTTGCGTCAATGACCACGTCTACCCCATACTTTTCCCAAGGAATTAAGGAAATATCATCGTTCATAAGTGCAGGAATCTTTTTTCCATCGACCGAGATGAAATCAGCTCCCGCCTCAACTTTCTTTCCAAATCGACGATAGACAGAATCATATTGCAATAAATAAGCAAGCATATCAGGTGGTGTCTTTCGGGTATTTATTGCTACAATTTCAAACGTTCCTCTCTCAAATGCAATACGTGTAACAGCTCGTCCAATCCTTCCAAACCCATTAAGTCCGACTTTAATTTTTTTCATAATTGCACTAGATTGATAATAATTATTTTGTATTTTCAACTTGTAATTCATGTAGTATGAGTCGGACTTCTTTCTCAAGCCCCTCCATGACATTTTTTTTATGGTCTGCATTCATTTTCCATATCCGTTCCTTGAATGGACCGTTCGCCTTCTTTCTTGTCTTGTAATAAAACTGCTCATCTGTCTGCTCTTCTTTACGTTCTGATACACAGTTTACATCCAGCCACGTGTAGATTTCTTTTCTTAAGTCATCTGGCATAAATTCAAAGATAATATTCTGAAATCCTGTCGCCAAATGGATCTCGACAGTATTGACTGCTGGGAAATTGTGGAACATCGCTGTGGGAAGTGTTGACGCTCCATGCTGGACTGGCCCTCCCATCTTATATGTTTCTCTGGCGACTTTGCCAATCGTTTCCAAAACGGTGAAATCAACAATCGCCTGTTTGATTGTCCCATCAGGCATCACAATCCCCCCATGGCTTGTTCCGGTTTGGACACTTACTTTCGACAATCCGGGTTTTGTTTTGTTCCGTTCCCCTTCCACAAGTTGCATATACGCTTCAAATTCGCCCACGGTGCTGTTTTTCCCACCGATATGGCCAATCTCACCGCCTACTGAAACAGTGACACCCTTTGGTTCGATTTCACGGATGTAATCGGTAAGGACTGCGGTCATGTGCGCATTTTCTTTTTGTTGTTCTTTCAGATCAGTCTTCGTAAGATCAACCAGTGTCGACGCATCGATATCGATGTTATAAAATCCTGCATCAACCGCTGTTTTTATGAATTTCTTCAATACTTCCGCTTGTCCTTTTGGGTCTGTTGCATATTTTTCCGCTGAAAATTGTGTGTGATCTGCTTGGATATAGACAGGGCCCTGCCAATTTTCCGCAATAGCTGCAGCAAGGACGGATGTTGCAAACTCATCGTGGGTTTGGGCGGTATAAGTTGATTCGCCTCGTGCAATTTCAAAAATGCCGGCACGGATATTTTTTTCTTTCATGAGGCGGAAGATAAGACGTCCGAAGTCATATGTAAGGTTTCGCAAATTAAAGGCAGGGATAGTCGCGTTTGAATGCTTCCCTTGTCCATATTCCATATAAAACTGATGGATTGAGGCTGGATAGACTCCATGTTTTTCTGCAAGTGAGCGAATCTCAAGTCGCGCTTTCTTTCGCTCGTCTTCCGAACTATTAAATACTGAAGTGTAGACCAAAGTATCAATATTATTCATAGGAGCGGTATACTACTAATAACATTAATTATTATACTAAATACATATGGACTGTATATTCTGCAAAATAATAGCGGGAGAAATTCCCAGTTACAAAGTATATGAGGATGAATTGTTTGTTGGATTTTTGGATATCTTTCCTCTCAGCAAGGGCAATACACTTCTTATCCCAAAGAAACATTACCGATGGGTCAATGATGTTCCAGAGTTCGGAAAATACTGGGAGGCAGCACGAAAAATTACTCGTTCCATTGAAAAAAATTTAGGGGCAACATCCATTTCATATCTCACTTTCGGAGAAGAAGTCCCTCATGCTCATATCCGTATTATCCCTCGCTATGGAGCAGAAGATATGTATTTGACTCTTAGGAAACCTCAAACTTATACAAAAGAAGAGATGGAGAAAATACAAAACAAAATTAGAAGCTTGTCATCATGAAGCTCGATGGGATTTGAGGATAGCTTTGGAAAAGTTGGACTTTCTTGACTACTCCGCTTTGTGTGCGGGCTTCTGAATCGATTGTTTTTCCTTGAGTGGGGAGATTGTTGATTCCTCCCTCATCTTTGAATCCCAATTTTGTTCTCCCACCATATACCTTCACGAAGGCAACTGTTCCATTTGTAATAGAAAGAGGGGCTGGGGTTTTCCATTGGAATGCAATGTCATCTATCTGTGTAGGAGTATTTGATGCAAGGGTAGCAAAATTAATGGTTGCCGCGCAGGTATTGTATGCATATCTTGTTTGTGTACTCATATTAGATACAACAAGGACTTCAACACTTGGACACTGCCCGACCTCAGACAGAAAATATATTCCCAAATTACCCGACCATGGATTTGCAAATGAGGGATAGTCAGATAAATAGAATGTATATTGCTCATCTTTTTGGAGGAGGGGTGAAATGAATGTTACTTTATTCACAGCAACAACTTTCGCATTACCCGATATTCCCTGAGTTGAAAAGTCTCCCAATGTCGAGATGGGGATATTTGTCCCAACGGACTGCTTTATGACGGAATCAATTCCAGCCTCAGCTGCAGCGAGAGCTTTTTGTGAATCTTCTTCCAGTTTTGCCACCTGTGTTTCAGTTGTGGAATTGAAAGCGATAGTCATGACGACGGTTACAACTGTTGCAAGCAACATTATGGCTATAAGTAGTACTTGTCCTTGTCTATTTTTGTTATTGGAATTTGGAATTTGATTTGTCATTTGTTATTTATCATTTGTATTTCTACTGTATCTGTCTCCAATCATACGTACTTGTCGATAAATATGGCAACACATTCACATATATTTGTATATCGAATACGACAAGAAGGGACGGCATACGTCCGTCAGCTTGCAATCTGTCTAATTGGAGAGCTGATTCATCGATGAGGTTTCCTTTTATCTTTAAGCCACTTGCAGATACTCCTGTTGAAACAGTTTGACCGATTAAAATACCATCGATTTCCGTAACTGAAGGATCAATAATGATGTCTTTTGCAAGGACAACAACTGATCCTCCTACTGGAATAAAGTTGGTACTAAATGTTGCAGATCCTCCTTGTACGACGAGGACAACTTTTTTTCCATTAAATAACGTAGGGTCTGAAAGGATGATTGATGAGGAAATGCTATAAATTCCGTCTCCAGTAATCTCTGAAAGATTGGTATTGGTGATCGTCTTGAAATCTTTTCGTGCTTTTATGTAATCGATATATTTCAAATAGGTGATGTCATCTGTGTGTGAATATGAACTTGTATACCAATTATTCGCTGAATATGCCGTACTCGCTGGACCAACTGCTACTGGACTATTTTGAGCAATGGTGCCTGGAGTTGTCCCTTCAATGAAAAATTTACCTACCCCTATTATCGAATCGTCCCCGCTTGCATCAAATAGTTTCATAGTGTTGGGAAGGTAGTTCTGTCTCCCGTTTTCTCGTGAATTAAAAGATGTTTGCGAAAGTTTAAACCAACCGCTTGTGCCTGATCCACCAGAATATGTGAGGAACATGGGGATATTGGAGCGGTCAACTAAATCCCCTGCCGTTGCAGTAATATCTACTCCAGCTCCGCCACATGCATCGCCAGCTCTCCAGATTGCTTCAGAATATCCAGGATACGATGCGTTAAGAGTAAGTGTGGTTGTTGGGACGGTGCAAAGACCTCGTGAATTATCAATCGTAATATCACATTCATATCTGGTGTTCGATTTCGCTTTACAGGTAGTTGTTACTCCGGTATTTGGATTTGTGGTAGGAGCAAATGTAAAACTATTTTTGTCGAGTGTGATATCTGAATAACAAATGCCACTGACTTTTTCAGTAAATGGTCCCTCTATATGAATTGTGGGGTACGGAATCGGCGAAGGTACAACAGCAGTAACGACAGGTGATGAAAAACTAGATCTGGTATCAAAGGCATCACGGGAGCGGACCTGGAAATAAAGAGTTGTCCCTGGGATATATGATGATCCCGCTGTTTTACTCGTCCCCGCTTGCCAGGCATCAGCCCAGATGAGTGGACTAAATCCAACTGCAGTACTTCCTTGTGGATGATAGGGTGTTGCATTCATTCCAGAACATCCATTATCTGCTGCAACTGCATTCCATGTATAGGTTGGGACGTATTGATCGGTACAGGAAGGATTCGATGCTGCAAAAGTTACAGCTCCCCCACTTGGAGCATTAGGAGCTGTTATATCGATTGATGTATTCACATTTGTGACTGCTGAACAGTTTGAAAGTGGACCATTATCAGCACAGACTTTTATCGTATGTGCCCCTGCAGTGAGTGTGACCGCCCTACTATATGGACTTGTACCAGCAGCAATACCTGATGCTATTGTCGATGCTCCATCCATAATATAAAACGTGTTACTACCCGCAGAACAGGCATATCCCCATGCGTTTCCACAACCGGTTGTAGCACCGAATGTCCAATTTACCGCCGTAGATCCATTAGTGGTACAGGTGGGTGTTACTGAGGTAATAACAGGAGCCTGGGGTGGTCCATCAACACAGGCACAAGCGACCGGATTGGTTGCACCACATGGTCTTACAGGTGCTGTACATTGAATCGGACAGGTATTATTTGAACTACAGGTGCACGTATCAGTTCGTGTATTTGAGTTACCGCAGTTTGTTGAACAGGTTCCTGGAGTCCATGTCGCTGTTCTTGTTCCACTTCCCGTACATTCGTCACCTGTATTACATGGACTTGTAGTATCCCATCCTGTGTTTGCCTGACATGTTGTGTTGGTTGCGCCATTGCACTGATTAAATTTGCTTCCGCAGGTATCATTCCCACCATTACATGTAATCCCAACTCCAGTACATCCATATTCTGCACATCCTGTCTCACCACAAATACGGGCGGAAATAGCTGTAGACGAAAAAAATGCGAAGAAAAAAATAGCTATAAAAAAGGATATTACAAGTCGCTTCATACTAGTTATAAAACTATCACATTTTTTGCATTCACACAAGAGAGAATGGTATCATCAAATATGTCTTTGTTTCTTGTCGGTATTACCATATTGTTTATCATAGGTGGAGTTACTCCTATTCCTGTGTCATGGCTCAGTATGGCAGTCACATTTTTTTCAGCAATTTTCATTCTGATCTGTTATTTCCAAAAAAAACAAATAAACGCCAATATATATTTTATTGTAAGTTTACTAATTGCCCTTTTCTTTCTGACTATCAGCACCTTTGGCTTTTCAATACACATCACCACCTCATTGGAAAAACTACTGCTTTTCATCAGCTGTTTTTTGCTCTTTTTGGCCTCATCACAGTATAAAAAAAATGACTCGTTCGTTTTTCTTCCTATTCTTCTTGTTGTTGCTGTTTATACAGGGTTGTACATTTCAAAACTTTTTGGATGGATTCCTCTACCGTTTCTTACCACGGGAGGATATCAAATGGTTCTTCCCACCACAGACAGTCACAATCATCTCGGTGATCTGATCGGCTTAGCTATCATAATGGCTCCATTCATATTCAGTTCAAAATATGCACAAAAAGTGCTTTTATATCTCTTTGTACCTATCCTCATCCTATCTTTTTCTAAATCGGCTTTGCTTTCACTTGGAGTGACATTCCTTGTGGCTTTCTTTATTGAGGTTGATGTAGAGAAAAAACATAAGATGCTTTTCGATATGTTCAGATCACTTTATGTCATCATTCCGGTAATTATGATCTATTCAAGCGAATTCTCACATAATCGCATCATCGAACCTATTCAAAAATATGCTTCGTATGCATTCCAAATTATCCCAAAACCACTGCTTAGCATGCGGGATGTCTATTTTTCACAAGTCATAACATTTATTTCTCGCATGATTCCCGAACAAATCGGTTTTGGATTGGGGCTTGGCAATTTCTCATATCTTTCTTCATCCGTTGTGACAGATATTAACTATAAAATCGGCAGCGCCCATAATTTCATTCTCAACCTATTTGTTGAGGGGGGTTTGCTATCTGTTCTTTGGATTATATTTTTCTTCACATTAGTAGTATTTGGTGGATTAAAAAAGAAGATTTTCGCTGTTCTTCCTGTAATCTACATACTAATCAACTTTCAAACAGACTACACCTACCAAATTCCACTCATGCTTTTTCTCCTATTTTTTTATGCAGGACAAGTGCATACACACTACTCGACTTCTTCGCTCTCTCCCCGAATACTTCTCGTGTTTCTTTTGGTTGGCGTTGTAAGTTATGCTGTGATTTTTTCACAACTCAATACTCATAAAAATAATTTGACAAAGCTGACAACCTATTTAAGCAGTGTCGGCAAAGCAGAAAATAAACATACACTATATCCAGCACTCATCGCTCTTGAAAAGGAAAGTCCATACGAAGAAATGACACTTTTGAGAATAGCAAAGTTGTATAACCTTACAAAAAACTATAATGAAGAGTTTCGGGTTTTGGACAAGTTATCGCTTTATTCCCCTCATACATACATAAAACAGCTTCCAGAACTACTTCTTGCAATCGAACAGGGTGGTGGGGACTCAAATGGGTATCTCAAAAAACAAAGAAACATTTTATTATCACTGTCACTCACGCAAAAAGAAAAAGATAGTGTAAATACAATTTGTAAAAATAATCTAAAATCGATCTGCCTCTGATGAAACTTTCTCTATAACACGCTACAATACCAACTGTGTATGGGTAAAAAAACAGTTCTTATTACTGGGTCGTCCGGCCATGTTGGTACTCATTTGACATCCCTTTTGTCACACTCATATCGAATTGTCACCCTCTCAAAAAGCGATAAAAGAGCTACAATCTGTGCTGATATTTCACTCCTTACTCAAAAAAAAATACTAAAAATATATAATGATTTTCCAATTGATGCGGTGATACACTGCACAGGATATACCGATCCTAAAACACAGGAAGAGGTGTCTTTCAATGCATTTTCTTTCACAAAATTCCTTGTAAAAAAAGATGTGCGTCATATAGTTCTTGGATCTGTGGCGGAATATGGAGTTTCAAACAAGGATATTTCTGAATCATCAGTTGAACACCCGCTATCACTCTATGGTATCTCAAAGTTATGTCAAGAACGAGTTGCGCGTCACTATTTTGAAGAAAAAAAGAATGATATTGTGTATATTCGAATTTCCAATATCCTCATGCCCCACGGGAGAAAAGGATCTCTCATTGAATCTATATTTAGGGCTTCTGAACAATCTAATAATACAGTTTCAATAAGTAGTCCATATATTACGCGTGACTATATTGCCATACGAGATGTAGCTCATGCTATTGTGCAAATCCTTTCTGCTCCCGCTCCTTCTTTTCTTTACAATATTTGTTCGGGGAACCAGACAACATATGAAAAACTCCTCCGAGAATTTCGCACTGTTTGGAAAAATAGCTGTAACAAACCATTCCCGCAAGTTCTTCTTGTCAAAAAACCTGAATCTTTTTGTAAAGGACGGTATACAATACAAAAAGGAGAAACTGAACTCGGGTGGAAACCCAAGTATTCGCTTAATGAGTCTATCTGTTGGATGATCAAACAAAGATATGAATAAAACACTTGTTATTGGAGCGGGAAAAGCATGTCATCTTCTTCTTAAAAACAAGGCAGTAATAAAACAATTTGATATTGTCGGAATTGTCGACGATAAACGCTCAAAACTCACAAAGTTTAATGTGAATTATCCAATTTTGGGTAGCCTTTCCGATATTCCATCCATAATACAAAAACAGCATATTTCGACAATACTTATTGCTCTTCCTTCTGAACGAGGGGAAACAATACGGAATATCTTACTTTCTCTCAAACATCTCTCATCTGTTGTCGTTTATATCATTCCTCGTCTTCCAGATGTCATTATCAAAAACTCAATTTCGCTTGAAGAAATAAAAAAAATCGAGCCGGTAGATCTCATTGGGGGAAGGATTAGTCTTGAAAAGCAAACAGAGATAATGAAAAACGTTCATGGGAAAGTCATCCTTATTACCGGCGCTGGAGGTTTTATCGGGAGTGAACTTACACGTCAAATCTATCTTGGATCACCAAAAAAACTCATTGTCATTGACAATACGGAACGAAATTTATTTTACCTGAAATATATCTTATCGTTAATCAGTCACTTTTCTCCCTCAACTAAAATCGAATATATTTTAGGAACAATTACGAACACATCTTTAATGACTCGCATTTTTGAGACAAATACAATTCATACTGTTTTTCATGCCGCAGCATATAAGCATGTTCCTCTTTTAGAGGAGAATGTGTATGAAGCCGTGCAAAACAATATTAGCGCAACCTACACAGTTGCACGCTTGGCTGCACTCAATTCTGTGAAACGATTTATTCTTATCTCAACCGACAAAGCCGTTAAACCGGACTGTATTATGGGAATGACAAAATATATTGCCGAACAGATCATGCGATATTTCGATTCAACAACGAAAACACAATTTTCCTCTGTGCGATTTGGTAATGTATTTAATAGTAGTGGCAGCGTAATTGAACTTTTTTTAAAACAAATAGAGCGTGATGAAGCCCTAACTATTACAGACCCTCAAATGAGGCGTTATTTTATGAGCGTCTCAGAAGCTGTGCATCTTGTTCTTACTGCATGGATTCGTGCACAAAAACAGACAACCTATGTGTTTGATATGGGGACGAGTGTCCCAATTCTTGAGCTTGCCCACTGCCTACTTGTGATGCGTAATAAAAACGAAGGATATCCTATCAAAATAATTGGTAACAGAAAAGGTGAAAAGATTGATGAACTCTTATGGAACCCTGATACAGAAATAAAAACGAGCAATATATATGACAGAATCTTTGCGCTAAAAAACAAGGAGGAGTTACAAACCAATACGTTCTATTCTTTATTGAATAACGTCTTAGAAACCTTAGAAAAAGACTACGTACAAAACCATTCAAAGAAAGGTGCAGGTGAACTAGTTATTTTAATGAAAAAGATGCTTCGTGTATAATGCTGAATATGAAATATACAGGGGGTATTTCAATCGTTATACCAATCTACAATGAAAGCAAACTTCTTATTCCTGCAATAACAACACTAGTTCAAAATCTTAAAAAGCAGTTTAGATATGAAATACTACTTGTGGAAAATGGAAGTAAGGATAATACGTATCATCTTGCGAGGCAACTTGCCAAAAAATATAAATCGATACGGGTCTTTAGGCTTAGCTCTCCCTGTTATGGAGCAGCTCTTAAACAGGGAATTGTGAATGCTCGGTTTCCTATTACGATTCAATTCGATCTCGATCTTATCGATCTAACCTTCTTAAAAAATGCTATCGCTCTTTTACAGGTAAATGACGTTGTTGTCGGCTCAAAAATGCTTCCTGGCTCTCGTGACGGACGGGCACCATTCCGTTATTTAGCCTCAAAAATAACAAATTTCTTGCTGCAAAAGATATTTTCATATAAGGGAACAGATACACATGGCATTAAGGCGTATAAAACGAAAAAAATCGCAGCTATAACAAAAAAATTAGAACCCACACATCTTTTTTTTGACACTGAAATACTGCTTATTGCTGAAAAACAAGGCTTATCAATTGTTGAGCTCCCCGTTTCCATCCATAATCTGCGTCCAACGCGATTCAACACAAAAATTATTCTTTTTCAGTTGATTAAAGAGTTTCTATCTCTCATATTAAAGAAAAAATCATTTGCAAAACATGAATTAATAGAGACACATTTTACAGCAGATGATTATAATCTTGAATCAAAAGTAAATCTGGTAATAAACACTCTCATTCACAAACAAACGGTTTCAAAAGTTTCCATTTTGCCAAATATCATGCTGAGTAAGAAAATAAAAAAGGCTCAAGTTGCGCTCCATCTAAATCTCATTGAAGGAAAGCCAATTCTGCCACCCGACCAAATCCCCTCACTCGTTGATAAAAACGGCATTTTTTATCCATTCCTAATGCTTTATTTGAGACTTTGTTTTAATCTTGTCCGTTTTTCAGACCTCTCAAAGGAAATTGAAGCTCAAATAAAAACGATCAATAAACAATATGGAAGAATATATGAGATAAACTCCCATCAACATACCCACACACTCTATCCTATTGATAGAATGATTGAACAATACTCTCTTAAATATTCAGTTCATCAAATGCGTAAGTATGGATCAATACTTCATTGCTCGATTATGGGATATATTATGCATTATATGCTTTTTATCCTCGCCGCTTTTGAACACCTTATGTTTGGAATTACATTGTCCCAGAGCCCTATATGGAAAAAAAGTGTAATACCTATTTCCTTTATGAGCTGGGAAACGACATATTCCCCAGATATAAAGGGTTGTGAACTTGTATGTCATCCTGGGACTAATTATGATAAGAATTCTGTGTATACTTCTATTCTGAAATGAGAAAACGTATCCTTCTTCTAAATCCTCCCTACCCACAACCAATTATTCGTGATAATTATTGTTGTTTTACTGCAAAATCCGGCTATCAATGGGCACCAACTGATTTGTTATATATCTCAGGCATATTAAACGGCGATATACGATTTGATGTGTCAGTCATAGACGCACCTGGTGAACGGGCCTCTGAAGAAGCTACACAAGCAAAAATCATACAGATTGCTCCAGATATCATCTGTTGTTTAACGGGTACTGTCAGCTTTGAAAAGGACATGTCTTTTATGAAGGTGGTAAAAGACCAATCAAGGAAAAGAGTAAAACTGTTTGTTATGGGAAATACTCCTTGTTTTGCTCCGGCGCGTTTCTTGAAGCAATTTCCATTTATAGATGGAATTTTCCATAATTTTATGGATAAAAAAATTATCTCTGTACTCATTGGCAAACCAAAATTATGTACAACGTGCTCTTATAGATTAAAAAATGAGATAAAAATCGGCCATATCAATCTAAAAAGCCAAATTATCGTTACCGGGATCAATCCTCCGCTTTATCATTTGTTTCCAATAACCTACTATTCTTCTCCCACAATAAAATCCAAACCGTTCATTACTGCTATGACCGCCTTTGGCTGTCCTTTTACCTGTTCATTCTGTATCGCTAGCAGGCTAAATTACCACACGCGGGATATTAAAGAGCTAAAAAAAGAGTTTAAGGCAATGAAAAAAGCGGGAATTAAAGAGATTTTCTTTATAGACTCGACCTTTAATGCAAACCCACCATTTGTCGATGCTGTTTTGCGGATGATGATAAAAAACAAGTTTGGATTCTCTTGGAGTGCCCAAATTCACAGCTTCCGTGTTACACCTGAGTTCATACAACTTATGAAATCAGCAGGATGTCATACCGTACAGATTGGCGTTGAGTCAGGAAATCCCCAAATCCTTAAAGAATATGCACCAAGTAAAATTAAAGAAAATATTACTCGAGCAGTTCAAGTATGCAAAAAAGAGGGTGTTCGTGTCCTTGGATATTTCATCATTGGCTTTCCTCATGAATCACAAAAACAAGCACTTGAAACTATCGATTATGCAAAACAGCTTGATCCTGATTTTGCCTCATTCTCGACAATGACACCAGATTATGGCACGAAAATATATAACGAAGCTCTTAAAGCCCATTCGTTCAAAGATAAGCAAACAGCTCCTCTTAGCGCATTTGATTCAAGTGGGAAATCAATTCTCCATAACGCATTTCTTTCGCCAAACGAACAAGACAAACTTGCAAGCAAAGCATATGCAAGTTTTTATCTTCGACCAAGCAAACTTTTATCATTTCTAAAAGACATCCCTCGAATTGGCCTTTATCTAAAAAACGGCTTCTTCCTCATTGCAAAAAAAATAGTAAAATAAATATATGTTTTCCTCAATCAAGCAATTATTTAAACTTGCCACAAAATCCAATAAAATCTGGATTGTCCCAGTTTTACTTCTTCTTATTATTATTACACTTGTAATCATCGCTGCCCAAACATCTCCCGTCCCAATTTTTCTCTATCCGATTCTTTAAATGGGATTGTTTGTATAATGGGTACGTTTATGGGTACAGTCAAAAAAATCATCACTAAGATGAATCTCTTTATTGCTTCTATACTACTCACATCTTTTTATATTCTCGTTATACCCTTTGGAAAACTTATATATATTATTTCTCACATACTTTCAAAAGAGAACAAAGATACTTACTGGCAAAAAACAGAAAATAAAAAATTAGACCTAAATTCGCCTTATTAACTAACCACTATTCGCAACCACTAATTATGTACATTCTCGGCATTTCTGCATACTACCACGATAGTGCGGCGGTTCTCGTGAAAGACGGATGGGTGATGTGTGCGATTGAAGAAGAGCGATTTACTCGCATTAAACACGACAATAGCTTTCCTTCACAAGCCATTAAATGGTGTCTAAAATACGCAGGAATCACGATTGCCAATATTAATGTGGTCTCTTATTATGAAAAGCCTCTTCTTAAATTTGAACGTACTCTTGATATGTTCATCCAAACATGGCCAAAAAGCCTTACGTCATTTGTGCAAAATATGCCTGAACTATTGGGGGAGAAGCTAAGTATTGAGGACACAATCAAGAAAAAATTGAAATATATGGGAAGAATTGTTTTTACACCTCATCACCTATCACATGCAGCGGCTGCATATTATTCATCAGGTTTTCCTTCTACTGCCATTCTAACAATTGACGGGGTCGGGGAATATCAAACGACCGCTTTATGGAAGGCGAAAAGCGGAAAAATAGAACTACTTGAAGACATCCACTTTCCCCACTCTTTAGGGTTATTTTATTCAATGTGTGCAGCTTATTTGGGTTTTAAGGTTAATGAAGATGAATATAAACTGATGGGACTTGCAGCCTATGGCAAACCGATTTATTTGAGCAAACTCAAAAAGGTTGTCGATGTTAAAAAGGATGGCAGCTTTAGATTAAATATGGAGTATTTTTCGTTTAGGGAAGCTCCTCAAATGTGGTCAAGTAAACTAGAAATACTCCTCGGCAAACCTCGACAACCAAAGGAAAAAATTACAAAAAAACATGCGGATATAGCCAAAAGCGTACAAACACTTACTGAGTCGGCCTACATTGGTATATTAAACCATCTCCAAACGATCACAGAAGAGAATACTGTTTGTATTAGTGGTGGAGTTGCATTAAACGCTTTGGCAAATGGTCTAATTCATACTCAAACTCCTTTTAAGAAAAGCCATGTATTTGGTCCTGCTGGAGATAGCGGCGCTGCCCTCGGTAGTGCTTTATATACCTATTATCATTGTCATTCCGATGAAAATCGGAATCCTGGAGAATCAAATAGTGGGGTCATCCGCCCAGGGCGGATCCAGTCGCAAATTATATCTCTTTCACTTGGTTCCTATTATTCCGACAAAGAAATTGAGATAGTCCTAAAAAAATATCATCTCCAATATAAAAAGCTTTCAGAAAAAGAGCTGATAAAATCAGCGGCAATCGCATTAAATGATGGCAAAATTATTGGTTGGTTTCAAGGCAGGTGTGAACTGGGGCCTCGCGCTCTTGGAAATAGGTCGATCCTTTGCAAACCCTCGCCAAGAGGTATGAAAGCAAAAGTAAACGTGATAAAGATCCGTGAACAGTTTAGGCCGTTTGCAGGATCTATATTACAAGACCATGTTCATGAATATTTTGATGTTCCGGAAACGAAATACTATTCTCCATTCATGAACTATTGCTTCATTGTCAAAAAGGACAAACGCAAAGTGCTTGCCGCAATAGTCCACGCAGATAATACATGTCGTGTCCAAACAGTCTCCACAATAAGTTCTTCTGGTTCTAACCGATCTCAGCTGATTTCAACTGATTTCAACTTGTATTATAAACTTATCTCAAAGTTCTATAAACTCTCCGGTATCCCTTGCGTCTTAGATACAAGCTTCAATCTCAAAGGAGAGCCTATTGTGGAGAATCCTGATCAGGCGATACGGGATTATGTTAAAACAAAGTTGGACATTTTATATATTGGTTCATTCTCTATCTCAAAATGATCAGTATCTTGTGATTAATCACAAGGCATCAGTTTATTACCTTTAAGCTCTCTCAAAATTTCTTCCGTCATTTGTCTATGTCCATCTTCATTAAAATGAGAATCTGGCAATCGATATTTACTTTTGTTTTCCATATTTTCTGTCAATCCGAAGTAGATATTTTTGCCAGTAAATTTATTTTTTAATAGGTCTATAAATTGTTTTTTTGCGAGAATAAGAAGTGGTCCATTATAATACTTGAGCCTAAATTCTTTTATTTTCTCTATTTGAAAATTAAACAGTTCCATATCAGAATAAAGATTATTTATTCTTTTATAGGCAACTTCCCAACTCCCATAAAAATTACCCGGCGTGTCCGTGGGAAGCGTTTTTTGAATTTCACGTATTTTTTCTGTTAGTCGATATGGATCGGTTATATACCAAATCACAAGATCCGGATTATATTTCTTTCCACGGATTCTATATCTCTCAACCTCATATTGTGTGTCATATCCTTCCATTCCAAGGTTGATTACCTCATATTTTTCAATTATATTACAACGGTTTTCGCTATTTAGCTTATCTTCGAGTAATTTGACAAAATTATTTATTGTTGAGACATATAGTCCATAAGTAAATGAATCACCAATGGCAATAATTCTGAAGACTCCTTGGTCCTTCTGGATTTTATATTCAAAACGCTCATTGAGGGAATCGCTATTGATTGTATATTTAACCTTATATGGCACCCATGTTTTCACCTCTTCAAAGGTGCTATTGGGGACAGGTTCATAAAAATATTCCAGTTTACTATCGATGTTATATTTTATTTTATTCGAATCGATTCTGTTTATTGAAATACCTAAGGTATTATTGGATATTAATTTGATTTCATGAAAAAGAATGATTACAACAATGCTCTGGAAGATAACTATTACTATGAATATAGTTTTTTTATAATCTTTCATATTTCAAGGAAATATAGTACTGGAATAATTGAAAAAAATCTATTAGAACTATTTGCTATCTCATTGTTATAAGATACATTAATCTGGGAAAATATTCTCCATTCATGAACTATTGCTTCATTGTCAAAAAGGACAAACGCAAAGAGCTTGCCGCAATAGTCCATGCAGATAATACATGTCGTGTCCAAACAGTATCAAAAAGCGATGGAATCTATTATGAGTTGATATCTAATTTTTATAAAATTTCGGGAATCCCATGTGTATTAGATACAAGCTTCAATCTTAAAGGAGAGCCTATTGTGGAGAATCCTGATCAGGCGATACGGGATTTTCTAAAGACAAAAATGGGTCTTTTATACATCAGCTCATTTGTTGTTTTTAAATAGGGAGCTATTTTAATTTCATATACATACGAAATCTCCAATTGAGAGGTATGATTTAATCTGCGATGTTTATGTAATTTGTTACAATAAACCAGAGTATTTTATTAAAAAACAGCTTACAAAATATTGATTAGTTTAAAAAATGAAAAAAAATTCAAAAATTTATGTAGCAGGAGGTCAAAGTGGCTTAGTTGGCACAGCTATTGTTAGAAATCTAACAAAAAAAGGGTACACCAATATTATTATAAGAACCCGAGCACAACTTGACCTACTGAAAAAAAATCAAGTTTATACTTTCTTTAAAAAAGAAAGGCCTGAGTATATATTTCTGGCCGCAGCATTAGTTGGAGGAATAATGGCTAATAAAACAAGAAAGGCAGATTTTATTTATCAAAATCTTGAGGTCCAGAATAACGTAATTTACTCTGCATGGAAAAACAGTGCGAAGAAATTATTATTTTTAGGAAGTTCCTGCGTTTACCCAACATTTTCAAAACAACCCATCAAAGAGAAATACCTACTCACCGGCTCCCTTGAAGAAACAAACGATGCATATGCTATTGCTAAAATCGCTGGAATAAAAATGTGTCAATCATTTAATGAGCAATATGGAACAAACTATATTTCAGCCATGCCAACAAACCTCTATGGACCAAATGATAATTATTCGCTTGAGACATCACACGTGCTTCCTGCCTTTATTCGTAAATTTCATGATGCAAAAATTGGTAATAAAAAGGAGGTTGTACTATGGGGAACCGGAAAGATATATCGCGAGTTCCTTCATGTAGACGACATGGCAGATGCATGTGTGCTCCTTATGGAGTCATATAGTAAAGGAGAAATTATTAATATTGGTACAGGGAAGGATCTTACAATTCGTAAACTCTCTCAGATTATAAAAAAAATCGTTGGTTTTAAAGGAAAAATTATTTGGGATTCTTCGAAACCTAATGGGACCAGAAAAAAGCAGCTTGATGTATCTAAAATCTTTTCATTGGGTTGGAGACCAAGAATTAAGCTAGAGGAAGGTATTATTCATGAATATAGACGTTTTTTAGAAACTCATACTTAGAAAATAATATATTATAAAAAAATACTATGAAAAAAAAATATTTATTTTTTCCCTTTTGGAATAAATATTTTTCTTTAAAAGAACAGCGTGCTCTTTTTGTAATAGTTGTTATCGGAACAATTCTTAGAGTAATTAACGCTATTTACACTCCTCTCTGGCGCGATGAAATATATATTTTCTTTACAGCGCGAGAAAATTCGCTCTGGAAGCTGATCACCCAACAACATTGGGATACAGCACATCCTCCCCTCCATTCAATTTTTCTCCATTTCTGGCAAATGATTTCTATTCAACCATTATGGCTTCGTCTTCCAAGTCTTATTGCTTCATTTTTTATTCTTTATCTTATACCTATTCTCGCCATAAAGATTACAAATAAATATAAAATTTTTCCATTTATATTTCTTTTTCTTTTTTGCATTTCTCACACTCAGATTTCATTAAATATGGTCGTGCGCCCCTACCCATTTGTCATCCTTCTCACGATTGCATCACTTATTCTTTTTATGACAATGCTGGATAACCAACTAGATAATGGTCGCAATATTGTATATTTTGCTCTTATTAATTGGATAATGGTGCTTTTAGACTACAGCGCATTCTGGCTATTTTCCGCCTATCTTTTTTTCTTCCCATTTTATGCCTTTTTCAGCAAAAGCGACAAGGTACGGATTATTTATGTTTTTAAGGCCCTTGCATTGTCTGCACTCTGCAGTCTCACTGTCTTACCTTTTCTGTTCGGTAATCTTGCCAATTCGCTTTATTTAGAGAGGTATATTGAGCCAATCAAATACGAAAAAGGAACTATAGATCAAGGTAAACCCATGTATATAATGATTAAAAGAGATAAAAAAAAGATAACTATTTACAACGAAAAACTTGTTGCTATTGATTCAACGACACTCCCATTCGACCCCTTTCCGCAGAATAAAATATATGCAGGCCTCAATCTTTCACCTCTATCTATACTATCAATTGCAAATTTCAGCATTTGTCCTGTTAGTAATAGTATTACGTTGACGGAAACCATAAAAAATCTATGTCAAGAAAAACCTACCTTGAGCCCAATTGGAACGCGTATTGTTAAACATCATTTTTCATATATTTTTGATTTTTATATAGGTAAAATACGAAATATACTGAATGTTCGGTTTTCCGATTGGGAAACAAACCTCTTTACCCAACATATAAGCATAAAAAAAAATGATGATATATTTATAGCAATAAATCTTACTTCAAATTACCTCCTTTACCCAACAGGCATAAATATTTTTGGGAAACAGCAAACCGACAATATTGACTGGTGGAGGGGCATTACCCGCTTCACAATCTCCCCCTCTGAGGGTCAATATCGCATTCTCTTTTATGATGGGTTCACGAATACCGCCCAAAATATATTCGGTGACCGAGGATTCTTCGAGAAATTTAGAGAGATTTTTCTTTTTATGACCGGCTTACCAGATAACACACAAGCCTATTTCATTTTTATAATCAGTTCTTTCATTATAGGGGTAAGTCAGATAATCATACTTAATGTATCGATTGCCAAAAAACAATTCAGTTTATTATTTATTTTTTTTATACTATTTGTTCCGGCTTTGATCTCTCTATATATCAGCTACTACTTTATTCCTGTTGTGGTTGGTAGAAACCTTCATATAATGAATATCTCATATATATGTAGTATTTCGTTCCTTATATCATATTTAACTAGAGGACGTGCTAAATTTTTAGTACTAAAACTTGTAGCTGTCACCATTTTAACTCTCTATTTGGCCATTCTAGTTATGCGATTCCCTTATGTATATTATATTGACCCTCCGTACAAAATAGGACGGGTTTTAGATATGATTAAGGATACAAATACGAATGGCCAAAAAATTATTTTACTTGGAAACTCGGATTTTTATGCACCTTTATTCCATTATTACATATTGCTTTCAGATCTATCAAAAAAAATTTATGTTATTAACCTTGAAAGCTTCAGCTCACTTAAGGGATGGACTAATTACTTAAATCCAAAGAGCTTATCGAGTATTTATTTTGTGCAATTGGGTCAATCAGAAAAGGAGGATGGATTTATTTTTTTGAACATTATAAAAAATAATAGATGCAATCTGAAACAGGTGAAAGTTCCCTATATATACTTTGCAAGGTGCGAGTAAAAAGAAGATATATTCCTATTGCAGACTATTGTTATTTACATGAGATCACTTTTTGATCTGTTAAATATTTAAACAATGTTTCAGCTATCTTTTGATGACCATTTTGGTTTGGATGCCCATCACCTTTGAATATACTGTCTTCATCAGTAAGAATACTATCTAGTATATTTAGTGTTTTAATGTTTTTATTTTTATTCTGATAAAAAATAGCCTTTTCTTGCTTTGAAAACCAGGGTGATAAAAGTAAAAATAGTTTGCCCTTATAGTAATTGTTAAATAGCTCTAGTGAAGTTTTTTGATATTTTGCAATTTTTTCAAAGCCATATTCCTTCGTATATTCATCTTGAGCCTTAGAATGTGGATAATAGATGCTTAATCTATCCTTATTCTTCTGAAATTCGGATGATTGCTCTATTTTTTCTGCTCTTGGAAGCATCTCTTCATCAATTCTTTGTGCATCTACGAAGAGCCACAAAACAAGATCTGGAGTGTATTTCATACCTCTCCTCTTATATCTTTCAACTGAATAAATTATGTCGTAAGCCCCAACTCCCAAATTAATAACTTCAAATTTATCAATATTTTTACACTTCAACTGACTATTTAAAATATCCTCAAGTCTTTCAGTCCAATTATCTTTTGTATCAACATAAAGACCAAAGGTAAACGAATCCCCTAATGTGATGATCCTATATGTATTACTATCTTTTTCTATCATGTAATCATATCTCTCATTTAGAGTATCGCTGTTTATTGTATAGAAGGCATCATTTGGGCCTTTTTTTTCATTAATTACAATAGATTTATTTGGAGGAAGCTCATAATAGTGGGATAATTCTTCTGATGGAGAAAATACTATATTTTTTTTATTTATTGGATTTATGCTTACAGCATTTAAGGTATTATGAGATTTCTTGTATATAAATCCCCCTAAAAATAGGATCAAACATAACTGAAAAAGAATCAGAACATAAAAGTATTTCATTATTTAGTTTAAATACACTTAAAGTGTATCAAAGAGGTTGCGATAATTGGTAAAATATTACATACCTATGATTGTTTCCATAATAACCGTGTGCTTAAATAGCGAAAAAACTATCGAATCTACCATTAAAAGTGTCCTAAACCAAACATATAGTAATATCGAATATATTATTATTGACGGTAAATCTACTGACAAAACAATGCAAATTGTAGAACGCTATAAGGATGGGATCGCCCTAGTGATATCCGAAAAAGATACGGGTATATATGAGGCGATGAATAAGGGGGTAATGATGGCAAAAGGTGAGGTTGTCTCATTTTTAAATAGTGATGATTTCTATCATGATAAATTCGTTGTGAAAAAGGTTGTAGATGCTATACGGTATAAAAAAATGGATGCTGTATATGGTGACTTATTATTTATTCCGGAAAATGATGATTTAGAAGTCAACTCAGCTAGAATATGGCGACCAAAAGAATATTCTAGAAAAAAGGTCTTATTCGGATGGCATTTTCCACATCCAACCTTCTTTGTAAAGAAGTCATATTTCACTAAATTTGGCAATTTTGATACGCAATTTAAAATTGCATCAGATTATGACTTGATGACTAGGTTTCTTTTAAAAGGTAACTTATCACCTTTTTATATCCCAGAGGTATTAGTTAAGATGAGATTAGGAGGTGTGAGTAACCAAATTAAAAATAAGGCTCAAGCATGGCATGAGGTATTTAAAATTTTCAAAAAAAATGGAATGAGTATGCGTTTTGCTTTACTTATCACTCGATGGTTAATATTCCACTTTCATTTAAGATCAGCTTCAAATAGGGAGTCTATCAGAGTCTTATAAGACGAGATCATCTTATCAAGATTGAAATATTCCGCTCTTTTTAACGACTGATTTGAAAAATACAGGTACTTTTTAGGGTCTGTCAATAATAAACATATTGCATCACTCATCTTTTTTTCGTCTTTGATTGGCACCAATATTCCATATCTTCCATTTTTTAATATTTCTCTGGGTCCATATGGTGAATCTGTAGCAATCACCGGTATTCCATTAGACATTGCTTCAATTGTGGTATAGGAAAAACCTTCATAAAATGAAGAAAGCACAAAAAGGGCTGAGTTGGAGTAGTATTTATTAACATTCGTTTGCCATTTTATTATCCTTATTACTTCACTTAATTTATTTTTTAATATGTAACTAACCATCTTTTTTTTATCTCTACCATCACCCATTATTATCAGCCTCGTGTCTTTTATTTTTTTGTTTACATCTGTAAATGCTCTAAGTAGGGTAAAAAAATCTTTTTGACCATCAAACCTTCCAATTGAAATAATATTCCTGTGTTTTTTAATTTTCTGCGTACTTATATTATTAAGTTTGACACCATTAAATATTACTTTCATATTCCTAATGTTTAAGCTTCTCTCAAGATCAAAAGACAAATATTTCGAAACGGCGATATTTAACGATTGGTTGAATAAAAGAGGAATACCTATTTGCAATAAATATCTCATTATCGTAGAACATTTTTTTTCTAAAATTGCCCGTATGTTGTTGTGATGTGTTAACACTATCTTTGTATTAACTAACCTAAAAATTCTTAGAATAGATATCAAAATATTTGAATAATAGTTAACAGCGATAATTACATCTGGGTCTGTATTTTTTACGTATAAATAGACATTACGTAAATCTATAAAAAAATATATTATGGAATTGTGTAATGTATGTTTATTTGGATAGTAATTCCTTGTATGCATATACCTAATTTTCTGATTTTCTGTTATAGATCTCAAACTTGGTCTTTCCATACAAAGTACTCCAACCTCATACTTGTCTTTGAATAATCGGCCAATTTCCAGTAATTGAAGCGTAAAAGTTCCTGTCCCACCATCGATTGATTTGGAGATTATAAGTAGTTTTTTCATTTAAATAGCTCTATAATACCATCAATTTATGAAGATAGCATTTCTTACTGACGTAATAGATGAACATATGACTGGTATTGGTATATACTCGCAGGCTTTAATTCAGTCTATTTTAGACACGTATCCGAATGCTCAATTTTACTTTATTGATAACTTAGGAGATAAAAATAGATTTTTTACTTCAAAATCTAGAGCTAAAATCATTACTTTTTATAAAAATAGTTTTTTATTAAAAAAGAAGTCTATTTGGTTAAATTATCTCGCATATAAACTCCGAACATATCCATTTGACTATATATTCAACCTTGATGGAACTCCCCACTTGCTTCCCTTTAGACAAAAGGAGATTATCATCCTTCATGATATTAATTATCTCTATGGTGATAGGTTTAGTAATATTTTTAGATTTTTTAACAACTGTATTTCACTCAAATCAACACTTACCTATGCACATAAGATTATTACCAATAGTAAGAAAACAATGGACGACGCAATAAAAGTATTTGGCATTGAACGTAGGAAAATACTTACTATTAATAACCTTCCATTTTTTAGGAAAAGAAAGTCTAAGGGTAAATTACTTAACCATAAGCCATATCTACTAGCAATCGGTAATGAGACAAAGCGAAAAAATATTAGAAATTTAATTAAAGCATTTTCATTTCTCAAAAAAACATATTCAATTCCCCATAATCTGATTATTATTGGGACATTGTCCACTAAATCAAATGAGATTAAACAATATAGCAATACTATCTATCGTAAAAATATAATTTATACTGGGTATATTACTGATGAAAAGAAAGAAACCCTCTTAAGAAATGCTAATATTTTTGTATTTCCATCACTTTATGAAGGGCTAGGTATACCTATTCTTGAGGCAGCTGCAAATGGGTGTCCTATTATATCAACTCCAACACCGTCTGCAGATGAAATACTCGAAGGAAATTATATCAAGGTTAATGGCAATGATTATATGTCATTAGCAGATTCTATTATAAAATTGCTACGCTCTAAACCAATGCAACTCAATATGATACGCAAAAACACCTTCATAATTGAAAAATACTTTAATTCTATTAAACGAAAACATTTGTTAAATGGAATATTTAATTAACAATATCTTAATAATGATTAAGTCGATAATAAATAAAAAATTGGAGTGGTTAAATCTCTGTTTTAAAATAGGATTTATAAAGCAAAGATCATTTTTACATGCTAATGTTTCAATCGCTATGTTATTATTCCAATTACCTCCTTTTTTTATATTTCATTCAAGCCTCAATACCCACTCCTTAGGAAAAATCATATTATTATTTGGCCTTATTTCGTTGATATGCATAAATGCTCGGCAGAGTTCAAAAATTTATTCTTCCTTTTACTTTACTATTTTTTCATGCCTTATTTTTGTACAAGCACTCTCAATTTTCAATGCAATTGATATTAATCTGTTTGTTATACGATATCAGAATATTATATTCGCATATATATTCTTTATATTGTTATATAGCTCAAAAATCAGTGAAAATTCTATTATAAAAATACTAATAATAGGCTTTATCTCCAATACAATTATCCAATTCCTATTATTAGTAGTTCCCAATATAATTAATTTTTTTTCTATATTCATAGGAAATGGCTATATAGATTTAATAAATATGAATCTGAATAGAAATAGAATATATCTTGAATCGTATGATGAGATATTGATTCCGATTTTTATAACTTATATATACTCCAATAGGGGTGGATTTTTGTTAAGAGGGTCATCCTTTTTTGGAATCATTGTAATTACAATATTTTCATATCTATCAGGGTTTAGAACAAAAATATTAATGGTTTCATTTGCCTTTATATCCTCAATATATATTGAGATAAAAAAAGGACTCATATTAATATTTATATTAATATCAATTCTTATACTTGGTATTTTTGTCGTATATAATGACATATCAACAAAGGACTATAACTCGAATGTGATCGAAAGACTATTGATATCTGACTCAGCAGGCATATCTGGATATTCAACAGGAAGGATAGATAGATGGATGGATGCAGTTCGCATGGGCACATCGTCAATATTCGGTGTAGGTTTGGGAAATTATCAATTTTACATTCAAAATCCTAAATACAATTCACACTACTCAAGAGGCAATAAAGAAATTACGTTTTCTGCAAGCGACCCACATGGGGTATTTTTCTCTATTTTTGGTGAAAGTGGAATTTTAGCCTTAATTCTATATCTTTCTCTTATAGTCAAATTTTTAATTTCTGATTTTACCAATAAGGAAGATCTTTCTAGAATATATATTATTTCATTTTGGATTTTTTTCTTTTATTCTTTATTAAATCCTTCTTGGACCGTAAAATACCTAGTGTTGTTTTGGATTCTGCGATATTTAATAGATAGAAAAAAGATAGAGCGAAGTGAAACAAGAAAAATTAGCTATTAATATAGCTAATCAATTTTAAGATAAATAAACCTTTATTTGATTATTTTAATCCTCTAGCTAATTCTTGAAGAAGTACGTAATACATTGGTCTTGGCTCAGGATTTTTATAACTTGTATACATTACAGCATCAGCTGTCGGATCGTTTAGATTGTACTCATCGAATGGCCCCGGAGTATCGCTAATCGTATAGAATATAATCGACGATCCATCTCTTGATCTCATCGGAGTTAAAAGAGTTTGTAAAAATTCTGCTTGCTTCAAATAAGGATCGACAAATGGTGCCGCAACACTTTCACCAGTATATTGATTCGTTTGACTCACACTAATTGTTATTTCGTTATAACTTATTTCTAAGTGACGTCGTTCCAATTCCTGAAAGAAGCCTTCTATTTGTTGGACAGATAAAAGAGGTCTTCCTAACCAAAGATGATTTTGTATTGCAATCCCATCAATTGGCGCTCCTTGACTTTGGAGTGTATCAACAACCTGAAGAAATTTTGGTCTCAAATCTGTTTCCTGACTTTCTAATAAGTGATCGTCGCTAAATAATAGTTTAGCATCAGGATTTGCCTCGTTTGCTGTAATAAACATTCTGGCGATAACTCCTTCATTTATAACTTTTTGCATTACTTTTTTTGTATCATCGTCTGCCCACATCAAACTAGTTGTCACTTCGTTTCCAACAACCCAAGAGTTTACCTTAAGCATTGGATCAGTTTGACCGTCATACCGCCCAACAAACGCCTTTGTATAGAATTGTAGAAACATTTCAAAATCAGCCATAGCTAATTTACCAGAAGCTAAATCTTGTTTAATTTGATCTGGAAATAGCCAAGAAGCAAACAATGCTAATGATTCAACTTCCATATTATTTTCATTCCCAAATCTGATACGACTGTCATACCCAGAAAAGTCAAAAAATTCGCTCGGGTCCAGCTCATTTGAACTATTATTTTGAGCTAATTTTATCTCATCGATTATGTTCTCGATCGATTGACCTGGTTTTAGACATGTAGTTAAATTGTAGTTATTCTCAATGATATTTGAAAAATTGAGTACAAGATCTCTGTATGCGGGTTCATTAAGATTGCTTGGCTCAACTGGTGTTCCTACGGTTCTTCCTGTCAATCTTGCTAAATCTCCCGACCCTGCTTGCTGCCAAACCCATTCGCCACTCTCGTTTTGGAGCGCAATAAAAAACGGAACCTTTCCTTCAAGTGGTTCCCCATTTGTGTTTGGTTTTGGATCTAGATTGTAATATCCAAGTATTATGGGTTGACCGTATATACTTGTTCTTTGTTCATAAGCTAAGTTACCCAATACGTTTTGTGCCTCAAGATTGATTCCGGCCAGTTTCATGGACTCTATAAAATGAGGGATGGGTGATTCATGTTTTTTTACATCAAACAGCTCAGGATTTGAAACAACGGGGTCCTTTATCACAACTCCATCTACCTCGATTAATGGCCCAATCTCCGCATTTCCCACATATACCACTTCACCTATCAAGTTTGCCTTATTGTCAAACATCTGCAGAATTCCTGTTTGGGAAAGCGCAACTCTCGCGACATCTTTTGGATTGTCAAATCCCACAGACTCAGCAATTGCGCTGGGGCTCTGGAATGCAGGATGGAACTGCTCTCCTGCCACTAATGCTCCATCTCCGTCTACAACTGCCATAAACAATTGATTATCTTTTACAGTAAGCATGGGCCATCCAAATTTTGAGTCATCTCCCGCTATATTTCGAACAATTGGATTCAATATATATCCTTTTTCATCAACCCAAAACAAACCTTGTTTTGTAACGGTACTTCCATCTGGAAGCACTCCTGTGGTTACTCCAGTTTTATCTGTTTGTGCTTGAAAATACCCATCAAGCCATTTTTGATCAAGCATTGTTGCAGCAGCTTCTTGCGAATTTGTTTCTGAATAAAGTGTGTTTGCTTGCACTTCCCCATTTCCATACGAAGGAACTTTGTATGGGCTATTTGGATTGTTATTATCAAAATCAGCTGGATCTATTGCGCCGGTGACTACTTGCTGGTTATCTGAATCAACTCCATAGGAACCATAATATAGTCCATCGATTGGGGCTGGCATACTTATTTCAATTTTTGGAGTAGCGGTTGCTTCAATTTGTGCAGGGTTTTGAACAGTTTCTGTTGGAAGAGGAGCGATTAGGGTTGGATTTCCACCTTGTGGTGATTCAGTGGGTGTTGCTAGGGCTGTTGCTTGGCAAGCTACAAGAGTAAGAACTATTCCTGCTAAACCCACTGCACGAGGATATTTAAATGACCCTTCATGTGTTTG
>JAVHSH010000025.1:0-2284 GCA_036172095.1 Patescibacteria group bacterium
GCAGAAAAATTAAAACTCTTCTTAAGCAAGCATCTCAAATCACACTCGAATCAAAAAAAGAATCCAGATCAACTACCACTCCACGAACTTGCGATACCAGAATCACTTCAAGATATCTCCATCAAAACAGTTGTCGATGGGATTATCGGTCCTCGGCTGGAGGAACTCTTCAAACTCATCGGTGACGAAATAATTAAGAGTTCCTATTTCGAACAAGTGCCTTCAGGACTTGTCATTACCGGTGGAGGAGCATTGACTATCGGCGTTGTCGAGACTGCAAAAAAAGTAATCGGTCTTCCAGCCAGAATTGGTGTCCCTGGAGGAGTCACTGGATTGATAGATGAAATATTGGATCCACAGTTTGCAGCGACAGTTGGACTTATCCTCTACGGTCATGATCATAGTGGTGATATTCAAGAAACCTCATTTGGTGATTTTGGCTCTTTCTTCAAAGGTACATCAATAAACGGATCCGTCGGAAAATTAAAGAGTTTTTTTAAACAGTTCATTCCATAATCTATGCTCATCAAACCAAATGCAGGACAACCAGCTCGGATAAAAGTAATTGGAGTCGGCGGTGGGGGAGGAAATGCTATTTCCTCAATGATGAGCGAAGGTGGGATAGCGGGCGTAGAGTTTGTCGCCGTCAACACGGATGCACAAGCGCTTCTCCATAATAGGGCAGCAATCAAAGTACAAATTGGTGAAGGGGTAACAAAAGGCCTAGGTTCTGGAGGAGATCCAGAAATTGGGCGACAAGCAGCTGAAGAATCCCGTGAGAGAATAAAAGAGGAGCTTGCGGGATGTGATATGGTTTTCATAACCTGTGGAGAAGGGGGAGGAACGGGGACAGGGGCTGCTCCAATAGTCGCAGAAATCGCCAAAGAATCAGGCGCGCTCACGATTGCCGTCGTCACGAAACCGTTCGATTTCGAAGGTTCCAGACGCAAAAATTCGGCAATGGAAGGTATCCAAAAATTAAAGGAGAAAGTCGACACACTCATTGTTGTCCCAAACCAGAAAATTCTACAGGTCGTTGATCGTAAGACTCCAGTCTTGGAAGCATTCAGAAAAATTGATTCTGTTCTTCATCAAGGCGTGAAGGGAGTCGCAGAGCTTATCACAGTCCCAGGTCTTATTAATGTGGATTTTGCCGATGTCAGGACGATAATGTCAAATGCGGGGACAGCGTTGATGGGTGTCGGTATCGGAACAGGAGATAAGCGAGCTTTAGCGGCGATCAAGATGGCAATCTCATCCCCACTTCTCGATACATCAATTGAAGGAGCAAAAGGCGTCTTATTCAACGTCATGGGTGGGCCTGACCTGACGATGGCAGAAATTGACGAAGCAGCAATGCTCATCACGAAGAGTGTCGATCCTGATGCCGATATCATTTTTGGAGCAGTGATTGATGATCAAATGGTAGACCAAATAAAGGTTACTATCGTCGCAACAAAATTTGATGAAAATAAACTGAAGATGTTTAATTTCAGGAAATCTTCTGAGCTATTGGAAGAAAAGGAGACGACATTTTCAAAGGTTGAAAATATAAAGCAACTTGCGGAAAATGATGTCGTTGAGCTTTCCGACTCCGACTCAATTGGTGACGAAGAGACTGAGTTTGACATCCCTGCCTTCTTGAGAAAAAAATAAACGAACATTCTGTTATTGTCTTCAGTGTAATGTATATAAATACATATTGAATACGTATTATTTTTATGGTATACTACCCATAGTAAAAGATATTATTTATTAATATTCATTTATATGGCAGAAGGAATACGAGGCATTTCAGCTGTTGTAGCACAAGGTGCACATTGTAACGGGAAATATGTAAGAGAGGGTGGAAAAGTTGTTTTCTCGGTACAAGATATGAGTTTAGTTAAACATGAGGAGTTGCAAGTTGAGGCTGGTCTGAAATTAGATCAAGCTGCTATAAGCGAAGCTCCCATCAGTGCTGATGCTGGACAATATTTTTTTGTTCCTCCAGGAATGCTATATCTTTCTGGATCTGGATTTGATTTCAATGGACACCCTAGAATTCCAAAAGTAGGAAATGATGAGATGGCTAAGGCAGAGACACGTCGCGTAATTCTAGAAGAGATGTCTAGTTTGACTGTTGAGTATGACGCATCATAATCGCCAATAAAGTAAAATTTTAAGAAGAATAATCAAACTGGCAAAATGAAGTGTATTCCGCTACAATAAACTTCATGTTTAATCCAGTGTCTTCCACTCAACAATTTCCAGAAATGGAACGAGCTCTTCTTGATAAATGGTA
>JAVHSH010000026.1:0-10400 GCA_036172095.1 Patescibacteria group bacterium
GCTTTTCCGCGCGGAGAAAGTCGGGTCATATCCCAGGGAGGTTCGAATGTCATTTCAATCGTCACATCTTTGCGTTCTATTTTGAGATCACTCAACTTCATGTAAATATCCTCTTCGATAACTCCAAAAAGAGGGCACCCCATTGTCGTAAGAGTCATTAAGATATGGATAGCGAAATCCTTTTTGATTGTCACCTTATATACGAGTCCTAAATCAACGATGGATATGTTCATTTCCGGGTCCATTACGAGACTGAGTTGTTTTAGTATTTTTTTTTCTGTAACTCGCACTCCTATTGTCATAGATGTAGTATATCAAAATACTGTATACTGTTGACATCTAATAGTTTAAATCAAAATATGTATACACTTCGTTTTATTCCTCTTGGTGGCGTTGTTGGGGTCACAAAAAACATGTACGTTTATGAGTTGTCAAAAGACAACGTCATACAAGATATCATCATTGTCGATTGTGGTATCGGATTTCCTCATGAAAAAGAGCTCGGCGTTGATTTTGTCATTCCTGATATATCGTACTTAAAAGATAAACTTGATAAGATACGAGCAATTCTTCTTACCCATGGACATGAAGATCATATTTCGGCAGTTCCCTTCCATTACGAAGATCTCGGAAGACCCCCTGTATACACGAGTAAATTGACAGCAGCATTTGTTGCTAATAAATGCAAAGAGTTTAATCTTCCCCTTAATCTGAAAGTAATCGCATATGGACAGCAATACAAATTCGGAGAGTTTACAGTGGAGTTCATTCCGGTAACTCATTCAATCCCAGACACGACACATATACTTATTACGTCTCCTGTCGGTACGATGTATCACGGATCTGATTTCAAACTTGATACGACACCAGTCTATGGAAACCCACCTGATTTTTACAGAATCACCAAAGCAGGCCATGACGGTGTTTTATGCTTATTATCTGACTGTTTAGGAGCACAACGGGATGGATTGACCCAATCGGAGGCGATTGTTGGACAGACATTTGAAGATGAGATGAGGAAGACAAAAGGAAAATTCATCATGACGACATTCTCTTCAAACATATCACGAATCCGTCAGTGTGTGGAAGCGGCGATAAAATTCAATAGGAAAATCATTTTCTTGGGGCGTTCGATGCGAGATAATACGAGGATTGCAAAAGAAATCAATTATCTTCCGATTCCTGGACAGTTTTTGGGTAAGGAAGAAGAAGTGATGCAGTTACCTCCAAACAAAGTATGTCTTATCGTTGCGGGAAGCCAAGGGCAGTATGGGTCCGCGTTATCGAAGCTTGCCAACAAACAGAACGAGAACATAAAGATAAAACAAGGAGACGTTGTTTTCATTTCATCAGATCCGATACCAGGAAATGAGAGCGAAGTGTATGCCCTTGTCGAGGAACTTTCATTGCAAGGTGCCCATGTGATTTACTCGGATATCGCGGAACAGCTTCACGCCTCAGGTCATGGAAATAAAGAGGACCTGAAACTCCTTATGCGATTTACGAATCCAGCCTACTTTATCCCAATTGGAGGGACAATACGCCATCAACAGGAGTATCGCTCGCTTGCGGGAAGCCTGGGATTTGATGAAAATAAGGTCATACTTCTGAATGAAGGAAACACAATGATTTTTCAGAAAGGAAAAGCAGAGCATGGGGCCGATGTTGAGACAAAGAGTATTTATGTCGATGCATACGGAGTTGGTGACGTTGGGAACATGGTACTCAGAGATAGAAAAACACTTTCCTCTGATGGCATGGTAATTTGTTTCCTCGCAATTGATAAACAGGCTCGCTTGGTGACACGGCCGAAATTCGTGTCAAAGGGATTCGTGTTCCAGGAAAATGAGTCGGAGCTATTCGAAAAGGCGACCCGTGTCGTCGAAGCTACCATGAAACCAAATAGTGCGCCAACAGGGGAATTCACGAAAGTGAAAAGAAGTATTATTTCTCAACTTGAAAACTTTTTTTATAAACAAAAAGGTAGAAAGCCGCTCATCGTTGTCGAGACGCTAGAGATATAAAACTCTAAACCCTAAACATTAAACAAATCTAAGATTAGAAAATCCTAAACGATAAGTATTGTTTAGGATTTGATATTTTGTATTTATTTGATTAGGATTTAGTGTTTAGAATTTAGGATTTAATTAATGCAACTGATATGCTTCCCGACAGTTTAAAACAAATCGCCCTCTTTTTTGAGCGTCTTCCTGGCATTGGGGAAAAAACTGCTAATAGGCTAGCGCTATATTTGTTACGAATGCCCACTTCCGATCTTCAGCTATTCGGGAAGCAGCTTGCAGAGCTTAAAGAAAAAACCAAGCGCTGCACGATCTGTATGAATCTTTCTGAGAAAGATGTCTGCAAGATTTGTGATGACGGCAGGCGCAATCATTCGATAATCACGGTCATCGAATCCCCACTTGATTTGCTGTCATTCGAAAAAGGCGGAATTTATACCGGCGTATACCATGTGCTACATGGGAGAATTGATCCACTTAATAACATTGGTCCCGATGACATCTACATTGAACAGTTGATACAACGATTGGAAAAAGAAAGAGATGTCGTTTCAGAAGTTGTCTTAGCAACGAATCCGGACATGGAAGGAGAGGCGACGGCGATGTATATCCAAAAGAAAATAAAGAATCAAAATCCTGAGATGAAAGTCACGCGGCTCGCATATGGATTACCGATGGGGGCAAGCGTAGAATACGCCGACTACGGAACTCTCGGGAAGGCAATGGAAAACAGAAAGAACTTCTAAGATATCCCCCACTCTAGCAATTCTCGCATATGTCGGCGGTGACGTCTTGTATCAACCGCTTTCCCACCTACCCTAATATTTTCCACCATACAAATGTCACGCGCCACTACATATTGCTTCGAATTGCCGGCACAAATACATAAACCCAAAGGAATAGGTTGAGGTGGCACAAGTAACGGAATACTGATGGGGGATAGTACGAGTGACAGAATCTGGAGATCGACTTATTCCTCTCTGATAACTTTTGCCAGGATTTCTGAGACAGATACCTCGACAAGCTTTTCAAATTTCTGGTCTTCTTTCAAAGCAATAGTATCTGTCGTGAAGACTTTTTCTATTGCTGAGGCTTGAAGTTCACTCGGTGCTTTTGGTCCAAAATCATGATGGATAACTGCAGTGAGCACTTTTGTTGCTCCCCTATCAAGACAAAGCTGTGCCGCATGCATGAGCGTGCCACCTGACGTTATCATATCATCGACCAGTATTGCCGTTTTCCCTTTTACATCTCCGTATAAGTCGAGAGCCTTGCTTTCATGGATATGCTGGAGATCCCTTCTTTTTTCCACGACTGAAATTGTGTGTTCTGTATGACCAAATAGTTCATCACCAAACTTTCGTGCTCGCTCTACTCCTCCATGGTCTGGAGAAACAACAGCGACAGTTTCTGGTGTGACCGTTCCAATATAATTTTTTATTTCATTCGCAAGTATAGGGAATGAGTCTATATTCTTAAATGGAATAGAGAACACCCCTTCTGTCGCTTCATCATGAAGATTTATTACATATACCTTATAGAATCCAATGGATTCAAGAAAGCGGATGACTACATTCGCAGAGACACATTCACCTGGTCTATGCTGGACATCCTGACGAGCATATCCAAAGTATGGAATGATTGCAAATACCTTTTTTGCTTCCTGTCTGCGCAATGCATCGCAAAAGAAGAAAAGTTCCATCAAATGAGTGTCAGAGGGATTTGCTGTTGGTTGAATGACGAAACAGTCTTCGTTTTTAACCTCTTCTTCTATATGAATTCGTATTTCTGAGTTTTCAAAACGAACAATTTCTGCTTTTGCAAGACTTACTCCCAATGTATCTGCAATTTTTTGCGAAAGGATTGGGTTTGCACTGCCTGAAAATAGTTTCATTAAATTATTATACAGCAAGCGATTATCCCTGTTGGGATATCTCTATGAGTTTTTTTGCTGCAAGCTCTTGAGTCTTTTTTATACCCTCATTCACTGCCTCTGCTATTCTATTTTCAATGATGCCATCGATTTCAACACCCAGGATTTGTTGATCTCCTCTGAGTGTTATTTTGACACCATTCTTTTCCACAGTAACAGTCTCCTGTTGAAGAGCTGCTTGCATTTTTTGCGCCTGTTGTTGAAGTTTTTGTATATCGCCGAGTCCGCCTAACATATGAGTTAATATAAATTAATAATTAAAGATAATCCTAGTCTGGATTCCCGCCTTCGCGAGAATGACACTTCAAATCACTAAACCAATTTCAACTGATTATAACCGATTTCAACTAATTTTATCACAGTATTCAAGCAGCGCGACCTCAAGCGGAATAACCGGGTATGGGCTTAGTTTTATGAGTCCATATGCTTCATTCACTAGCTTCATCAAGTGGATCGTCTCTTTTAATGAGAATTTAAGGGGAGAAAGTGAAGCTCCAGAAAGCTTATGGATGAATAATAGATGGCGTTGAAGATCTGAGAGTATTTCTTCCATCAAGAGTTGGCAATTTCCCCCTTCTTGGACGAACTCATTGAGCCATGAGAGCATTTTTACTTTATTACTTCCCTGAACTGACTCATAGAGTTGAATTTTCGATCGAATCCCTATTTTTGAAAGAACCATCTCAGGACTCATGTTTCCTGTAAGCGACAATTCTTCCAGTATCTTTGCAGCATCTCTAAACGATTGATCACAATGGGTAGAAATGATATCAAGAGACTCTTTTGGAATTGTCAGTTTTTCTGCTGAAACGATACGGGAAAGCATATGGACTATCTCATCTTCCTTTGCTTTTCCAAACTGCACAAGAACACATCTGCTTTGGATTGTCTTTGGCACTTTTTCCAGATTGGTTGTCGCAAGAATAAAGATAACTGTCTCCGGCGGCTCTTCTATTGTCTTAAGCAGAGCATTAAATCCATCAGTCGTAATCATATGAACCTCATCGATAATGTACACGCGGTATTTCCCTGCCATAGGTAATAGAGATGTCTCTTTTATGAGTTCTTTTACTTCATTGATTCCCCGATTAGAAGCTGCATCCATCTCAACAACATCAGAAAATGAGGATTTATCAATCGCTTTGCAATGATCGCAGGTATTGCATGGTTCAATTGATACGCTTTTCTTGGCAAAGGCATTATTAAGACAGTTCACCGCTTTTGCGACAATCCGGGCAGTTGAGGTTTTCCCTGTACCTTTATGGCCGACAAACAAGAATGCGTGAGGAAGCGCTTCACCTTTCAATATCTGCGAGATTGTTTCACGGGGGGATGTATTATCGAGTTCGGCAATTGTATGGGGACGATATTTCAGATAGTACATAGTGACATTATACAGTGACTAGTGGTTAGTGACTAGTGGTTAGTGTGATTATTTCAGGAGGTTTTTGATTCCATGCACAAGAAGCTCATTTATCATGGGATTTAGTCTCTTGTTTCGTTCTGCTGCAAGCAGCACAATCTGTGGATAGCAAAGAAATATTTCTCCAAGCAGTGGTTCATCCAGATGCGGGTCTGTCCTATAAGGAAAAGCCAACACAGGAAGAGCCACATCCTCGTGTTTATAGGTCGAGGCGATTGAACGCATTTTGTTTTTCCCGATAAAAACGATGTGCAAAGATAGAGAAATATCAACCTTGAATTCATTGAGTGTCTTTTCAGCCACACAACGAATATTCTTTCTATCGATTAGATATCGAGAGGATGTGATGATTCGAATCATAGAGTTTATTTACCTCGAGTGATGCATCATGCCTGTTCTTGGGGTTCGAGGCGATAATGCTAATCTCCTTCTTTTTGCTCTCATGCGAATACGATCTTTAGCCTCGTCTCTCTTTTTAAGAGAAGGCTTCTTGTAATATTGCTTTTTTCTCAGCTCATCAACGATATTCTCGTCCATGAACATGCGAGAAAATTTGCGGAAAATAGCGTCTTTTGTCTCTCCTTTTTTCTTTTGAATAACAACCATTATATATACACCTCCTCGAATATTAAAAATTAAACATCAAGTTCAATGCTAAGCAGTCGTTTCTGACTTGAATTTGAATTTCTACATTGAATTTACCAATCTCTATTGTATTACACTTCCTTGATTATTTCAATGAGTTGTTGGAGGGAAAGTGTGGTTGGAGTGGCATCTGGCTTTCTTGATGAGCCATTCAGTAACATATTTTTAAGAATATGCAGAAACCAATATCCTTTCTCATCGACTTTCTTTATTTTTTCATAAACAGGGGTCAAATCAAGCTCAGGGGAAGGAGTGGTCTTAATTCTTGCAGTCTTTTTTTGGGGATCTTTCATGACGACAAGAGAGAATCCCTTTTTTTGTGCAATCCTCATGGCTTCGTCGTTTGATGAATTCATAGCAAGAGATTTACCATATTTTGAATAAAAGATAAATCCTTTTGCAATTTCCTGTTCTGCCTTAATTTTATAGATGAAGAGTTGCAAAACGCCTTCAAGAAGCGGAAATACCGTATGTATCATCGCATTATCTTGAGTCCCCTTTTTCCGTAGTCCCGTTATGAGCTGGTGAAGGCAAAATTCGTACCTATCTGCAGTGGGCTCTGGATAATTAACCTCCCCAAAGTTATCAATGTCATTGACATATTCCACTATGCGAATTACTGCATCGCTTTCTTTTGCATGGATATGATGATGAAGGACAAGATAGTCAAATACTCGCTTCGTTGCACATATCCTTTCTTGAATCTGATGATGATCAAATTTTCCAAAACCAGTATCGCAGTACAAGACATCAGGATTGGAATCGGGTTTTATTTTATTCCAATCTTCTTGCTGAGGTGTAAAAACGATGTCCGCATCTTCCCATTCAGGAAGATAGCGTGTAATGAGCCAGACACTTGTTATCGCATCTAGGTCGGGGAAAATATGGGTGACAATTGTTTTCATAATAACTGCAATAACTCTTCTTCCGTCACTAGTTTTGTTTCTTTTTCTGTCCTCTTTTTGAACTCGATCTTATCACCTGTTTTTGGTGAGATTACGAGGCGATAAGGGCTTCCTATCAAGTCTACATCAGCAAACTTTGCTCCAGGGGAGACATCAGTTCTATCGTCAAACAGAACATCAATTCCTTTTTCCTCAAGAGTTTTCATGACTGATTCGGCCCTCTCGAAGGGAACGGAGTCTTTTCCGATGGCAATTAAGTGGACTGTATACGGAGCAACCTGTGGAGGAAGTGTCATCCCTCGTTCATCATGGTATTTTTCAACAATTGTCGCAAGCGTTCTTCCGATTCCGATACCATAGCATCCCATATAATATGGTTTTTCACTTCCGTCTTTGTCTGTGAAAAGAGCGTTTTTCATGAGCTTCGTGTAATGATAGCCGAGTTGGAATATGTTGCCGACTTCAATCCCCTTTTTCATGAATAATTTTTTCTTATCTTTCATGCATCCTTCTTTTCCCATAGCAATGTCTGCTTCAATTTCTGGTGAATAGTCTCTTCCGTAATTTACGTTTAACAAATCCTTATTGAGTTTATTTGCGCCCCCATATGCATTTTTTACAGTCTTCAGAGATGTATCAGCGACAATAATAAGTGAGACTCCTTTTTCAGTAAGATCATGGATTTTTACCGGTGAAATGAATCCAGGCTCAGAGTGTAATTTTTCACGAATTTCCTCCGCAGTTGCATGGCGAAGCGTTACTGCTTTGACAACATGCTTAAGTTTCACTTCATTTGCATCAAAATCACCACGCAATACCGCAAGGATAAATCTTCCGCTTTCATCAACAAACAAGACATCTTTAATCTGGTGTGAAAGAGGCATTTGGTGCAACTTAACTCCGTCTTCCATAGTCGTTCCGCGAACTGCGTCTACTTCTTGAAGAGGTTTCATTTCATCAGAACTATTTACATCTTCCCTATCGAATGTCGCCACTTCTTCGTGAGCATTGTATGATCCATCATCATTCGTCAAATAGTTTGTTTCTCCAATTGGCGAATCAACGACAAATTCATGACAATAATCTCCTCCTATATACCCTCCGTCTGATTCCACCACTGTTGTTTTAAGTCCTAAGCGTTCAAAAATACGAGAGTAGGTATCTCCCATGTTTTTATATTCTTTTTTGAACTCCACTTCATCGATGTCGAAAGAATATGCATCTTTCATAATAAATTCGCGTACACGAAGGAGTCCACCACGAGCTCTGAGTTCATCCCTGAATTTTGAGGAAAACTGATATATATTGAACGGCATCTCCTTATAGCTTATCTGGAATTTTCGCACGACATCGACAAACATCTCTTCAGCTGTCCCACCAAGTGCAAACTCTGCATCCCGTCTGTCTTTGACTCTCATAAGTTCAAATCCTGCCGTATTTGTCCTGTTTGTTTCTTTCCATAGCTCAAGTGGGTGAAGGACTGGCGAAACCATCTCTTGTGCTCCCGCCCTATCCATCTCTTCTTTCACAATTTTTATTATTTTTTGTTGCATTCTTATGCCAAGGGGAAGGAAAAAAAATCTCCCAGCTGTGGATTCACGAATATAACCAGCTCGATGAAGAAGTTTATAAGAATCCATTGATGCATCAGACGGTGCTTCGCGGACTGTTTTACCAAATAGTTTTGAGTAACGCATGGATACATTATACAGGGGCGAGTGGTTAGTGGCTAGTGAAATCTCTCTGATTACGTGTCCTAATGAGAATTAAAATATTCCCAAAAGTCAATATTCTGAGGTGGATAGATTAATCCAAAAGCCTCATTAATATCATTTTTACATGCACATAATGCGCGCCTATTGAAAAGAAGTGGAAATCTATGTATCCAATTATCAAGTGTTGTGTTAAATAGCTCTGCAAATTGGCCAAAAGTAAAGTCAATAATTAAATTCTCATCTCTTATTGAGCTGAAATATGCATGTTTTACTAAATCATTCTTATGTTTTACATGTACATCACCACCAACCCTTTTTATGTGATAATTTTTTAATGTTTGATCGTCTATCAGAAGCACAGCTCTTACACATCTTTGTATTGAAAACGCATCTCTTCCAACTCCAAAACTTGGAGGATAAAGAAGACATTGAGAAAGCTGATTTTCAAATGTGGAATAGGTATGTCCGCAAAACGCAGCAACGCTTGGTATGCTTGATAATCTACGGCCACCTTCTACTGTCATATATTTTGATGTCTTAGTTGAGAATATATCAAAAGTTAGCTGCAATTGCAAGTTAGGGCTTTAGGAAAGGCTTTTTAAGATAGTAGAAACTACATATTTGATACTTACATGAGAAGTATCGATTACAAGTGAGTAGTTTTTTCTATCAAAAAAATCTTCTCGCTTGTGGATTTTTTTTACTTTTTCAAACCACTTGGAGTCACGTGAATGCACTTCTTTTGATGCTTCTAAGATTGTAACTTTTTCTCTTTCTGCAAAGCGTTTGTACCGTATCTCATCATCCGTTATGAGGAGTACTTTGAGCACGTCTGGTATTCCTTCTGCCATAATACCCGCAAGCCATGAATCAAGAAGGAGATGTCCTGGTTTATGAAGCATCTCTTTTACTTTGCCGTCTATCTCTCGCGTAAGTTTATCAGTCTGTTCTTCGGCATTGTTCAATTCAAGATGATGCGTTTTCGCATACTCCCGAAAATAAGATCCTGTTGAAAATGTCGGCCAGTTCAATTGTTTTTGCAACTCCCTAAAGACAGAAGACTTACCTGTGCAGATTTTGCCGGAGATAGTAATTTTGGAAAACATATATTGTTTGTCATCCTGAGGTGATTAACCGAAGGATCTAGGCGCGAAGCGCCGTGTGTTTCGCTCATTTCACTCGCTAGATTCTTCACTTTGTCGAGTCAAACTCGACTTCATTCAGAATGACGCAAATTTGTTATTTTTTAAATCCGCCTTTATACTTTAATTTGTCAAGTACCTTTCCTACCGTTTCCATGGGTCCACACCCATAGGTATCGACAACAAGATCGTAATATTTCTTGTCCCAAAAATCATAGTCTCCATATAATTTTTTCCACTTCTCGATATTTTCTCCCTCTCTTTGTTTAATCCATTTTTTAGCTTCTTCCACACTTACATTTTCCCGATTCATTACCCGATCTACACGTACCTCATCGTGTGAACAATAGACAAGAACCTTAAGAACTCCAGGAATGTCTCTCGCTACAAATCCAGAAAGCCATGCCTCATAAATTAAGTGTTCTTGCTCGTTCAACATTTTCTTCGTCATTGCTTCAATACTTTTTTCATGCTCATCGCTTCGTGCAGATGCTCCTTGCATGTTCTCATGAATATTATGCATGCGATCATATTCTCGTTGAATGAATCCAGCATTTATATGTTGCCATCCAAGAATGGTCTGAAGATTTCGAGAGAGAGTTGTAGTACCAACTGC
>JAVHSH010000027.1:0-30099 GCA_036172095.1 Patescibacteria group bacterium
AAATGACATTCGAACCTCCCTGGGATATGACCCGACTTTCTCCGCGCGGAAAAGCTATGTTGGGTATCTGATGTATACTAATGATATGGCCGTAAAAAAAATAATCAAGAATGCATTTGAACAAGTTCGTGAAGTTGGAACGAATTTCGTCAAGTCATCGGCCAAACAAGTCGCAGAAACCCTGAGCCCTTGGGATATGATTATAAATAGTTTTAGCGCAAACGAACAATCATTGGGCCAAACAACAACACCAGAGCAGAGAAAAGACGGGAATAATCATACACCGCTCAACTTCAAACAACTTCATAAAGACTATGCGAGCCAGGATGAGCAGAAAATCAAACTGATGACAAATAGATTGTTCAATATAGTCCGTCAAGGGGAGAAGCAGGTGTCGCAAGAAAAACAAAATAAGCAAATCAGAACCGAAAGACAAGAGGTTGCCCACACCAATGAAAAACAACGGATTGAGATTGATAAGCAGAATAGAAATGCGAATGCAACTGCCCCACAGGGAAGAACTGGGCGAGGATCGGCCCTGTCTCGAAAAAAGCGCAAGGCTACTGAGCCTCAACCGGCCGAAACAAAGCCAGGTGCAAGCAAACAGTAGTTGTAAAATATAATAACTTATAGTATACTACTATAAGTGGAATTACCTCGTTCTGAATCAACAAAAAAACCTTCTATGAAGGGCATGCGTGCCCTTGGCCTTATGGCGCTCTCCAGTCTCGCATGCCGATTTTCCGATATATTCGTTTCAAGTGACCCTCTCAGCAACGTCGCACGTGGAGGAGTGGGAACAGCAATGCTCATGACCGAAATGTTCGGCACGAAGATGATTGGGGATGCTCTCCATAGAGATACCGCAGGAAAGGCTGTTGCAAAACTTCTGTTTGCTGCCGCAGTTCCTCTCATTGGAGCTGCAGTTTCATATGAATATCCCATAGCAAGTTATGTCCTCTTTTACCTTCCTGTATTCAGTTTTTTTGCGTTCAACACAAGAAGGGATTAACCAAGACTTGAGCATTAAGCCACTGTAACGCCGGAAGCCTTCATATAACTCACAAACAGCTCTTTTGTTTTCTCGATTTTGGTCCTATCAAGGGTACTTTCTGCAGCTTTTTGAAGCGTTGTATTGAGATATTGTTGGAATGAGTTCTCATCGCTGATACCCTGTCGTGCAAGTCGATCTTCCCCACATATGTCCGGATCTTGCAGCCCATTCAATACTTCTTTCCGCGCTCTTTCATAGCTCTCCAAACTTGCTTTGCCGTTCAGCAGCTCATCCCACATGGTGAGTACTTGACTAAACTTTTTTAATGTTTGGGTTGACATTGATTCAGATGCACTGCTATCAAGTATGTCTGTCAATACAGCCTGTCTAAACTCCACCTGCGCCTGACAGGGCATCTTCCTGCAGGTAGTCACGGCTGTTGTCCCTTCTTGTGCATATCCAATAATACCCATACTGCTTTCAGGGGCTTGAAGATTAATTTTCTGATTCGCATATGACTTTGAATGTGCTGTTCTAAACTCTATTGTTCGTTTATAGTCAGGGTCATTCTGCTTTAGCACGCGAGGAAGGGGGGAAAACATGCTTCCTGGAGATGAGTATGCAGAAATTCCCTTGTTTACCGTTGACCCAACCGCCACAATTGCTTTCTCATACCGACCAACAATCGCAGCAGCAACAAGGGAGTCTGAATGACTTTTTTCTGCTCGCTTTTTTGCTCTGTTATAACGAACAAGATACTCTTGTACAAATGCGGGGTCTGTTTTGGTTGGCTCTTTTTGCCACGCTTCAAAATCACGCCTCAGTCGAATAAGGATGTTTGTGATAGGTTGTACATCATCAAACCTGTCTCCATACACATCGTACAACTCAGACTTCGTCTTATCGCCTGCATGGAGATGATGATAGGTGTCTACCTCGTTTGCTAAGGCAAGAATAAATGATCGAGTAAATGAAGGAGAAAGCACAACTGACTCATCCTGTCCCTCAACGTGCAGCGTAAGCTTCGGATATTTTACCGCTTCTTCAACAAGTGAGGCGTGCCCTTCCAAGACCGGATATGTTTTGTCATCTGCTTCAGAAAGGCTATAAACAGCTTCTGCTGAACAGAAATTGACTGGCGCTTTATTTAAATGCGCCTCACCAAGCGAATCAAGAACATTTTTCGCATGTTTCTGCGCCTGTATACCATCAAACCGACTATGGTTATAACGCACAACAGCTTTCACAAGCCCATCTTGTTTTTTTTGTCTTAAATCAATGAGTACTGCCGCTTGATGGGAGTCGACAACAAATAAGCTTCCCGGTTTATGTTCATCGATATCATCGGATAGATAGTCTGTCACTGTCTTGTTATCTTTGATTTGGATAAGATAGTCACCCGAAACTGTCTCTTTTTGACGAAACAAACCTTTCTTTTTTACCTCTTTAAACCCATAAATATGCTGATAGTCCTTATCATTGATACGATTGGGGGAGTATCCAGTAAAGCCAAGTTTTACCCTGTCTCTCATGGAAAACATATGACCCTTTGCACTGGTAATATCCTCATCCTCTGATTGATGAATCGCAAGTTCTATGTTGGCAGATAATTCATCAGGGAGTATGTTCTCATGCACTTTTACCTTTACTTTGCGTATTCTTCCTTCACCAAATAAAAGAGTAAATCGTACAGATTTGCTGTCTTTCGGCCGATGCTGTTGGAGGAGTGCATTCATTGTCTGAAAAACCATATCATTTGGAGTTGCCCCATCGGAAATTTTCAGTTTTTCTTCAAATTCAAAACCAGAAGCTTCTGACACCAGAAATGGATCCCGGACTCTATTGGCATATTCTTTAGTAAATCTATTTGAGTATTGTTTATATTCTGGGTCGCTTGCAAGCGCAGACTCGGTCTTATGAAATTTTGCCAATGTTTCTCCTCTTCCAAGACGAAGATGCATTCCTTCAGGGACAGCGTCATTTATGGCTGCCTGGCTCTTGCTGAACGATGCCATATTACGCCATTCCCTGACCTTGAACGCAGAATCCAATACAACTTTAGGAAGTTTATTCAAAAATGTTTTTTCTTCTTCAGGGGTAAAAAATTGGAAATCATCCCATGTCGCATCAAAATCAGCTTTTATTTCTTCAGCCCCACTTGCAAAATCTGCTTTCCGTCTCTCTCTCTGTAATTGGTGAAGTGTGGACCGGTGAATGAAAGTTCCCCGTTCTTCAGCGACATGTCGAATTTTTTCAATTAAACCACCTTGTGTCGCTTTTTCCATTTTCAGCCGGGCAAGTGCCCTCTGCAAGTCGAAAACCTGTTGATCTATCTGCGCACCTGAGTGGGCATGTGAGATTGCTCCCACAGCTTTGTAATATTCGCCAACAGCATCTACTCCGTACTGCCTCATCTCTATTGCCAGTCCGTTATAACGAGCAACCTCGGCACTATTCATTATATTTGTCCCCGGAACAGCCTCAGTGAGGGCCAAAATTGATGTGCTACTGTTTCTAAAATGTGATGCATCTCCCATTTCCCGTAAGATACCTTGTCTCACTATGACGTTTTGTGGTGCATGCATCTCTTTTTTTGAGTCAAACCAAGCAATTTGGTAGTCATACTCGGAAGTTTTGGCGAAGAGTGATCCGATATCGATATCTTGCTTCATGCTCGAAAAGTCATGGAGCGTGACATCTGGCTGATTATCAACTGGTTTTAGATTTCTTTTTCTTTCACTACTAACGAGTGAGTCGAGAATTTGTTCGACATTGTGTGAGTCTGATTGATATTCGCTTCCTTTTACGTTGGAAATCCTACTCATACGCATTTCAAACTCCTTCTCTGCCATCTCGCATGTTTGAACAATTTGCTCGCGGAGGAACTTTGGGTTATTGCGTGGCATCGTTTTTTCTGCTCTATGATCGTGCTTTTCTCCGTTTCGAAGTGCCATGTGTCAATTGTACCAAAACTACTATGACTGTTTGCTACAATACAAGTTATATCGGGATGTAGTTCAGATGGTAGAACACGCGGTTCGGGACCGCGAGGTCGCGGGTTCAAGTCCCACCATCCCGACATTAGAATTTCTTTCTGAGGAACGAGGAATTAGAAATTCTTATGTCCTGAGCCTGACGAAGGACCTGCTCCTCGCTCAGGGTCTTACGACTAAAATAAGTTACGAGCCGAAGGGAGCTGAACTTATCGAAGCTCATACATAATTGTATGAATAAAGGTTTTTATCTCTACATTCTTCGTTGTTCTAAAAACAACCTATATGTTGGCGTAACTCATGACATACATTTAAGGATTGAAAGACATAAGCAAGGAATAGGAGCTGAATTTACTAAAAGAAACATAGTGAATGACTTGGTCTATTTTGAAATTTATTCAACTTTAGTTGAAGCAAGAAGAAGAGAACATCAAATTAAAGGATGGAGAAGAGAAAAGAAGGAAAATTTAATCAAATACGGAAAACCGAATATAGCCAAGTCAAAAGAACCCCACATAACTCATGTATAATAGAATATGCAGTTTTCTGTTTTGACATACAACACCCTTCTTTTCGATGCAAAACGTGGTTTGGAATCGATATTTAAAAAATATTCCCCAGATATCGTGTGTCTTCAAGAAATGGACACAGACGATAAAAATATCAATCAGATAGAAAAATTGGGATATGATCTTGCTGACTATTCAAATGGGTTTATCAAATTCGGAATCGTCTATGGTGTGGCCACTTTTGTCCGACCTCATTCGGGAAAATGCACAAACTCGAAATCGATAACGCTTCCACGAGGTTTAGGAGAAGCTATAGCCTTCATTCTGCGTGTATTCAAGACACAAAAGAAAGACAGGACGGTTTTGAAGACCGAATTTGCACTTGGCCCAGATAAGCTAAAAGTTGTTGTATATAATATTCATCTCTCAGCACATGGCACGAATGGTATCCGCATTAAACAGCTTGAACGAACATTGAGTGACATCAAACGAACTAATGATGTCCCAACAGTTCTTGTTGGAGATTTCAACTATCCCTACGGAAGAAAAAAACTTGAGGAGTTGATGACGAAAAATGGATTTTTAGAAGCGACGAATAGTATTGCGTTCACGACAGATGGAAAGCTGTTGTATTATACTTTTGTTGAAAAATTCTTGATGAAAATTGTCCAATTTTTCTTGGGTAAAGAAAATAAATTGGATTATGTGTTTTATAAGAATTGCAAAGCGCTGTCGACAGTCCGAATCAATGCAAACTACTCCGATCACTTTCCACTTCTGGCAAAATTTGAAGTCTAACTTTGTTTAAATTTTCAATTTTAAATTTACAATTTTTATTCAATTTTAAATGCATTAATTTATAAATGCGAAATGAGAGATTGATTTAAAATTAAGAATTAAAAATTTAAAATTATTTTGCCTGTATAATTGTCTCATGAAACTCTACAACACACTCTCCCGCCAGGTGGAAGAATTCAAACCAATCGTCCCAAAAAAACTTTCATTCTATGCATGTGGACCAACTGTCTATGACTTTGCGCACATTGGTCATATTCGCGCATATGTTTTCAACGACACTCTTCGAAGAGTGTTCGAGTACAAACAATATGCAGTCAATCATGTCATGAATATTACTGACGTCGGACATCTTTCGGATGACGCAGATACGGGCGAAGATAAGATGGAGAAAGGTGCCCGTAAATATGGAAAGTCTGTTTGGGATTTGGCAAAATACTATACCGATTTCTTTTTCATGTCCATGGATGGAATGAATATTCTCCGCCCAAAAACGGTCTGCAAAGCAACAGACCATATCCAGGAAATGATTTCCCTTGTAAAAACGCTTATAGAAAAAGGCCACGCATATGAGACAAAAGGGGCTGTGTATTTTGACATTTCCACATTCAAAGATTACGGAAAACTTTCCGGACAAAACAGTGAAGATAAAATGAAAGCTGTCCGAGACGATGTATATGCGGATCCCGAAAAAAAACATCCGGCTGATTTCGCTCTCTGGTTTAAACGGGTGGGAAAATTCAAGGACCACACGATGCATTGGGAAAGCCCCTGGGGAGATGGATTCCCGGGATGGCATATCGAATGTTCAGCGATGAGTATGAAATACCTGGGAAAAACAATCGATATCCATACAGGTGGAATCGACCACATTCCGGTCCATCATGAAAATGAAATTGCGCAGTCGGAGGCGGCCAATGGAGTGCCATTTGTGCACTACTGGATGCATTATCATTTTCTGCAGGTTGAAGGACAAAAAATGAGCAAGAGTTTAGGAAATTTTTTTACGATTGATGACATAAAAAAACGGGGAATAGAACCTCTCGCTTTCCGGCTTCTTCTTCTTCAATCACATTATCGGCAACCAATGAATTTTACATGGGAAGCGTTAAGCGGAGCTGAGGAAGCATACCGGAAGTTAAAGGTAGAAGCAAAAAAACTTAGGGACGCGGTACTTGAAATGCGCGACTTTGTTCCTGCATCAAATGAGGATTCATTCATGTCCACATTTCTTGGCTTTCTTGAAAATGATCTGCAAACTCCCCAAGCGATTGCATCTCTGTTTACCATGCTTAAGTCAGATATTCCCCAGGAAGAAAAATTATCATATATGACCGATATCGACAAACTCCTTGGACTTGCCTTGATGCGGGAAGAGAAAGAAGATGAGACTCCAGCTGATGTAATCGCCCTTGCCGAACAAAGAAAGCAGGCAAAGCTATCAAAAGACTTTGAAAAGGCGGATACCTTAAGGAAACAGATAGAAGAAAAGGGATATAAGATTGAAGATGCAAAAGGGGAATACACCCTGAAGAAAATCTAAACTCTAAACCCTAAATTCTAAACAAACTCTAAACTTAAAACTCCTAACCCAAAAAGTTCTGTTAAAATTTTAAACTTTAGGATTTTGCATTTATTTGTTTAAGGTTTATGGTTTAGGGTTTAGAGTTTTGCATGCTGTTCTGTGCTTATGATTTGAGATTTTTCCTTTGGTTTTTGAATGAATATCTTCTTATTTACCTCCCACATGCAGTAAAAAATAAGTAAGAAGAGAGAAACATAAGGAAACTTAAAAATAAGCATCTCAAACAACACAAGAATACCCGCTGCATTGCTGAATACCAGTATTAGACCAATTGTGTCCCAGAATTTTTTGTCCATATGACAAACAAGTTCTGGCGTTCATTGGTCTAATCAGATTAACTGAAAGACTATACCTTCCGACTGCCAAATCAACTAATCAAGATTCCTCTCTAATATAAATATCACAAACCGCTCTCCGGTGCGTGTACTAGAATCTGAGTGCACGCTGATAACGTTTGTGTTCGTGTGTTTTTGAACGATTTCCGTGAGATCATCAACAATCGATTCAAGTATTGTCGTCCGAAGATGCTTTACCATCTCAACACCTTTACTTTTCTTCAAGAGGATGTGTTCGTAGGGATGAGTATTCCCTTTGAGGCGGATAAGGACCATATCGTGGGTGATGTAAGCTCTTGACTGTCGAGGACCAACACCGACTGTTTCAGCATAAAACTGAGTTATTTCTTTCGCGATTGCATCTTCCATCTGGCCTCGAGTCATATTCGCCCATAGTATACACAATTCATATGTAAAAATAAAGGCCAACTACACACCTCCGGGGTGTGTAGGCATAAAAAGATAGAATAGGAGAACTAATACTCTTTTCATTGACAAAATAACATCCCTATAGTATAATTTTCAGATGAGTTTTAAAGAAGTAGCGTTCACAGCAGTGGGGATTCCAACTGGCTTAAAAAGAGCCTATGAGGTGGTAAAACCCTATAATATTTCAAATGAGGCTAAAATTGGATTGACTGCGCTTCTTTCACCTATAGCATTTGCAGTTCCAGAACTATTAAATACATGTACTGCATTACGCAATAAAAACTATGTTACCGCAGTTACTTATGTTGCTGCAGGTTTAGTTAACGCTGTCGGACAAGTCGTTTCAGGAGTAAGATGTGCCGAAGCTGCTATGCATTTAGCTGAACTTGCTCATATCGATCCCACACTTGCCGGAGTAGTCGGGTTTGCTGTTGCTTCACTTGGATCAAGGGTATATCACAATGTTATACAAAATATTACACATGAAACTGGAAATGACACCGCCGAGACGATATCAGTACAAGCATCTAATACATTAGAGTTTATGTTTAATATCGCACCTGCAGCAATATTTGGTATCTAATACTTCACTCTATTAACTATGAACGAGGCGTTGTATAATGTTCAATATGAAAACCATCCAACCACGCACGCTCAAAGGCTTTCGTGATTTTCTTCCTGAAGACATGAAAAAGCGTAACTTTGTTTCAAAGAAGGTTATTGAAATCTTTGAGCTTTATGGATTTGAACCGCTTGAAACGCCAACGCTTGAATACGCATCGTTGTTGCTTGGTAAGTATGGTGATGAAGCTGATAAGCTCGTGTATTCTTTTAAAGATAGAGGTGAGAGAGAGTTGGCTCTCAGGTACGATCAAACTGTTCCCACTGCTCGGGTATTGGCACAATATCAAAATACATTGCCGAAGTATTTTCGAAGATATCAAATCCAAAATGTCTTCCGCGCTGATAAACCACAAAAGGGAAGATACCGTGAGTTTACGCAGTGTGACATTGATATTTTTAACTCAACATCCCCGCTAGCTGATGCGGAAATTCTTGCAACGACCTATTTTGCATATAAAAATGTCGGATACAAAGAAATAATTTTGCAAATAAATGATCGGTCAATTCTTTTCACTATTTTGGGGCCACATGCCACTGACAAGATTGGAGTCATGTCTCTTATACAGTCAATTGATAAATTGGAAAAAATTGGAAGACAGGAGGTTTCAAATGAGCTTCAAAATAAAGGTCTTGCGAAAGATCAGGCCGACAAAGTGGTTATAGATATTATAAATGCACCTAATTCTAGTGATAATTTGAAATTAATAATCAAAAATGTCGTGAATTTAGGTGTTCCTGTCTCTGCACTAAAATTTGTTCCGCATCTTGCACGCGGACTTGATTACTATACGGGAATGATTTTTGAAGTCTCACTTCCAGGATATGATGTTGGTTCCTGTGGAGGCGGAGGACGATATGACAAATTAATAGAACAACTGGGTGGGGTTTCAATTCCCGCTGTAGGCATTGCATTTGGTTTTGATCGAATGGTAGAGGCAGCAGAATATTTTAATATCTTTCCCGCAGAGCTGTTATCCCAGACTACTCTCATGACATTATTTAATGAAGCAACCTCTGACGATTCATTAAAATTAGCCTCAATACTGCGTGCACAAGGAATAAGTGTGGAAGTGTTCCCGGATAAAAATAAATTAGAAAAACAATTAAAATATGCCAACAATAAGGGTTTTAAGTATGTGGTCATTCTTGGTCCAGAAGAGATACAAAATAAAACAGTTAAATTAAAGAATATGCAAACAGGTGAACAATTCGTTTTAATAAAAGAAGAACTTATTTCAAAACTTAAGAATGCTAATAAATCCTAATATAGCCATTATCGAGTCGCTTCCCGGAGTTGGGGGAGACGAAAGCAAGCTCTGGATGCAGGAGCTCCTTATGTCGTACTTCAAATATGCGCAAAAGTACAAATTCAAGGTAAGCTATCTTGAAGATAATATCGCCAAAATCCAGGGAGAAAATGCGTTTGCCCTTTTTAAGCATGAAACAGGAGTCCACCGTGTCCAACGTATCCCAGAAACAGAGAGAAAAGGAAGGATTCATACATCAACATGTGTAATAGTCGTTCTTCCACAAATAGTCCAGTCTGCTATTAAAATAAACCCGGGAGATATTGAATGGCAGTTTTTTCGCGCAGGAGGACATGGAGGACAAAACGTAAATAAAGTTTCAACAGCCGTCCGCCTTATCCATAAACCAACCGGTATCGTGACAACGGCCAGTAGGGAGCGACAACAGCTTGCAAACCGTCAAATTGCAATGGATTTGCTTTCCGCAAAACTCTATCAACTGGAAGAGGAGCAAAAAAGAGGTGCGACGCAGTCGTTTGTACGCAATATTGGGACAGGAGAACGAGCAGATAAGATACGTACCTATCATTTTGCACAAAATAGACTTACAGATCATCGAATCGGCAAAAGCTTCCACAACTTGGAAGATATCATCAGTGAGGGAAAGTGGGAAAAGGTATTTGAAGCAATTCAAATTGCTAAACTACCCTAAAAAGGGTATACTTCATACTTACTATTTATATGTTCAAATCATTAAAGCATAGGCCATTTCGTATGTTCGCCTCTGGCGTTTTCGCATTTCAGACTGGATACGAAATGCAGAACGTAGCCTTGTCATGGTTTATGTACCAAATCACTGGTTCCGCCTTGTCTTTAGGGCTTATGGGCTTGGCCAGAGTCCTGCCTGTTTTTATCTTTGCATTGTATGCTGGTCATGCATCAGATACACGTCCACGCAGACGGATTCTCATTGTCATGAATACTATCCTATTTACCATTTCATGTATTCTTACAACACTTGCATTCTTTCATTTGGTAACGCCAACCATTATTTACTTGATAATCTTTGCCAACTCGACCGCCCTTACATTTGCCTCTCCTGCAAGCCAGGCATTTCTTCCGGCGCTCATGCCTCGAGGCGACTATCAGAATGCGATCAGTATTAACTCAATGGGATATAAAGCAGCAATGGTTATGGGGCCATCCTTAGCTGGATTCCTCATCGCACGTGTCGGTGTGCCGACTGTACTTGGACTCAATATTTTTTGTATTGGGTTTTATCTTATGAATGTTATCCGTATCGGACGTTTCCCACAAGAGCTTTCAAAAGCAACAAAGGGCAGACTCCATTCAATCAGGGCTGGATTACGCTTCGTAAAAAATTCACGAATAATCTGGAGCTCAATGCTCTTGGATTTCTATGCGACGTTCTTTGGTTCAGGTATGACCCTTATGCCTGTGTTCGCGAATGACATCCTAAAGGTGGGTCCTGAAGGACTCGGTTTGCTGTATGCCGCCCCTTCAATTGGCGGAATAATCGCAGGTCTTATATTTTCTTCTCGAAAGCATGTAAAGAAACAGGGATACATCTTGATGGTTTCTGTGCTGTTTTATGGCATAAGCACTATTTTATTTGGTATTTCGAATCTGTTTGTGTTTTCGCTTATCATGATGGCGATAGTTGGGGGAGCAGACATGGTCAGCAGTATCATCCGAAGTACCTTGCGCCAAATGGTTACCCCAGATCATATGCGGGGGAGGATGGTTTCAATCAACATGATATTCTATCTCGGGGGACCGCAGCTGGGGGAAGTCGAGTCCGGCATCCTTGCCAGCCTTATCGGAACCCCATACACCGTCGTCATTGGCGGCATCGCAACGATTATCGCGACAATATTTTTTACGATGCGAATACCAGAGTTGCTTGAATACGAAAGCTGAGGTGTTATTCCAGATTCTGTCACTCGTACTATCCCCCTCCTTCGCTAAAGCTACGGAAGGGCAAGCCCGTCAGTGCTGTTTATCCCTCGAAGCCCCAAGGGGGCGAAGTGGGACTGGGTGCCCTTTACTCGTGCCATCTGTTCCTTTTGGTTTATTATTCCCCACTTACAGTGTGTGTACTATATTTGTGTTTTTTTGTTCTAGCAATCCAGAGCAATATGCCAAGCGCGTGACATTTGTATGCTGGAATATATTGGGGTAGGTGGGAAATCAGGCGATACAAGGCGTCACCGCTGGCATATGTTATGGATTGCTAAAGATAAATAACATAATAGTGAATACGAGAATCTGAAGAGCGAATATATTTCATATTTGTAATTTATAAACGGTGTGTTATAATTAATTTTCATTGATTATTAAACCTACTAATATGAAAGCACAAATTCACCCACAATACTTCGCTGAAGCAAAGGTTATCTGCACTTCTTGCGGCGTAAACTATACAACAGGATCCACAAAAGAATCAATTCACGTTGAAGTCTGCAGCAAATGCCACCCATTCTATACAGGTGAGCATAGATTCCTCGATACTAAGGGTAAGGTAGAGAAGTTCAAGAAGAAACAAGAAGTTGCGGCAGAATTCAAAGCAAAAATAGCTTCTGCAAAGAAAAAAAGTGATGACAAAGGTGAACGAAAAGTAAAGACATTGAGAGAATTACTCGGAGAATAAACGCTTCAATTTTTAATTCTAAATTTTTAATTTTTATTCAATTTGAAATTGATTTTAAATTTACAATTTAAAATTGTCTTTACGCTTTGCGTGTGATATACTAGAGAAATCATTTCGACTCTAGGATGACAATTAGTCTATAAATTAAATTATTAATTCCTAGAATATTTTGCCTGCGGGCGAAAAAGTGATAACCCATGAAAAACCTAAAAAAACTCTCTCAACTGTCCACTGTTACTGACTTTCTCAAGAAAGCAGACAATTTTGCACTCTTCAGATTCGAAAAGACAAAGCATATCGCTCTTGAAGGATTAAGAAGAGAACTTCTTAAGGCTGGAGCCCGCGTAAAGGTCGTAAAAAACACAGTCCTCTCAAAATCAATTAATAAGCTCGCTGCAGAGAAAGAGTTCGCAGATATGCGACCTTTGCAGAAAATGACAAAGAATCTCAAAGAAAATACAGCTGTCATCAGCCTTGGAAAAGACTGGTCAAACGGAATGAACGCATTCGCAAAAGTTGCCAAAACAGATACGACAATCGCATTCAAACTCGGATTTCTTGATAAGGCTTCCTATGATTCAAAAGCAATGGATGCAATATCCAAGCTCCCAAGCAAGGGCGAATTGATGGCAAAGATTATCGGAAGCATGAAGAGCCCAACATCACGATTCGTACGTGCATTGAAATTCTCAACACAGAAATTTGTTATGGTACTGAACGCAAAAGTACAAAAAGGCTAAGGCTTGCAATCATTATTATTTTACCATACCTAAAGGAGGTGATACACAATGGCTGAACTCACAGAAAAAATGCAAAAATTGGCAACAGAGATCGAGAGCTTAACAGTTCTTGAAATGGCTGAACTTGCAAAATACCTCGAAGATAAATTCGGAGTAGTAGCAGTAGCAGCAGCTGGAGCAGCACCAGCAGCAGGGGCAGCAGCAGGTCCAGTTGAGGAAAAAACCTCATTCACCGTTGTGCTTACCGAAGCAGGAGCAAATAAATTAGCAGTAATTAAGGCAGTACGAGAAATCAATCCCGCACTTGGACTTATGGATGCTAAAAAAGCAGTAGAAACTCTACCTTACGAATTAGTTAAAGATGCGAAGAAAGATGTCGCAGAAGAAGCTAAAAAGAAGATAGAAGCTGCAGGTGCAAAAGTTGAAATGAAGTAATTTATTACTTTATTTCAATCCCGATGAAAATCGGGATCTAGGAAACCTTTAATTTTCTAGCGAAAACATCAAAAAAGTCCCCCTTGAGAAATCTCGGGGGATTTTTTTTGGCAAAATGTCAATCTCAATCACTATGATTATTCGAATAATCATAGTGTTAGAGAATTTCGGCATTTCTCCTATCAAACTTATTTTTTCGTATATGCGCATTCTTCCAATTTACATAAGCCGTACCTGGTCCAAAAAATGATAGAAATAATTCATCAAAAAATAATACCATGTCTCTCTGTTTAATTAGTGCTTTGAGCGCACATATAATTTCCATGTTGTTTAAAAGTATCATTTGACACTTAGATATCGTACTTGGGGAAACCTTGAGTACATCGCAAATAATTGTCCATTCAACTTTTTTGACCAGAAGAAATAAAACTGATACTCGCTTGGCTATCATTAACTTCTCGATAGGAGAGAGTATTCCGTTTAATACATTTGTGAAGTGCCTGTTGTCTTTTTGTTTGCCAACAACTTCAAATAATAATTTATACATCTTTAACTGCACTTCCGGTTTTACCTCACGTTTTGATAGTTGTACCATACTATGATTATTCGAATAATCATAGTAGAGTACAATGGCTTATAAGCCGCAATTATCCTTTTTAGACTGTCATAGAGGGATATTTAATGCTATATTGGCCTAAAACCAACCCCGGAGGTTGGTGAGGCTAGTTTGTGCGTAGAAGCATGGGTTGCAATTTACTAAAAATTCTTCTATAATCCTATTCTTATGGCAACATCTTCAGATTACGGTGCAGAGTCAATCGTCGTTTTGGAAGGACTCGAACCAGTGCGCAAACGACCAGGAATGTATATTGGTACCACGTCCCAGTTGGGAGTGAACCATTGTCTCAATGAAATTATTGACAACTCAATAGATGAGGCATTGGCAGGATTTGCAAAAGACGTAAAAATCATCATCGAAGAGAGTGGATATTACACAGTATTTGATAATGGGCGAGGAATTCCAGTTGAAAAAGTTTCAAAATACAAAGTGTCAGCCCTTGAACTTGTCATGACCAAGCTCCACGCAGGTGGCAAATTCAATCAAGGTGCCTATAAGATTTCTGGAGGATTACATGGAGTTGGTGCATCAGTCGTCAACGCGCTTTCTGATCATGTCATCGTTGAGGTCCGCAGAGAAGGAAAACTCTATAGACAGGAATATAAGCGGGGAATACCAAAGACTGAAGTGGAAAAAGTGCGGACATCAATCCTTGGTTTTAATTTTGAAAACGGGACTGCTGTTTCATTTCTTCCTGATAAATCCATCTTTACCGAAACAATTGAAATACATTATCCGACGCTTAAGAAACAGCTGAAAGAAAGGGCATATCTCATCCGAAATGTCATGTTCCAGATAGAGAACAACAAAATAAAGGATCGCATGTCGTATTTCTTTGATGGAGGTATCATTTCTCTTCTTAATGATCTTAATCGTGGTAAAAAGACATTCCATGAACCAATCTTCATCAATAAGGCTGTGGATGATAAGGAAGTGGAAGTCGCAATCCAATATAATGACTCTCTTTCTGAAAATGTCTATTCTTTCGTAAACGTCATCAATACACAAGAAGGTGGAACCCATCTGACAGGTTTCAGAATTGCGCTTACAAAAGCGATCAATACGTATGCGAAGAAAGAACTCGCTGAAAAAGATAAAGAGGATTCGCTTACAGGAGACGATGTAAAAGAAGGACTAACTGCAATCGTCTATGTAAAAATGCCTTCAACCAATCTGCAATTTGAAGGTCAGACGAAAACTAAGCTGGGGAATTCGGAAGTTCAGTCTGTCGTACAAACAGCAGTTTCAGAATACCTTGATACGTATTTCGAAGAAAACCCACGAGTCGCAAAAGAAATTTTAGGGAAAATCCTTCTTGCTCAAAAAGCACGTCTTGCAGCAAAAGCAGCAAAAGAGGCGGTTCTTAGAAAAGGAGCTCTTGAAGGCTCTGCACTTCCTGGAAAACTTGCTGATTGTCAAGAAAAAGATCCTGCTTTATCCGAGCTATTCATGGTAGAAGGGAACTCAGCAGGTGGCACCGCAAAACAAGGAAGAGATCGTAAATTTCAAGCAATCCTACCTCTTCGTGGAAAGATATTAAATACGGAACGCGCATATCTCGATAAGGTCCTTGCGTTTAAAGAAATCAAAGATCTCGTTATCGCACTTGGTATGGGCATCGGCGAGACAATCGATTATGCGAAGCTTCGGTATCACAAAATAGTGATCATGACCGATGCTGACGTCGATGGAGAACATATCATGACGCTTCTATTGACCTTCTTCTTCCGCCATATGCCACAGATTATCGAGAATGGACATTTATATGTTGCTCAGCCCCCACTGTATAAAATCCAGCAGGGCAAAAAAGTGCAGTATGCATACTCTGAAGACCAAAAAGAAAAGATGGTCAAAAAGTTTCCTGAAGGAACAACGCTCAATGTCCAACGCTATAAAGGTTTGGGAGAAATGAATCCTGAGCAGTTATGGGAGACGACAATGGATCCAACAGCGCGAATTTTAAAACAGGTAAATATTGCTGATTCACAAGAGGCAGATCATGTATTCACGATGCTTATGGGGGATGAGGTTCCTCCAAGAAAGAAATTTATTGTGACTCATGCAAAGTTGGCAAATTTGGATATTTAATTATCAATTTAGTTAAAAAAACTATGGATGCATCTAAGCTCTCTGTCGGAAAAAACCCACCAAGCGAAGTAAATGTTATTATTGAAATTCCTCAAGGTTCCCCAATCAAATATGAGATGGATAAGGAATCAGGATTTATGAAAGTAGACAGATTTGCATTTACAACAATGGTCTATCCATTCAACTATGGATTTATTCCAAATACACATGCGGAAGATGGTGATCCAGTCGATGTCCTTGTCATCTCAACCTATCCAGTACAACCTGGCGCATATCTTTCAGTCAGACCAATCGGCATGCTTGAGATGGAGGACGAAGCAGGAATAGATACAAAAATATTAGCAGTGCCAGTTGAAAAAGTAGATCCTTTTTTCTCAAATATCCAAGATATCGGCGATTTGAATGAAATAGAAAAAAAGAAAATACAACATTTTTTCAACCACTATAAAGAGCTCGAAGTAGGAAAATGGGTAAAGACAAAAAACTTTTTAGGAAAAGAAAAAGCATATGAATCGATTAAAGCGGGGATGAAGTAAGTAATTACAAATGTTTAATGACAAATATCAAATCAATTTTAAATCACAAATTTCAATTTTTTTGTGATTTGAATTTTGTTATTGATTTGTGAATTGGTAATTTGTAATTTGATATTTAAATTTTATGGATGAAATAAAACCAGAGGAACAAACAACACCGGATTTGGCAGCACCACATCATGGCAAATCAAATGAAGAGATAGTGACCGTGATGAAGCGCGCATATTTGAACTATGCGATGTCTGTGATCGTATCACGTGCGCTTCCTGATGTCCGGGACGGATTAAAGCCTGTCCACAGACGCATATTATATGCGATGTACAAGCTGGGGCTCACATCTGGTGCCCGCTTTTCCAAAAGCGCAAAGGTTGTTGGAGAGGTTCTCGGTAAATATCATCCACATGGTGACTCTTCAGTCTACGAAGCAGTCGCTCGTATGGCGCAGGATTTTTCAATGCGTTATCCACTTATTAAAGGTCAGGGGAACTTCGGCTCAATTGATGGCGATCCACCAGCCGCAATGCGTTATACAGAAGTAAAACTTTCAAAAATTGCTGATGAACTTCTTGACGATATCGACAAAGAAACAGTTGACTGGACAGATAATTTTGACGCAACATTACAAGAGCCCCTTTTTACTCCAGCAAAACTACCAAATCTTCTTCTAATGGGTGCAGAAGGAATCGCTGTCGGTATGGCGACAAAAATCCCTCCACATAATTTGACAGAGCTTGTTGGAGCAATCTGCTTGATGATTGACCGTGCAAAGAAAGCGGTGACAGTAAAAGAAGAAAAACTATTGAAACCAACAGATGTCCCTCTTTCATTTGAAGCGACGATTGATGAGCTGCTTGAGCATATCAAAGGACCAGACTTCCCAACACATGGAATCATCTATGGATGGAATGAAATAAAACAGGCATATATCACAGGAAAAGGGAAGGTTCTTATTCGCGCAAAAGTCAGCGACGAGGATTTGGGCAAAGGAAAAATGGCAATCATCATTGATGAATTACCTTACCAAGTAAATAAAGCTGCCTTAGTTGAAAAAATCGCTCATCTTGTCATCGATAAAAAAATCGTGGGTATTTCGGATCTGCGGGATGAATCGGACCGCGACGGAATCCGTGTCGTTATTGAGTTGAAACGTGACGCACAATATAAAAAAGTTTTGAACAATCTCTTTAAATATACCGAGATGCAGACATCGTTCCCAATCAACATCGTTGCATTGGTTGATGGTGTCCCACAAACACTTGGTCTTCATACAATTCTTGAGCAATATATCAGACATCGCGTCCGCATTGTCACACGAAGAACAGAACATCAATTAAAGCAAGCAAAGTATCGAGCCCATATTCTTGAAGGGTATCTTATCGCGCTCGATAATATCGATGAAGTTGTTGAAATAATCAAGAAATCAAAAGATGAACCAGATGCAAAAGCGAAATTGATGCGAAAGTTTGGACTGTCTGAAATCCAGACCCAAGCAATTCTTGACATGCAACTCAAAAAACTCACCGGTCTTGAAAGATCAAAAATCGAAGAAGAGTTGAAAGAATTGAAAAAACTCATCAGCTATCTTGAGTCACTTTTGAAAGATGTCTTGAAAATATTGAGTGTCATCAAGGATGAGCTTCTTGAACTTGTCAAAAAATATGGCGATGAACGCAGAACGAAAGTTATCAAATCACGACCAGGAGAAATAACGGATGAAGAGCTTATCGAAAACAAAGAAGTTATCGTCGTTCTTACGAAAGAAGGATATATAAAACAGGTACCTCGCGAGACATTCAAAGTGCAAAATCGCGGGGGAAAAGGAGTTTCCGGAATTGAAACCAAAGAAACAGATAATGTCTACTTCATCACAACTGCGATGACACACGACTATACTCTTTTCTTTACCAACCAAGGACGCATGTTCCAAAATAGAGTATGGGACATTCCAGTCGGTTCTCGCACTTCAAAAGGAAAGGCAATCGTCAACCTTCTTGCGCTGCGCCCTGAAGAAATCGTCACATCCGTACTTACCTATGGGGCTAACGGCGTAACGACGACATCAAAACAGGAGCAAATAGATGCTTTCTCAAAGAAATTCGTCCTTATGTGTACAAAGCAGGGGACAGTCAAAAAAACAACATTTGAGGAATTCGAGAATATCCGCTCAAACGGCATCATCGCAATCAAATTGGAAGAAAAAGACGAGCTTCTTTGGGTCAAAATGACGGATGGAAAAATGAATGTCATCATCACGACCAAACATGGCAAAGCTATCGTATTCAAAGAGCCAGAAGTGCGCCCAACAGGACGTGCTTCAATTGGCGTACGCGGTATTGAGCTTGCGGAAGGCGATCTCGTAGCCTCAGCGGAAGTCTTTACACAAGAAGAGTTCAAGAAGAATATTATAGTGATAGGAGAGCATGGCGTCGGAAAGAAGACGAATCTCACCCTCTTTAAAGGCCAGCATCGAGGAGGAAAAGGAGTCAAAATAGCCTCAGTTGACCAAAAAATGGGTGAAATCTGCTTTGTGCAGATCGTCAATCCGGAAGACACGACCATTATCATGACAAGCACATCTGGTCAAATCGTCAAAATCCCTCTAGCCTCAATTCCACCTCGTTCACGCACGGCAAAAGGGGTCATTTTGATGAGATTCTCAGACAAGACTGACAAGGTCGTCAGCGCGACGCTGATCTAAGCCAAATCCTAAACTCTAAGCCTTAAATCCTAGGCAAATGAGGCTAAAATCTAAATAGTATTTTGAAGCTGTTTAGGGTTTAGAGCTTTTTGCGAGTGGACTTTTAGCCTTCGGCTTGGTATAATAATCTATAATGGTTATACCGGTAAAACAGTTGGTAGAACGCCTTGAATTGGAGCTTAAGAAAGAAGTAGCGAAGCTCAGTAAAAAACGCAAACTTAAAGTCGTTGTCTTCTTGGTCGGCGACACTCCAGAACAAATCTCCTTCGTTCGCATTAAACAACAGACAGCAAAACGCCTCGGCATTCTATTTGAATTCATTCAATATAAAACAGCTCCATTTTTTGAGCCGTTTCTTCGAAAAATCAAGGAAATGTCTCAACACCCAGATGTAACCGGCATCATCGTCCAACAGCCGCTCCCTCCTCAACTTGTTACAGAAAGCATGTATGACTTTATCGCTCTTGAAAAGGAGATTGAAGGACATAGAAGAAAGACTGAATTTTATTCTCCTCTGGGTCTAGCAGTTCTTACTCTTTTGAAATATACGTATCTTCATCCAAAAGCTGACGCAGGACTGTTTATAGATAAGAAAAAAGATTTTGAAGCTCTCCGTCGATCGCTCAAACACAAACATGTCATTATTATCGGCAAAGGCCAAACGGGGGGAAAGCAGCTTGTGAAGACATTCAGCGAAGTGAAGATCAACTTCATGAATATCAATTCTCAGACGCCTCAGCCAGAAGAGTATTACCGGGAAGCAGATGTCATCATCCCTGCTGTTGGTAAAAAAATTCTTACTCCAGATATGTTGAAGCCTGGGGTCATTCTTATCAATGTTGGCGTTCGGAAAGAGAATGGAAAGCTTCGAGGTGATTACGATGAAAAGGAAGTCGATCCGATTGCAGGATCATATACGGCAACCCCTGGAGGAGTCGGGCCGCTTGATGTCCTGTATCTCTATAAAAATCTTCTTGATGCTGCCAAAATGCAGAAGTGGAAGTAACTCATATGAATCTCTTCGTCCTCTTTGGACAAACGGCAACAGGGAAGACTTCCAAAGCCCTCGAATTGATTGATCAATATAATGGAGAAATAATCAACTTTGACTCCCGTCAGATATATAAAAAACTTGATATCGTGACAGGAAAAGATAAACCAATCGATCCGAAATACAAAATCTGGCTTTACGACCTTGTTAATCCGAAAGAGTCCTATTCATCCGCGGAGTATGTCCGAGTTGCCGAACAGACGCTGAGCGAGGTTATTTCCCGGGGAAAAACACCGATACTTGTTGGGGGTACAGGATTTTATTTATATCATCTTCTGTATGGCGTCCCTCAAATCTCTGTCCCGGAGAACTGGTCACTTCGAAAAGAGCTCAGTGGTAAATCCGTAGTCGAGCTTACTGAGCTTCTGAAACAAAAAAATAGTACGTTATACGATGAGATGAACGAAAGCGACCGGATGAATCCGCGCAGACTTATACGACGCATTGAAATTGCGTATGCAGGAGGCTCTCTAGCTCCCAAGCCAACTGAGGTGACGCTTCTATCCAGATTCCCAAACCTCGAAATCAAATATCTTCCATTTTTCCATACTGACTCAGAAAAGACAAGGGAGATTATTCGTGCGCGAGTAATGGCGCGGCTTGATGCAGGTGCGATTGAAGAAACGCAGAGTTTGCTGCGTGAAGGATATAAGCCAACCGACCCAGGCCTGAATGCGATTGGCTACCAGCAGATTATTTCGTATATCAACAATGAGTGTACAAAAGAACAGATGATCGAACTCTGGCTTACGAGGGAAATTCAATACGCAAAACGTCAAAAAACCTTCTTTAAGAAATACTTCACGTTGTGATTTGAGTTCTTCTATAAAAAAAGGCTGGAACAGTTGCTATGATTGCCAGGAAAGAAGAAGTATAAAATGCATTTACTATGCCATATCTATCAGAAAGGAAACCGAGAAAAAGCGGCGCAATTGTTGACCCCATCCCCACAAATACCGCATTCAAAGAAAAAGCCTTTTCATACCGTCCATGATGATCAACCGACTCCGATACCATAGCGGTAAGGATGGGAACTGTCCCTTTAGTAAACATACCCAATACTATCGAGGAGACTATGATCGTTGATATATCCTGACTTATGGCAAGCACGAGTATAAAAAAGGCCATCAAAAATTCAGAGATAATGAATACCTTTGTATTTCCTAATCGATCAACAAGTCGACCTAAAAATACTTTCCCAAACATATTCCCAAGAAAAAAGGTTGAAGTGAGTGCCCCAAGGTAAACAGGGGGGATTCCTCTTTTCAAAAGAAGAAAAGGTATGAAGATGAAAAGGGAACCGCTTGCAAGCGTATCAAGAACGAAAGAGGCCGTTGCAAATAGAAACTTTTTATTTCTCAGTACATCTTTATACGAAGGACCTGCGCCAGTGTGCTCTTGTACTTTTACTCCATCCTTTTGTTTTTTTTGAGAAAAAATTATATAAAAAACGATAAAGAGTAGTGCAATAAAAGTTGAGATGATGAATGCTGTCTGCCTCCATCCGATAGCGACGATGATCAATGTAGCAACAGAGGAAATACCCATTCTCCCTAGTTCAGCAAGAGCAGTGAAATTACCAAGCTGTGTTCCTCGCTCTTCTTTTGTGAACATTTTCGATACGATGGAAAACGCAACGGAGTGAAACATGCCAAACCCTATTCCCGCAAGAATAAATGCTAATATGATCATGAAGTAGAGAGACGATAATGAAGCGAAAAAATAGCCCAACCCATAGAATATCATGAGAAGAATGAGAAGCCGAAACCCTCCTATTTTCGTTGCAATTATTCCCGCTGGAATTGCCATAACTATTTCCAGACTATTCATTGCGGTACCAAGTAATCCCACTTTGGTTAGGCTTATTGACAAATCTTTTGCGATAAAGGGAAGAAAGAGAAGTAAACTCGCCTTAAACCCATCATTAAGAATATGAAGTGCATTGATCGCTAAAACCTCTTGTTTATGAGCCATCTATATAGTATACCGTATTCTCAGCCTTAGCCCAATCTATATAGGTCGCTCATTACTTAATACCTGCCTTATCGCATGCCATCTGGCATACTCCCGCTCTCCCCATCAGGGTATTTTTGCAAGCTTCTTTACATGGAGTTCCTTTTTCAATTTCAGCTTTTACTTTAGCGCAAGATTGAGTGCACCGCGCCTTTCCTGCAGTGCTAACTGCGCTGTTTGGAAAATATGTCGCACAAATAGCATTACAGTCAATTGTGTTCTCTGCAGCTTTACTGTTATACCCCCTTGTCTTCAGTTGAGATAGAACAACCCCAAAAACAACAAGTAAGACGACTGCCGTCCCAATTGCGATCAATCGATAATCAATATGTTTAGCGACTATTTTTTGTTTTTTTGTCATATTTTTTCTTTTCATTATAATTGCTTAATTATTGAGTATTTTTCAGATAAATGCAACTTAATGAGAGCATATCCCTATCTGCTATAATCATTTCATATGATTGATTCCGCTATGGCTTCGCCTCCAGGCGCAGAAGAATTCAAAGCCACACGATGGCTCCATCCGATTGCCCTCAAGGAGGGAAATGAAGTAAGTCAATCGGCCACAATCGCTGCTGACCCTACTGATAAAATTCTTCCTACAATGGATCGACGTCTCACTACAGAGATTCTTCTGCCTGAGAATACCCCAGTCGATTCACTCATTGTTGCTGTCTCTTTGAAAGCACAAAAAATAGTTAAAGATGGAAAAGATGTATATGCGACTGTTCCTCTCGTGCAGACATTTCGAGTTACAGTTCAAGAAAATGGAAAAAAAATGTTAGTTCCGGAGAATCTTTCAGTAGCTCTTGAGGATACTGTTGTGCGAGAATTGCCGGTAGAAAATACTCCCGAAGCCGCAGATCTTCGCAAACGAACACGAAAGCTCACATTTGAAACAGCGTCAGATGAAGTACTTAATGCACCAAAAAAATCTGAGGAGGAATCGGTATGTCAAAGGCTAAGTTCACAAAGTCCCAATATTGAGGTGGGGCTCATTACGAAAGCAGACCTTGCCATATTTAATGCTCGCAAACATACCCCGCTCAATTGGTCACACCTAAAAGATGCTGCCCCTTTGTCTAAAAACTTTCCTCCATTACCCGCCATCAAATTGTAAAGTAAATTTCATTTGTCTATTTGTTTATTTGTAGTATTTGACTATTTATCACTTACTGTTTATTGAAGAGCTTCATGAAAGCGTCTTTCGGAATTTCTACTTTACCAACAGCTTTCATCTGCTTTTTTCCTTCTTTCTGTTTATCAAGAAGCTTATTTTTTCGCCCTACGTCACCAGCGCCAACAACCTTACTGTTGTGGATGAGGACATTTTTTCTGAAAGGAGAGATGCGTTCTGATGCGATAATTTTTCCCTTGAATTTCGCCTGAATCTTAACATCGTATTGTTGTCGAGGAATTAAGTCTTTCAATCTCTTGGTAAGAAACTGTGCTTTTTCTTGTGCTCGTGCTGTTACGACGATTTCTGAGAACTCTTCTATTGGATCATTGTTCAATAAAAGTTCCATCTTATTGGCATCTGCAAACTCATAACGAAGGAGTTCCCAGTCAAGGGAGGCGTACCCGCTTGTGACGCTTTTCAATCGGTCAAAAAAATCTGTAATCAATTCTGCAAGTGGCATCTCGTAGGTGAGTGCAATCTGATTGGTGTTGTCCATCGTGATAAACTTTGCACGATGTTCTTCGCAGACTTTCATGACAGCTCCCGTATAGTTTTCTGGTGTATATATAAATATTTTCACAATAGGCTCATAGAATTTGCCATCCTCAATCTTGAACTCGACTTGGGGAGGAGTCAGGACAAGGCTCAGTTCGTATTCTCGTTCAAGCCGCTCCCGGACAACATCCGCATGGAGAAGTCCTAAGAAACCAACGCGAAATCCAGCGCCCAGTGCAGTACTATAAATGCCGCTAAAGTCCAGGGCACTATCGGTAAGATATAATTTCTCCAACGCTTTCTTAAAATTCAGATAATCGTTTGCTTCTGTTGGAAATATACTTGCATAGACCATCGGTTTCACTTTCTTATATCCAGGAAGGGGAGGAGTCTCATCCCGAGGAAGTTGCATTGTGTCTCCAATCTCAATTGCATGGATATCCTTCAGGTTTGTCGCGACGTATCCAATCTCGCCATTTTGAATCTCATCTGTCGCGGTAAGATCTGGCTTGAATATACCGACCTCGGAAACTATAAAATTATTTTGTGAGTGGCCCATGCGAACTGTCATTCCTCGTTTGATTGATCCGTTAAATACGCGAACGAAAGCGATGACGCCTTTATACGTATCGTAATAAGAATCAAATATCAATGCTTGTAATCTTTTATTCTTATCGGTGCTCATTTTTACCTCACTTCCTTTATCCACTTTGTCGTTTCGATGCTTGTCCTGAGCTGTGCCGAAGGAGATGTCGGAATCCGGTCGAATGTCCTTTCTTTCTGGATCCTGGATAAGGTCTGGGATGATAGCTGGTGAAGGAATTTTTTCGATTACAGCATCAAGTACTGCTTGGACGCCCTGTCCCGTTTTTGCTGATATTTCATAAATCTCATCCGCCCGTACTCCAAGAAAATCGATTATTTGTTTTTTTGTTTTTTCAATTTCCGCTCCCGGCATATCGATCTTATTAATGACGGGGATAATGACGAGATTTTTATCAAGTGCTTTATATGCATTGGCGATTGTCTGCGCTTGGATTCCTTGTGTGCAATCGACAAGAAGAATCACGCCGTCAACACACGCCAAAGTCCGATCCACTTCGTAGGAGAAATCCACGTGTCCTGGAGTGTCGATCAGATTGAGCATATATTCTCCATATTGCATGCGGACTGGCGCAAGTTTTATGGTAATCCCTCGTTCACGCGAAACTGGATTGCGGTCTAAGAGTTGTTCTTCATGTTTTCCAATCCCCACAACGCCAGTCATCTCCAATAGACGGTCGGCAAGAGTACTCTTGCCATGATCCACATGAGCGATGATTGCGAAATTTCGAATAGAACGCATGGTTTATACTTCTATTAATTTAATTGTTGAGGTTTGTCCCTTTTTCATCCATTCATCTCCATGAATGATGATCATTGACTGTCCCGCAACGATTCTCTTTTCTTTTTTCAGATGTTCGACAATGCTTTTTATTCCGGCAACAGTCATCAAATCTTTTGTATATGGTTCAAATTGAGAAAGAGGTTCAACCGCATAATCAAGAGTCAACATATCCGCTTCCTTGGAGCTTGGAACAAGCGCAAAGATAGGAGCGCTTGGTCTGTAGCGGGAAAGCATGCGCACTGTTCGCCCCGTTGCGGTAAAGACGATAAATCCGCCGAATCCCTTTTTATTTCCGGATACGTTTTTATACATGCTGTATGCCGCATCGCACAAAACACGTTCATTATCATTCCTATTGAATAAAAATGCATCCCTCAAATCCTCGCTGAACCGAAGCTCATTTGATTTGATTATGTGTTTCATCATCGTTACGGATTCAAGGGGATATTTCCCGGATGCGCTCTCAGCAGAAAGCATCACTGCATCGGTGTGATCAAAAGTCGCATTGGCAACGTCTGAAACTTCTGCGCGAGTTGGGAATGGATTGTCCACCATCGTCTGCAACATCTGCGTAGCAGTGATGACGGGAATCCCTTTTTCAATACATTTTTTGATTATTATTTTCTGCCAATAGGGAACCTCTTCTAAGGGAAGTTCTATTCCCAAATCTCCTCTTGCGACCATGATGCCGTCGCTTACCTCAATAATCTCATCAAGATTATCGATTGCGGACTTTGCTTCTATCTTGGAAATAATTTTGGCGACCACTTTATATTTCGCCATTTCTTTTCTCGTGATTTCGACATCCTCTGCAGTACGCGCATAAGAAAGAGCGATATAATCTATCTCCGCTCGCTGTGCCATTTTGAGTCCTTCAAAATCGCGATCGACCAAGACAGGGAAGGGGAAGTTTGCCCCAGGAATACGAAGTGACTTTCTGTTTTTAAGAAATCCTGCACGATTACATTTTAAGATTACTTCTGGTTTTACTTCCATTACAGTGAATGTAAAAGCACCATCATCAGCAAGAAGATGTTGTCCCACTTTCAGGAATTCAAATAGGTCTGGATGGGAACAGGAAAAGCCTTTTTTCTTTTCCGTAAATGAGGATTCTCCAAGGACAACGAGTTCTCCTATTTCTACTTGAATGCCGTCAACGGGCATATTGATGCGGATTTCAGGGCCTTGCAAGTCAAGAAGTGTCCCAACATGCTTATTTAGTGCTTTTGCGACCTGTTTTACACGATGAATGCGTTCTGCATGCCATTCAATTGTTGAATGTTTGAAATTAAATCGAAAAACGTTCACTCCCGCCTCAATTAATCCCTTTATCTGATCCTCTGAATCGGAAGCGGGTCCGATTGTTGCGACGATTTTTGTTAGCTTTCCCATAGGCATATATTATACAGGAAATTCACTTGATAAATTTTAAGTTTAGTAATTTAAATTTGTATGTTATAGTATTCACTAATCATGAGCAAAAGCAAGAAACCATCCCAGCTTATAGAAAAAGAAAAAATTCTTTATGTTGAGGTTGAACAGCTTCGACACCGACTGTATCTCCATGACACATCAATTATTTTTGAATTTTTTTCAGCATTCTATTTCGCTTTTCAGGATATTAAAGGACTCTTCGTCAAAAAGAAAACACAAAGTGAGGCCCAATTTTTGATATCACTCAAACGAAAAAAAGCTGCGCTTCAGATTCTTGAAAAAACTCCGTATGCATGGATTATTTTTGCACTCAGAGGTATGAAATTGCGCCATGCCCCTCGTAGCCCAAAGGGCGTAGTGGGGTCATCCCGTGCTGCGACACGGGATCCAGGTAGGTCCTATCTCATCTTTGGAACAACATATGCAACAGACTTTCAATCACGTTCCGTCCAAATTGCACGAAAACTTGCTGAAAAAAATAAAGTTGTCTATATTGAGGGCGTGTTTGATGAAGGAATAAGTCCAGGTTCCCGCATCATTGAAGAATCGGAGATGTTTACAGCAATTCGATTAACCGCCAGACATATGTTTCATCTGAATTATCAGAAACCTTCCACTGAGGAACTCTCATTTATAAAAAAATCTCTCAAACTAACTGATGCAATAAAATATATCCACCATCCATTCTGGAAATATGTTCTCTCATTAAAAAAGAATTCATTCCTTTTTGATCTAGCAGACAATTTTGAAAAGGGCAGTCATGCATCAAAACATATTATTCAAGCAGAACAAGATCTAATAAAAAATGCCTTGAAAATTACGGTGCCAAAACTCCCAAAGAAAAAAAATTCTCGATTTATGCTTTTAAAAAATGGTGCTGATTGGAATCATTTTAAAGATGCGTCGCAGACGATTCAGACCTGCGATGTAGGGCTCTGTTGGATAAAAAAACCAGTGATTGGATTTATCGGCGCCCTTGATGAGCGGACAGATGAGAATCTTATCGGGTCGATCGCAAATGCGTTTCCCACTGCCTCAGTAGTACTTGTTGGAAATACAGACTACCGCCCATTAATTAAAGTAGCAGAGCAACACCCAAATATTTTTCCTGTGGGAAAACAGCCATACAGCAAGCTTCCTCTCTTGCTCCAGTCATTCGATATCCTCATCGCTCCCTATGATCTCCCAGAGCTACCGCTTTACCTTGCATCAGGCAAGCCAATCATCTGTTCAGCCACACACACCTCCGGGGTTGGTTTAGGCACATATATCTACTCAGCAAAGACACATACCGATTGGGTTTTGGCAATTCAAGAAGCGCTGAAAGAAAAAAAACGAAGCAAGAAGAAATATGCCCGCATTAATGCTGCAAAAAAACTCTCCTGGAAAATCCCTCATACCATCACAAACTAAAACCTGTCTTTTATGTGTCATCCCGAACTGACGACTTGTGTGTCATCCCGAACTTGTTTCGGGATCTCTATTATCGAAATGCTGAAATGAATTCAGTATGATAGATCTTTCAATATTGGATTAACTTTTTTGATCAAATTCAATTTCCAATCTCTATGCCAATTTTTTAATTGTTTTTCTCGTCCAATTGCTTCATTTATGTTTTTATACTCTTCAAAATACAGTAATTTTTTAAGTTTATATTTTTCAGTAAATCCTTTTACAATTTCTTTCTTATGTTCAAATATTCTTCTTGATAAATCATTTGTTACGCCAATATAAAGCGTAGTTATATGTATATTTGTCATTATATAAACGTAATACATTCGTCTATAGTATAACGAATATGTGAGATGCTGAAACAAGTTCAGCATGACAATTTGTTTAGTACTTTTCACTCAATGTTTACTGCTATACTGAAATAATGTCCTCTTCTGTCACTGCTATTGTCGTTGCATATAATCACGGGCTCTTTCTGCGTCAGGCGCTTGAAAGCATTCTTCATCAGACAAAACATGTCGACAAGACAATCATCATCAACAATGGATCGACAGACAACACCGAAGAAATCGCAAAAGAATATGTCTCTCTGTATTATCCCTATATCCAAAATCACTCGTATCAGGAAAATAAGGGCCAGCTCACAGCATTTAACAGGGGACTAGAACTAAGCGAAACAACCTATACCTGTTTTCTTGATGGAGACGACGAACTGGATCATCGATATATCGCCCTCGCACTTCACGGATTTGAAAAAGAAAAAAAGGCAGCGGTTGCGTACAGCAACACAGTTCTCTTTGGACCGCGCGAATATTCTGCCTGGCTTACCTATCCGAAAGAATGGCGAAAAAAAGAGGGGAGCTCATATACGATCCACTCTCCTGCATACTGCGAACATGTCAAATATCTTCTCAAAAAAATAAATTACATCAACAATGCCGCAGTTTTCAACACGCAGCACGCAAAAGAAGTGGGGGGATTTATCGATCATGATAAATATGACCTCAGACACTATTTGTGGTACCGTTTGTTTGATATCGGACACACCGGTGTTCATATTCCTCATGTCCTGTATCGCTATCGTCATCATTCCTATCTTCAAGAAAATAATATGTGGCGTGTCCGCAAAATGCAGGCAGATAATCCTATAGATAATAGCATCCTCTACTATCAAGAAGAAATAGAGAGATTGAAAGACTCGCCCTTCTATAAAACTGAGCGTGTTTTGACTCGCCTTGCAGACAACTTTAAGTGTGATTGTGAGAAGTAATTATCGTGAGATGTCGTGAATAGAATTTCCGTTGGCAACTGTGAGAAATGCTTGTGCAATTAATGGCGCAATTGGGACAACACTCACCATAGGACTGTTTACAATTTCATCTTTTTGCGGAAGTGTATCTGTAGTATAAACATGAGAAATTCCAGCGGCTTCTAGTTTTTGTAAACATGTTTTTTCTTCACCAGGAATATTATTGAACTCTCCATGTGTCACCACTGCTACAACGCTTAATGCTCCCATACTGTGAAGAAATTTTGCTATTTCGATAAGTGAACCACCGGTTGATAAAACATCATCAGCAACAACTACATGATGGCCTTCCACTTCACCAAACATTCCAAAACCTTCAACACCCCCTGCAGTACGTTGTTTATACATATATCCATGTCCTTTTCCAGCTAAATATTCATTATATTTTTTTGCACGCTGCGCCCCCCCATAATCTGGAGAAAAATAGACCGTATTTGCAAGTGAAGGTAATTCAATTTTTAATCGCGGAACAAGTACACG
>JAVHSH010000027.1:30199-32629 GCA_036172095.1 Patescibacteria group bacterium
GATATTAACATCCATCTCACCTTTTCCCGTTTTACTAAAATATGTTATTGGTTGTTGTAAGTCTACACCCAATATTCCCGCTACTTCCTCAGCAAGAATTGGATTTGAAGTTCCAGTAAGAAGTTGAATTTCTGTATGAATTGGATGATTCAAAGCTATCCCTTTTGATCTCATATTATCACCATATGTAGAAGGCCCACCTCTTTCTGCGCCACCTCGATGCGACGCTTGTCTTCTTCTAACACCCCCTTGTGCTGATGACATATTAGTTAAAGATCCTACCAAAATTTATCTATAATGTCAAATTAGATTGAATTGACAATCCAATGATTACGTTCCTTCTTTCCAGCTTGCCAAATACTCTTTTTGTTCTGCAGTCAATCGGTCAATTGCAACGCCTTCGCTTGTCAGCTTGAGTGATGCAATCTGTTGATCAAGCTCAGCTGGAAGAGCCACCACTTTTGCTTCAAACTTACCCTTATTTTTCCACATATATTCAGCGCCCAATGCCTGTCCTGCAAAACTCATATCCATGACGCTTGCTGGGTGCCCCTCCGCACTTCCCAAATTCACAAGACGTCCTTCTGCGAGAAGGTATACTTTTTTCTTGCCGACTGTGTACTCTTCAACAAATGGTCGAACAGTGCGGACGCTTTTTGCTAATTTTTTCAGTGCAACTTTATTTATTTCAACATCAAAGTGTCCCGAGTTTGCCAAGACGATTCCGTCTTTTGCTGCTTTTATATGAGCAACATCAATGATATGTTTATCTCCCGTAACAGTGACGAGGATATCTGCCTGAGCAACTGCTTCAAGAAGAGGCATGACTCTGTATCCATCCATTCGCGCTTCAAGCGCTTTGACAGCATCCACTTCACAAACAATTACTTGTGCTCCCATACCATGTGCTCTCGAAGCAAGCCCTCTTCCACACCATCCGTATCCGACGACGACAAATGTTTTTCCTGCAAGTAAAATATTTGTTGCGCGGATCACGCCGTCCAATGTCGATTGCCCTGTGCCATATCGATTATCAAACAAGTGTTTCGTTAAATTATCATTTACTGCAAGGACCGGAATCTTTAATGCATGATCTTTTTCCATTGCGCGAAGACGGATCACTCCCGTTGTTGTTTCTTCATTACTTCCAACAACACCCGCTAACAATTCTTTTCTCGATGTATGAAGAAGCCCAACAAGATCTGCTCCATCATCCATTGTAAGATTTGGTTTCATATCAAGCACTGCGTTCAAGTGTTTGAAATATGTTTTGTTATCTTCTCCTTTAATTGCAAATGTTGGAATCTCATATTCTTTAACAAGAGCAGCTGCCACTGCGTCATTTGTTGAAAGGGGATTGCTTGCTGCTAAAAATACATTTGCTCCTCCCGCTTTTAATGTGCGCATTAAATTTGCAGTTTCGCTCGTTACGTGCAAACATGCTGCAAGAGTCACGCCTTTGAGAGGTTTTTCTTTTTCAAATCGTTTGCGGATAAGAGTAAGGACTGGCATCTGCCAATCTGCCCATTCGATTAACTGTTTTCCAAGTGCCGCAAGTTTTATATCTTTTACGTCGTGCTTCATAGTTAATAAATGAAAATACTAATAATCGAACTAATATTAAATACAAATAATCAATACAAATTACAAATTAAAACTGCTATTCGCTCTATAATTTGCCTGCTTATTTGTTTTCATATTTGCAGTTTATATTAGTCCGCCTATTCGTTTCTCTATCTCTTCCTTCGTCACCTTATATTCCACAGTCCCCACAGTTGCGACAGCAAAGCTTGCTATTACGTTTCCCATAATAAGACATTCTTTTATCGATTTGCCAGCAGCAAGCGCCCCCACAAATCCTCCACGCCATGCATCTCCCGCACCGGTTGGATCAACCACGCGGCGCAGCCGACATGCTTTGACTTTTATCGTTTCATTTTTTGTTGTTAGGAGAACTCCCTTTCCTCCAAGTGTCGTAATCACATTTACACCCTTATCAACGAGCTCTTTTACAGTCATTCCAATCCGTTTTTCAATCATTGCAATTTCATAATCATTTCCAACGACATAGGTTGCATTTAGCACTCCTTTTTTAAGAAGATCATCGCGAATCCAGGTGAGTGTCATGCCAGGATCAAACATATAGGGGAGTTTATTGTTGATCACATGACGAAGGACAGTGGAAAATGGTTTTTCATGTGTTGCACTCACAATCCAAAACCCTTCGGGTAATTTTAAATTATTAATTTTAAATTTTAAATTCGGCAGAGCTGATGCTCCATAATAAAATCCCCAAATCTGATTATCATTCATGTCGGTGATGACTTTCCCCGTTGCGGTGTAAAGTTTTTTATCTTTCATAACATACGATGTATCAATATTATTTGCCTTGAAAAACTCAACTATCTCATCTCCATCTCTCCCAACAGA
>JAVHSH010000027.1:32729-35422 GCA_036172095.1 Patescibacteria group bacterium
GCATACGCAATATTTGTTGTAATTCCTCCTAAATGTTTCGCTAAGTCGGATACGGCAAACGATACGTTTATCTGATGAAGTTTTTCTGGATGAAAGTAATCTTTAAAATGATGGGGGAAGTTCATGATTTCGTCGTAAGCAACAGACCCACTTATGTAGATGCGATTAAACATAAAATTTAATTTTCATATATATTCCCATGCCCCTCGAAGTCCCTGTGGGACGTAGTGGGGTCATAGTTAGAAAACTATTGTATCAGATTTATTTTGTAGTAGCGTCATACCGTGCTCTGACACGGGATCCAGTCAAATCAGATTAATCCACTAACTACTTTTTTATCCCTTCATATCGCTCTAAACAATACTATTTGCGGCTTATAAGCCCTTGTCTACATAGGATGTATTTTCTATGGTTAAAATAGAATGGCTAAAAAATCCTATTTGTTCATTGATGGAACAAATCTCTACTCTGCACAATATAAACTATTCGGGCCAAATTCTTATCTTGATTTTTCTTGTTTTATTAAACAAGTAGAAGAGGTGCTTCATATTTCTTTTTTTGAAATTTTGTTCTATGCTTCGTATTCTCTCCAATCTGTACAGCCAACTAAAAAAGAAAAACTCTATCTTAAAAATGAGGCTTTTTTCTATAAGTCGGCAAAAAAACTGTCCAAATTGCACTTTTTTACTGGGTATCGATCCAAAACAAGTGGAAAGGAAAAAGAAGTGGACGTAAAACTAGCCGTTGACATGGTTGATTATTGTTATCAAAACAAGTTTGATTCTCTTTATTTTTGTTCTGGTGACGCAGATTTTAATCATGCTCTGCAAATTGTAAGAAGATTTAATAAATCCATTCACTTAATCGGCTTAGAAACAAGAATCCCCATGCGCTTAAGCAACTATTACCCAACTTCTATTTTCACATTTAGTTCATATAGAAATAGGGACTATTCACTCGTTCTTCAGCAAAAAATTCAATTTATCGCTCTCAGAGAAGGGGATATTGTGAGAAGTTTAAAATAGCCCAAAAAAAACCCCGGGATGCATGCATCTCGGGCGTGTTACTTATATAATACCGTTACAATATTTATTTGTCAACTCTAATATTCTCCTTATCTCAAAGCTCCAACTCATTCCTCATTGGCATCACCATCATCGAGTAGCAAACAATAATCTCCAAATGCAAAAACTTGATTTCACGCTCTCAAGACTTATCGATATTAAAAAGAGTACATAAACCCCTCGAAGCTTTAGCGAAGTGGGGTCATTTCCACACATGTTTATCATCCTAGCGGACTTGTCTCGCCCCTCGAAGGCCCTGTGGGACGTAGTGGGGTCATAGTTAGAAAACTATTGTATCAGATTTATTTAAAACAACCACTAAACCTCTTTTTATCCTTTCTTAACAATCCATACAACATACTGTACGGTTTACCTGTCCCTCCGAAGCTCCAATATAGAAACTTACTCTTTTATCAAATTAATCACCAATGCTATCATGAGTTCTTTCTCTTTTGGATTACTTTCTGCGATGAGCAGAGCAAGTGCTGTCATTGCGCTATCATTTATCTTTTTTTCTCCATTTATTTTGCGCAAGTATGAGTGCTTCTGTAAAAAATATAGGAATAAAAATGAACCAATCCGTTTATTTCCATCAAGAAATGGATGATCTTTTATTATGAGATAGAGCAAATTACTAGCTTTTTTCTCTATCGTTTCATACAGCTCTTTCCCATTAAAAGTCTGGTATAGCACCCCAATCACTGCCTCTAACCCATGATCTTTCTCGCTACCAAATAGGTTTATATCTGCATCTTTTTTCTTTAAAAGATTTTTTCGTAATTGTTCTAGTCCTTTTTTTGCCTCAGCAGATGAAAATAATTGTGTCGATTTACTTCCTTTCAGATTATCTATTTTTCCCTTATCATATTGTTCAAGGAGAGTAAATGTATGTGAATATTCAGCTATTAGTTCAAGAAGCTCTTCCGCTTTTCCTTGTAACGGTTTTTTCTTTGATTTTTCTTTAATAAATGCAATCATCTGTTGCAATTGCTTGAATTTCTCTCCCGCTTCTATCATTCTTTTTTTATTAAGTGTGTATCCCTCTGTCAGGTGTGCTTTTAGAATACTTGTAGCCCATATTCTAAACCGCGTTGCTTGTTTGGAATTTACTCTATACCCAACAGAAATAATGACGTCTAGATTGTAAAGAGTTATTGGTCTATCGGATTTTGGAATGTGCATTTTTTGCACATTGCTCTGTTTATCGAGTTCGAGTGTACGAAAAATTGTATTAATATGCTTTGTTATTACAGATCTTTCAGTTTGAAAAAGAAATGAAATCTGTGCTTGCGTCATCCATATCGTTTCTTTCGCCATCCGTATTTCAACGTGCGCTTTATCTTTCGATGACTCATAAATTACTATTTGCCCTCCATTTGTGTCTTCCATATCCTTCATTTTAGCATTCTCAAGATACAAATCTATATTCCTCTTTTTATCCTTTCCTAACAATCCATACAATGTACTGTGCGGTTTACCTGTCCCTCCGAAGCTTCAATAGGAGCGTAGGGGGATAATCCGCTGACAATTGCTAAAAAGCAGTCTAGACTTTTTTTTATTAATCATTTACTATTCAATATATGTTAACTAAGAAAGATTTGGCCATGCTTCAGGGGATGTTCACACAGT
>JAVHSH010000028.1:0-9955 GCA_036172095.1 Patescibacteria group bacterium
TAATTTCGTCAATCTCACGCGAATGGTGAGCTTGCCGAACCAGAGCGGGATAGGGGAATCGAACCCCTGCCGAAAGATTGGAAATCTTTCGTTCTGCCATTAAACTAATCCCGCATTAATAAATAACCTCCCAACCTTCTTTTTAAATAGCCACGTCCAAACCCAGTTTTCAATTGACGCTCGCGTTTTATTGCATCAGTCTTGTCTAAACACGCCTCATAGTATATCAGCTTTACTTCTTGATAGTTCTGAGTCGTTTTGGTTCCCCTCTTTAAATGTTCAAGAAATCTTTTTTTCAAATCATTACAATATCCGGTATAGAATGACTGTTTTGAATCACGTTTTACTTCTAAAACGTAAACATAATACATACTCCATTATATTCAATTTCTTCTGCCATTATCAGACAAAACGGAGCTTGCTCCGATTTAGTCTGATCCGCCTAAATATTCTTTTTGGCGGAAACTAATCCCGCATTAATCTGTTCAAGAGTATACCAAAAAGGTCACAGATCCTCAACTCCTCGTTTGGGTGGAGGTATGAACACAATTTTTAGTATAATTTGGAGAATTCATGCACAAAATATTTAGAAATGGCCTATTTCCGGAATCATCGAATCGTAATGTATTCCTTTACTATATAATCGAAATTGCTCTCAATATGTGGTTTATTGAGGCAGTTTGGTATTTTTATTGGGGGAGATTCGGATCATACTCCCTTATTGGATTTATATTTTCTCTCACTTCTCTTTTACAGTTCTTTGTTGTCATTCCAACCGGCGTACTAGCTGACATGTTTGGTCAAAAGAAATCAGTCGTGGCGGGCATAGGAATGCTTTTTATTGGCAGTTTAGTCATCGCGCTTGGGGCAACGATTTGGCAATTATTTTTTGGAGTAATTATGCAAAGCCTTGGGCGTGCTTTTATAACTGGAGCGCTTGATGCACTCGTATTCGAGTCACTTAAAAAGGAAGGAAAAAGCGATCAATATAATCATGTTATTTCATTTAATACGCAGATGATAATTCTTGTATTTGCAATTACCGCATCAATGGGAGGATGGTTGTACAGCATTCATTTTCGTCTTGCTCACATCCTCAGCGCTGCCGCTGCAGGAGTCGCATTTATAGTCTCATTTTTCTTAAATGAAATTCAGTCAAAAAAAGAATATGTCGATCACTTTAAAACATTTATCACACAGCACAAACAAGGTTTCAAGGAACTCTGGCTTCCCCAAATGCGCACATTTATTGTTCCTGCAATAGTACTCGCCGTTTTAATGCGCATGTATGACTGGGGAATTTCTAAACCGACAATTGCAGTAGGATTTGGATTTTTTGCGAAAGAGCAATCACTATTTTATGGGATATCAGCTATTATATGCGCGGTTACTATTGGGCAGCTTGTTTGGTTCCAAAAAAGATCAAGCGATGTTAACGGAATAGCGATATTAGGTGTGCTGGTAAGTTTTGGTTTTATATTATCTCTCTTTCCTCTGGGTTGGTGGGGAATATTCGTCATGCTTCTTATTGAAATTCCTGGAAGATTATCTTATGCATGGGTTCCCGCAATCGTAAATGAACGAATAAGTTCGACGTATCGTGCGACCACGTTGTCTACTCTTGAGTTTGTGGGAAGAGTTCCCTATATTGCCCTCAACTATTTTGCGGGAGTCGCAGTAGACAATAAATATATTGCACAGTTTCATGCAGCTCTTGGTTTGATAGGATTAATTATGCTTTCTATCTGGTTTGCTTCAGTTAAAAAAAAGAATAGTTCTGTATAATATACGCTTATGATTAAGAAGGCATTAGTGATTCTTGCAGCTTTTGTTGCAGTATATCTCGCCTATTTTGCGACGCGTTCACTTGATTTCTATAAATCAATTTATAAGAATGACTCTCAAAAACCACCTGTCGTTGTTGAGAAAACAGAGTACAATTTTTTACTCATGGGATTTGGAGGAGAAGGTCATGATGGCCCTTATCTTACCGATTCCATGATGGTTGCCCATCTCGATACGAAGAAAAATGCGGTCTCCCTCATTTCCCTTCCACGAGACCTTTGGGTAAAACTTCCGGTAAAAACAAAAGAAATATTTCATTCCAAAATAAATTCCATTTACCAAACGGGAATGTATGAGTGGAAAAATTTTCCAGCCGTGCTCGTAAAAAAAACAGGGACGCCAGAGCTTGTAAAAGAAGCTGTGAAAACGGTTACTGGACTTCAGATAGATAATATCTTGACTGTTGATTTCAAAGGGTTTGAAAAATCTGTAGATGCATTGGGAGGAATCGATGTCCAAGTGCAAAAAACATTTGACGATTATGAATATCCAATAGATGGAAAGGAAAAAGAGATGTGTGATAGACAAGACGATTTTGCGAAAATAGAAAAGTTTTTAAAACCAGGGTTTGATGAGGAAGAAAAGAAAAAAATATTTGCGGAAAAACCAGAGCTTGAAAAATTCTTTAAAGATATTACCGAAGAACCAAAAGATGCATTTCCTTGTCGATATGAACATCTTCATTTCGATGTCGGCGTGACGCATATGGACGGGGCAACCGCACTCAAATATGTTCGGTCCCGTCATTCATTGCAAGATGGGACGGATTTTGGAAGAGCAGCCCGTCAACAACAGTTCGTAAAAGCAATAAAAGAAAAAGTATTAAATGTCAGCATCGTCGCAAAGATATTTCCCCTTATGGAAGAGATGAAACAGCATATCACGACAGATGTTGGGACCGATGAGATAAAAAAATTCATTGCTGAAGTTAAAGACGCGAAAAATTACAGAATAATGAATCTTCATATGAGCGACAGCGATTATCTCAAAAGCTCTTTTTCTGATTACGGTGGTTACATCTTGATACCGCGCGCGGGAGAGGATAATTGGACAGAAGTACACGCAATGATAAAAAATGGCATATTGGAAATCACTCCAACTCCCACACCGACAATAAGTAAGACTAATAATAAAACAAATATAAAAACAAATAATAAAACCAATACGAATTCAAAATAATAAGATTAATAATCAGACCAATAATAAGACGAATAATAAGACAAGTGAAATTTCTTATTCAATGAATAAATATAAAGGTACAAAAAAAGATATTCATCTAAGGGTGTATTCTTTTGTGATTGACTGCATTAGAGATTTAATAAAAAAAATTCCACACTCTGTTGAGAATATAGAGCTAATCAAACAGTTGATAGCCTCATTACCGTCTGTTGGAGCAAACGATCAGGAGGCAGATGCAAGCCTATCAAAAAGGGATTTTACGGCTAAATATACCATTGTCAGGAAGGAATTAAAGGAAACTATTTATTGGATTTCTTTACTGAAGGATATCGGTTCGATTGATAAGCAAATAGCCGAACGGTACTTGAAAGAAGGCAATGAAATATACTTAATAATAGCGGCTATTATCAAGAATACACGCGCTTGATTTGTATTTATTATTTGTAGTTGGTATTGGCATTTAATATTATGTATCTATATTTGTGTTTCATATTTGCATTTGTTATCCGATTGGTCAATCTCAATCAATCACTCTGGCTTGATGAGTCCATCGTTGCAAAAGTTGTAAAAACAATACCCTTCCATTTGATTCCTACACAGTTATCTCCAGGAGATGTTCATCCTCCGCTTTACTATATGGCGGTATCTGCATGGACTGCAGTATTCGGATACTCAGAAATTGCACTTAGAATGCCATCCATCCTATTCTCTCTTGTCGCCGGATGGTTTGTTTATAAAATCGGCAAATCACTCAAAGATCATAAAACAGGATTGTGGGCAGCGGCATTTTTCCTTTTCAATCCTTTGATAATCTATTACAGCCAAGAAGCACGGATGCACATGATGGCGGCAATGTTTTTGACGATAACACTGTATTATTTTGTGAAAATCGTCATCCAGAAAGGAAATTCTATAGATTCCCGCCTGCGCGGGAATGACACAAAAAGTGGGAGAAACATCCTTCTTTTCAACGTCTTCGTTGCGTTTTCGATGATCACATTCTATGGAAGTGGATTTTTTATTGCAGCAATGATTCTCGTAGGAGCAATTTCCAGTAAGCGCAAATTATTAACATTTGTTTATTTGTCTATTGGCTTATTAATTTCATTATTTCTTCTCTCCCCCCTCCTCTATTTTCAAGCTCTCAATGCGAAAGCCGGCCTAGCCGATTTAAAAAATTGGAGCATGGCTCTTGGCAAGGCAGAGCTAAAGAATGTTGCAATGATTTTTCTTAAGTTTGCAACGGGGCGCTTAAGCTGGTATCCGAAAATCAGTTATTATCTTATCGCCGGTATACCCACAGCCATTATTTGGCTATTTGCACTCCGCGGCGCCTTAAAGAATAGGTTATTTGCCTTATTATTTGTAATTCCATTATTAATTGGCCTTTTTATTTCTTTCTGGGCACCAATGATGATGTATTTTCGGTTCCTGTATTTGGTTCCTGTCATGTCGATACTAATAGCCTTACAAATAGGAGAACCAATGGGTAAACAAATATTAAAAGAAATAAGAATTCCAATACAGAATCAAATATACAGACGAATTAGAACCTATATTGGTTTTATTATTCTGTTTTTCTATTGCGCGTTCTCATTTGTATATTTATTTTTTTCCGTCTTTCATCGAGAAGATTGGAAGGGGCTGGGTCAACATCTCAACATAAATACGCCAGTATATATGATCCTTCCCTCCTCAGACCCCGTTTTGTATTATCGAAGTGATGTCCAGATATTTGAACTGCGCGATATAAAAAAAGCGGAAGTACCAGAGACAATCGATGTCGTCCCCTATACCAATGAAATATACGGACTCAATCACACACAGCTTCTTCAAGAAAAAGGATGTATCAAGGAATCGGAGCAACACTTCAGAGGGGATTTGATACTAGAGAGATGGAAGTGCCTGCGGAATGCATAAGATATTTCTTCGCTCCGCAATCCCTCGCATATGCCAACAGTGACTTATTCTGCATTCTTTTTCCCACCTACCCCAATATATCCACCGCATAAAGGTCACCTACGACGTGAGTACTGACGGGGGAAATTGCGAGTGACGGAATCTGGAGAATCCACTAGAGCTTTAAGCTACCGGCAGTTTTTTATATGCTCTCACTGAGAAGAATGTCAGAACGATAGTTGCAACGACAAATGAAACCCCAAGCGCGACTATCGCCGCATACGATCCATACTTTGGAATGAAGAAGAAACAACCAACCGAGATGACGAAAAACATTGCCAGATTCCCAATAAGAATATCTCCCGGTCTTTTGACTGTGTATAGTAAGAATAAATGAATCACGCTAATGAAAGAAAATGGAATATAGACAAGTGCCAAAATACGGGAAATTGTTGCGGTATGCTGGAATTTTTGAGTAAAGAACAGATCAAATATCCAGTTTGGGGTGACTGCTAAGAGCAAAAATATCGCTGTCGGTATCAACATATACATGAATGCAGATTTTGCGTGTGCGCGGACTTCGCTTTGAGTTTTTATACGAGCAAATGCAGGTGAAATGACTTGAGTGATACTTGTTACCGTCGCCAAAATCGTCAATATTATTTTTTGTGCTAATCCGTAATAGCCCACCTCGTCCTTTGGTCTGAAATAGGAGAGAAGAAATAAATCCATACGCATTCCTAAATTAAAAAATTGCGAGGCAATAAAGTAGGTGATCATATAGCGAAGGCGGAAATCAGCACTATCAACTGGTGCTTTCATTATCGCATTCATATGGTTTTTCTTTGACGCATAGACAAAAAGGAAAAAGATAGTTGGCCCGATGATGCCAAATACAAAAATAATGACGCCGATATTTATCATGTGAAGAGGAATAAGAATGAGTATGATTGCCGTCTTAACTATGTTTGCATACAGCGTGTACAGATTTACCTGCAGAACTCGCTTCGCAACGTACAGGCAATTGCTCAGGAAGTTTTGCCATATAAAAAAGAGAACGGAAAAAGAGGTGACATAGAGCGTTGAAATATGAGAATTTGTCTTGAAAAATACTTCATCAAGCCACGGAAACGCAATGAGAAGAAATGCAATAATTATACTTGAGAATAACGTCTGGTAAAAAAATGTGCTTTTGATAAAGCGATATGCATGCTCAGACTTTTGTTCGATTAATCCTGGAAGATAGGAATATATAGTAGCAGTTGTTCCAAAGTCGAGGATATTTGCCAAAACAAATGTGATTCCAAACAAAACGCTAAATACTCCGTACTCAGATGGATTGAGAATGCGTACAAGAAGGTAAACAAAAAATGCGGAGAAGAACACATTGAGGTAGTTGCCGACTGTGTTGATGATGACTGCTGTGCTGGTCGGCCGCTTCAGAAACGAGGTTAATTTCGAAATCATACACTCATTATACAAAATGCATCATCGCCAAACACTAAACAATGCTGTCATGCCGAACTCGTTTCGGCATCTAAGACTTTCATAAGATCCTGAAACAAGTTCAGGATGACACGGTAGTCATTGTCATTCCCGGGAAGGCGGGAATCCAGTCTAATTACATTGCATCAGATTTATTGGTATAATAGTAGTAATTGTAAATTAAAGAATTTTTATGGCAAAAACAGCGCTTATCACGGGTATTTTAGGTCAAGACGGTCCTTATTTAGCAAAGCTTCTTATCGAAAAAGGATATAAGGTGTATGGTCTCATGCGCCGTTATTCTCAGCCGCACATGGATAATCTCAAATTCCTCGGGATAGAGAATAAAGTCGATTTTGTCGAAGGAGATCTTACTGATGAGTCTTCCCTCCTCAATCTTATAAAGACAACCAGACCAAATGAAATATACAATCTTGCTGCGCAATCATTCGTCGGCTCCTCATGGGATCAGGCAAAGTTCACCACAGAGGTAAATTCGCTTGGCGTTCTGTATCTTTTAAACTCAATCAAATTCTTTTCTCCAACAACAAAGTTTTACCAAGCATCAACGAGCGAAATGTTTGGTTTGAGTAACGAGCAGGGATTTCAAGACGAGAATACGATTTTCCATCCACGAAGCCCATACGGCATTTCAAAAGTATATTCCTATTGGATGACGATAAACTTTAGAGAGTCGTTTGGCATTTTTACGACAAACGGTATTTTGTTCAATCATGAGTCCCCTCTTCGAGGAATACAATTCGTCACGCGAAAGATAACAGATGGAGTCGCCCGGATTAAGCTTGGTCTTGCGGATACGCTTGCTCTAGGGAACCTTGATGCAAAGCGCGATTGGGGGTTTGCTGGAGATTATGTAGAAGCGATGTATCTGATGATGCAGGCAGAACAACCAGATGATTATGTCATTGGCACAGGCGAAACACATGCGGTAAGCGAATTTGTCGAGCTTGCGTTTGCAGAAGTCGGCATAACAGACTGGAAAAAATATGTGACAATCGATGCACGATTCAAACGGCCAGCAGAAGTCCCCCTTCTTCTTGCCCGTGCAACAAAAGCGAATACTAAGCTTGGATGGAAACCAAAAATGCCATTTAGCGAATTGGTAAAGACTATGGTTGCCGCAGATTTGAAAAGGCTATCAAAATAAAATTGTTGCCTGGATATTGCTGATGGTTTATTTTTAGATTTTAGATAAAAAAATCTCTGCCAATAAGCAGCGGATTCCCCCTCCCCCAACCTGTTCGATAGTATGGACATCAGAAGATACAATATCCCCATATTTTTGGAAAATCTGTATTTGTTCTGGACGCAAACTTTCATATGCAGTCTGCGACATGATGATTTTATTTTCTCCTTCAAGCGTTTGTAGCTCTAGTATATTTCCTGCAAATGCATCAACCTGCGTTTTCGTGAGATTGATAAGCTCTTTCCCTGTTTTCATGAATGAATTGTTCAATGCTTCCCTCTCTTTTTCATCCGGAATGGCATCCATGCAGATTGCCGCCCACTTGCTTCCCACGGACATGAAGACATTCGTATGATAGATGGGCTCATGGTGATCGAATGCATGAAAAGCAACGACTTCGTATCCCAGTATTTTTGCGACATGTTCCAATGGTTCCTTATGGGTTCGTACAGAGAGGCATGCATAAATGATTTTATTTCCCCGGTCAAGCACCATGCTTCCCGTCCCTTCCAAATATTTTTTTTCTTTTTCAAAATAGGATAGATCAATGACATCGGTCACCAGATATTTTTTTCTCATCTGTTGGATGATGTCCGTCCTTTTTTCAGCACGCCTATTTTGGGCGAGGAGCGGATAGATTATTATTTTCCCGTCCTCATGTGTCGTAATCCAATTATTGGGAAAAAGTGCGTCCGGCTTTACGGGTATAAGCGTGTCCATGACCGCGATGACATTTATCTTGTTTTTGACGAGCAGCTTACAGACCTCTTCCCACTCTCGCTCCGCGTCATAGATGGTGACGGTCTGGTCCTGTTCCAACTCATGTTGAAATACGTTCGAATCAGCCGTCTCCGGGTTGAACCCGAATCGTATGGGGGAAATAAGGAGCACGGTGTCTGTTGCGTTTTTCATAGAAAAAACAATTATACACGATTCTGAGCGTAAAGTCATTGATTTATGCCCTATAGTATGATATACTATGGGATGGTATTTATGCGTGAATCAACAATGCTTCCAGCAGTTCATCTGAGACAACCCCATATCCTTATGGGAATAAATAGAACTCAGTCGATGTCTCTTCATAGAGCTACGCTTGGAGAAGATCCCTATGGCCGCCCGCCTGCCGAAGTCCCGGGCGTCATGATAACTGATAGAGTCCATTCAATCGGACATGGTCCAAAGAGTACCCCAATAGCATATGAAATAGGAGGAGAGTTTATCGCATCAAGACAAGCATTGGAAGATGTTTCCCAAAAAAATATGACAAGTCTTGCAGTAGAAGTGCTTTCGACATTTGGATTGTTTCTTACACGAGATGGATTGTTTTTAATAGACAAACGACACCCAGAAGAACCATTATTGTCTGTTGCCGATGCTTTAAAAAAGGTACAAAAAGGCCAGGCTATCAATGGTCCTCTCATGTATAAAAAATTTAGTGCAGATTCGACAGTAAACATCCGTGCATCAATTCGACTCGCAGACGAAGCATTTGAGAGTGAAAGATTTCTTTCAGATGTCGCAGCGGTAACGTTCAATTCTCTTGATTTGCATGATCCAGCAATTATCCGTAGATATGTGCGAGTGGAATATCGCGTATTCTAACTAAGTGCAACATCTAATATCATCATGACAACGAATCCGATAACCGTAAAGATTGTTGAGATATCGGTATTTCCTTCTTGTTGAGATTCCGGAATCAGCTCTTCAATGACGACAAACAGCATCGCCCCGGCAGCAAACGATAAAGCAAACGGAAGAATCTGTCTTGACATGCTAACAAACATGTAACCAATAAGTGCACCAATTGGTTCAACCATTCCCGAAAGCTGTCCGTAAAAAAAACATTTCCATTTGCTCCATCCCCCGCTCCGTAGTGGAACAGAAGCTGCGATTCCTTCTGGAAAATCTTGCAGTGCTATTCCGAGCGCCAATGCAGCTGCTGTCGCTATAGTGAGATGAGTGGACGCATAGTTGAGAGATCCAAATGCAACACCAATCACAAGTCCCTCAGGAATATTATGAAGCGTGATTGCAGAAAAAAGAAGCATATTTTTTTGCCATGCAGTTTTTATTCCCTCCGATTTTGATTGTGGCAGTCCTTGGTGTAAATGCGGAAGAACTTTATCAATAATAAATAGGACAACCATGCCGGATATAATACCAATAGCAGGTGGCACCCATGGGATCATGCTCATCTCTTTGCTAAGATCAATTGAGGGAATAATAAGAGACCAGACAGCTGCTGCAATCATGACGCCAGCAGAAAATCCAAGGAGGCCGTTCAGGATATTCCTATCAATTTTTTTAAATAAAAAAACCACAGATGCTCCAAGGCTGGTG
>JAVHSH010000029.1:0-9556 GCA_036172095.1 Patescibacteria group bacterium
CAGATACAGCTGACCACTATTTCAAGCTTGGAGACAACGAGCCTCTTGCGATAGAGGTGGTACCTGTAAAGCTCAAATAAGGTTGTTTTGTATAATGAAGATATGTTTGATATACAAAAGATTATTGGCTCCCTAAAAAAACACTTTACGATATTCGATGTCTTACTGCTCGGCGGGATAAAGCTTTTATATCTTACAACTCGACTCTACAATCTTAAACTCCTTCCTATCTTTACTGATGAAGGAATATATATTCGTTGGGCGAAGGTTGCATGGCATGATGCCTCATGGAGATTTATTTCGCTCACCGATGGGAAACAGCCACTCCAAACATGGGGAACCATTCCTTTTTTAAAACTATTTCCCAATGATGCTCTTCTTGCGGGCAGACTCTTTTCTGTCATGACAGGAATGATAGCTCTTCTTGGATTATTTGCTCTTCTCGTTTATCTCTTTGATAAAAAGACAGCTTTTATCGGTGCATTTCTCTATGTTTTTTCTCCGTACTTCCTCTTTTATGATCGTATGGCGCTTGTTGACTCAGGTGTAAATGCGGCATTTATCTGGATAATTCTCTTCACGGTCCTTTTGGTCAATACGGTCCGACTTGATGTGGCACTACTCTTTGGAATAGTGGCAGGACTCGCTCTTTTGACGAAATCTACCGCCCAAATGTTTTTGGGAGTTTCCTTTATCGCTTCCCTCTTTTTGTTCGATTATAAGAAAAAAAAGGCTGGTGGGTTTGTGAATTATCTATTTTTATGGGGGATCGTATTCGCTCTCTCGCAAGTAATCTACAACGTTCAGCGATTGTCTCCTTACATGCATTATCTTGCAATGAAAAATACGACATTTGTGATGACGTTCGGCGATTGGTTACAACATCCATTTGAAGTTCTTTTTGCAAACCTCAAGACTATCCCTTATTATGTGTTCAGTGAGTCGGGATGGATTATTATTCCTTTCGCTTTTATTGGTTTATATTTCCTATTCAGGAAAAACATTCGTTTGTTTCTCTTCTTTTCCGTTTTACTTTTCATTCCCTATTTTGGAATAGCGGCGATGACTCGTGTATTATTCCCCCGTTACATCGTATTCTTTGGGACGTTGCTCACAATTTTCGCTGCCTACATATTAGGAAAAATAAAGGATATCCGCCTATTTGCAGCTCTTATTAGCTTTATTATTGGTGTTCTTATTATCTTCCAATTCCCCATGTGGACAGACTATACAAAAATAATGTTTCCTGATACCGATAAGGGCCAATATATCGTCGGTGTGACTGTTGGAAAAGGAATGGATGAAATCATCGCATTTGCACGTGAGAAATCAAAAGAAAAACCGGTCCGAATAATTGCTGAGGGAGATTTTGGTCTGACCGGTGATATGCTAAGTGTATTTGTCAGACAGGGAGAGAATGTCTTCATCCAAGGATACTGGCCGCTCAACAAAGAAGCTCTTCTGAAACACCAAGCCGATATCGGAAAAGAATATATTTATGTAGTGACAGCTCATAAACTTGTCTATCCCTCAGATTGGCCGATGAAATTGCTAAAATCGTACTATAAAAGTGGAAACGCCTCAGCTATCCAACTATTTGAGCTGACCAGATAAAATCTGAGGCCAAATATTGTATAATGAGGAAGTGAAAAAAATACTCATTTTGGCCTTGTTTTGCGGAGCCATCTTTTTCTTTCTAGGCCGGGAACTGAACCCATTCAATCTTCGTTTTTTTATGGTCCATGATAATACACAAGTTGCGCGTTTGAGTGAATTTGCGTTCAATCTGAAAAACGGTATATTCCCTCCCCGCATTGCTCCTCATTTTTCATTTAATTACGGGGTGCCTGTTTTTAATTTTTATGCCCCGTTCAGCGCATGGATAGGAGGAGTATTAAGTCTAGCAATATCTCCAGCTATTGCCTTTAAGATTCTCGCTCTTGGGGGTCTTCTTGTCGGATTTCTTTCCATGTTCCTTCTTGTCTCTTCTCTTTTCTCATTTTGGCCAGGAATACTGAGCGCAATAGTTTATATATCTTCGTTATGGATGGCGGTTGAGATTTTTGTCCGAGGAAATGTCGGAGAAATTTGGTTTATGGCATTGTTTCCTCTTACACTCTTTTTTATCACGAATACACATAAAAAAACTTCCGTATGGTTTTATATCTCAGGATGCCTTGCAATTGCAGCAACGCTTACTGTACACAACGTATTATCTCTCGTTTCACTTGTGATATTTGTTGGAGCTATTTTCGTTATAAAAGAAAAAAAGAGGGCGATTATAATGCTTTTATGTGGATTACTTCTCTCTTCCTCTTTTCTCATTCCGGCACTTCTTGAAAACCATCTTACTTACGCAAATGATATTGCCTCGAAAACAAAATATGCCGATCATTTTCTCTGCACATGGCAGTTGTGGAGGGCGGTCAAGTGGAGTTATGGGGGGAGTGGTATTGGGTGTTTGAATGATGATATGTCATTCCAAGTGGGAAAGCCACACATCATTCTCGGTGTATTAGGAATGATTGTTTTTCTTTATGAACTCTTCAGAAAAAGAAAAATGCAACATACGCTGTTGTCTTTCTTTGTGCTAACACTTGGCGTTTTTTCAGCTTTCTTGACCCTTCCTTATTCAAAACCTATATGGGACCTATTCTCTCCTATAATGAAAGTGTTCCAGTTTCCGTGGCGTTTCCTATCTTTTCTCCTTTTCTCTCTTAGTTTCTTTTCCGCATATGCTTTTTCTCATATAAAAATACTAAAGTTCCAAACAACGGTCATCGTTGTCTGTTCTCTAACTCTTCTTTTCCTTTCGAGTAAGTTTTTTACGAATCCATGGCAGTATAGTCTTGATGAATATACGGGTATGTTCCTCACTGAGAAATATATCGAAAAGAAAGCGGCATACGAAATTCCTGAATATTTTCCGCGCACTGGCTCATACCAAGCTTGGAGAGCTTCAGAAAAAATAGGATTGGAATCAAATATTGACAATATTCTTACCCTGGTTAATAGGCCATTTTATAAACAATATAAGATGATGAATGAGGATGTCGTTATTCCACTTCACTATTTTCCTATATGGAATATTGCAATTGATACAACTTCGATAAAACCAACTCAGTTTGACCCACTCGGTCGTCCCCAGATAAAAGCTCCTGTTGGCAGTATAATTACTGTCACATATAAGGAAACGCCTATCGAAATGGCTGGAAATATTCTTACAGTGATTGGATTCGTTTTCTTATTCTTATTAGCGGTAAATAAAAAAATATGGAAGAAACTCAATCATATCAACAATTAAAACGGAATAGTCTCGTTAGCACGCTAAGTCTCTTTTTCCAAAGTGGGTATACTGCCCTCTTGGGATTGGTGGCAAACCTTGTCGTAACTATTCTCTTGTCGCCTGCAATATTTGGAATGTATATTACTGTTCTTTCTCTCATCTCAGTCTTGAACTATTTTTCCGATATCGGACTCGCTGCATCCCTTATCCAAAAGAAGGAAACGCATCCTAAGGACTTCTCAACGACATTCACTGTCCAACAGATTCTTACCGTAACTCTGGTGATTTTGGGTTTTTTGATCACGAACACTGTTATGCGTTTCTACAAGCTCCCTCTCGAAGGAACATATCTCTATTGGGCACTTCTTGGAGGATTTTTCTTTTCATCGCTAAAAACCATTCCGTCCATCTTGCTTGAGCGGAAAATACAGTTTCAAAAAATAGTCATGGTGCAGGTACTTGAAGGGACTGTTTTTTATATCACCATCATCATTTGTGCTATCGCGAAACTGGGACTTAATTCATTTACGATCGCGGTTGTTCTTCGTTCACTCGTCGGTGTCACTCTTATTTATTATCTTTCTCCTTGGACTCCCCGGTTTGAAATCTCTAAGGAATCGCTTCGCTCTCTTTTGAAATTTGGTCTCCCCTTCCAGGCAAGCTCATTTCTTGCCCTCTTTAAGGATGATCTCATTACGCTCTTCTTGGGAAAAGTCGTGGGATTTACGGGAGTGGGTTACATCGGATGGGCGAAAAAATGGGCAGAGGCACCTATTCGGATAATCATGGACAACATAACGAAAGTCTTGTTCCCTGTCATTTCAAGGTTGCAACATGATAAGGAAAAGATCGGCCAGCTCATCGAAAAAATTATCTTCTTCCAGACAGCAATCCTTGCCCCAGTCATCTTGGGTATGTCGCTTTCAATGGAACACATCGTATTCTTGATACCTAAATATGCAAAATGGCTCCCGGCCCTACCTATATTCTATTTATTCTGTTTTTCCGCATTCCTGTCATCCTTTTCATCCCCGCTCATGAATCTCATAAACGCACTCGGACATGCAAAAATAGTACTGATTTTCATGGCGACATGGACCGTAGTTACCTGGATTCTCACCCCAATTCTCACATATTTCCTTTCCTATCTTGGTTTCCCACTAACGGTATGCATCATTGCTCTTAGTTCGGTTTTTGTCGTACTTGTTGCAAAACGATTCGTTCATTTCAGATTTATTCATGCGACCTATAAGCCATTCCTTTCCGCCCTTATGATGGGTCTTGTTATCGGCCTTGTGAAGCTTGTCGTTACTCATCATCTGACTGCCCTAGTGCTTTCGGTTCTTTTAGGCGGGACAACTTACCTCTCAACGCTCTATTTTGTATTTAATGTTAATATGGTAAAAGAAGTTAAGTTATTATTTTTGAAAAAATAATATGAAAATAACTGGAATAACAGTCGTCAAAGGAAGACCAAATCACATTTACGCCTGTCTTGCATCCCTAGATAAGATCGCTGATGAAGTGATGGTTGTTGATATCGGCATGGATGAATCACTTAAGGAAGAGGTGCAGAAAATGAAGAAAGTGACTCTTATTGAGGAAGAACATGTGGAATATGTGGAACTCATCCGTGAGAGAGTAAAAAATAGAGCTAAGCATGAGTATGTATTATTTTTGGATGCAGATGAAGAGTTGCCAGAAACACTTATTGATGAACTTAAGAAAATATATAGCAAACACGATGCGATTCAAATCGCACGAAAGAACATGGTTTTCGGTTCATGGGTAGGCCATAGCCGTTGGTGGCCTGATTCTCAGGTTCGCCTTTTCAAAAAAACGGTTCTCACTTGGCCAACAAAAATTCACCAACAACCTATTGTGAAAGGAGAAATCTTTGAGCTTCCGACAGAAGAAAAATATGCAATCTTACATCACAACTATGATTCTATCGATGATTTTGTTCTTCGTATGATGCGCTATGCAAAAGTCGAGGCGACAGAAAAAATTAATCAAAAGAAAGAATATCATCTGAAAGATGCAACTAAAGTAGCGATTTCTGAGTTTGTGGGCCGCTATTTCGCAGGAGAAGGATATAAGGATGGGATGCTTGGATTTACCCTTGCTATGCTCCAGCTCTTTTATTCTTTCCTCGTCTATTTTTATTATTGGGAAAAAAGAAAGTATAGCGCAGACATTGAAGAACCGGCACTCAATATAAAACGCTTCTTTGCACAAGGACTCACTGAGGTGATCTATTGGAATCCAAAAAGAGTGACAGACAAGATATTAGGGGCTCTTCTTAGAAGGATGACGAAGTGATTGATTTTTTTATCATATGAAAAAAGTATTACTTATAGTTTTTCTAATCTCCTTAATAACGAGAATCGTTTATTTAAATATGATTATCCCCTCATTATCCAATGATGAGGCTGATCTATACCTCTCTTCGTATCTAGTTGCTAAATCTGGTTCAGATTATTATGGTAATAAGTTATTTCTCACTTCAGGAATCCTTACTGCAAAACCAAGTATTCCAATCTATATAGGCTCCTTGACTTGGCTATTTCATCAGGAAAAAAATGTAAATACTGCAAGATTGTTATTTGCTTTGATTAATAGCCTTACTCCGGTGATTTTCTTCATAACCATCTATCTCATAACGCGGAGTTATAAATATTCGTTAGCATCGTTTCTTATATTAAATTTTTCTCCTTGGTTCAGCTATTCATCGGTTACAGGATATGAATCTGTTATAAGTTTTTTATTCTTAAATATTTCTTTACTTCTAAGTGTTTCCAATATTAAAAAGCCATATAAATTTATAATGCTTTTTATATCTTTATCTTTAGTCTTTAATTCGTATATGGCGATTAGAACATATATGCCACTAGTTGTTGCAATAGTTTTGTTTATGGGTAACTTTTTTAAATACACTAAATTCATTAAGACTTCTCTATACTTGATATCCGTAGGCTTCTTATTGACTTTTCTCTTTACATTTGTAAATTACTATTCACCTAATTCAGAACTTGTAAAAAAGGAATTTAAATATTTATTAAGTTATGATAATAAACAAGATGAAGGAAAAATATGGTATGAAAGACTGACTACAAATGCATCGACTGATTTTAAAAGACTACTTGTTAACAAGGCAACTGTACAAATCCATGAATATACTGAAAAGTATCTAAGCATTCTTGATACAAATATTTTTTTTATAAAAGGTGATCCATCTTCTCTTTATGGCACTGCCGGTCTAATAGGCTTATTCTATCTGAGTGATTTTGGTCTATTTATTTTTGGTATAGTGAACCTTAAAAATATTGAAAAAAAACTGCTAGCTTTGCTTGGTTTTTTCATCATAGGAACAATACCGGTAGCATTAACAAAAACAGATGTGACAATAATATTAAGAGCGATTGTTCTACTTATACCATTTACACTTATTATTGCCCACGGTGCCATCTCATTTACTAAAAAGTCGAGATATGCGTCTGTAATTTTACTAATAATATTAGTTATTAATTGGATTTCTTTTTTATTAATTTACAATACGCGAATAGCTCCTTTAAACCAAAGCGCTTGGCAAATGAACGAGAAAAATTTGATAGCGAAAATAGACAAATTGGATAAAAAAATGAAAATAATAATTTATCAAAGCGAGCCTAGAACGGCTTTCATCCAGTATGCATTTTATAAAATTTCTGATCCACTCGTGATAAAAAGTAGATTGCAACAGGAAAAATATAATTATTTGAACGTCGAATATAAAAATGCATGTCCAAAAATAATTAATCAAAAAAATGAAATCTATATAATGAAACTCAACTCCTGTGCTGACTTTTATAAGTCTACCTCCTCTCAGGCAATAGGAACTTCTTTAATTAAGATAGATAAAAAGTTTCTAATTAATTCAGACTTTTCAGGCGATGACTATATTCTCTTCATGCGAAAAGATTAGTCGATTATAAAGAATGAGTTTCTAAATGAATAATTTGTATAGCTGAATTTTTTTGCTTTAGTACTATCAAACCTTTTATATTGCTCTTCACTTAAACAAATATCCGACACAACCACCTTCGTTTTAGGCATGGATTTATCGCATTTTGCAAAACGCAGACCGTTATATACATATGGCTCAGTTGTATTAACAACGCTCTGTATATCCTGAGGTTTAATATTGTTATTAAAAAAAATATAGCCAAAAAACATATCTCTTGGGCTTGACGTATAGATTGAATATGACTTATTTGAGGAAATAAGATATTGAGGTAATATTCTTTCTGTTTCGAAATACATTTGAGACATTGTTATATATCTTCTGAAATAAAAATTGTATCCAAAGTATGTCACCTCTACGAACAAAGAAACTCCTATTATTGAAATAATGGCAAGTCTAATAACACTTTTTTTATTACTTATAGAGCCCAAGAGGAATTCTAAATACCGATATCCCATTGCAAACAAATATGCGAATCCAACTGTGGACAGCATCGCACGAATTGAATAACTAGGATAACTCACATTCGAAAGAGATGGGATCATCCCTATCAGAATTAATCCTAAAATATATATATCCTGCTTTTTCCCATGTTTCCCTAGCTGAACAAATCCAAGGATGAATAAAATAATGTATGTAAGAAAGAATTGCCCTGAGAATGTCGTCGCATAAAGAGATGAAGGATCACCATTCCTAAATAGATACTCAAAGCTTATTCCTCCAAAAAAATTGTCTTTTAAATACATCCCTAATGCGGTCATTTTATTATCAAATAGTGCTGCAATAGCTTTCGGTGCGATAGATGTGTTCCGTCTATAGTCAATTTGATTTGCTAGTTGAGTGAAATTCATAAATATCAAATCGCTTGATCTACTTTTCATGAGATTGCCATCTATCTTAAGACTGAGAAGAAGCAGTATGACGCTAAAAAAAAGAATGAGTCCAATATTTGGAATAGTTTTTTTCTTTTCTCCCTTTATAGTAAAAAATAGTTCAAGATAGATTAGTAGGAAAGGTATTAAAGGTCTGAATCCATGATATGAAAAGAATGAAAGAAAGAAAAAGAGGAAACTGGGGATTTTCTTTTCCCTCAAATAACAAAGTATTCCTGCAAGCAATAGAGGAAAAGCAATACCTATCTCAAGAGCAAGCCTTGATAAATAAAATATTCCGGGGCTGAAACAAAAAATTGCGGCAGTTATCAGTGCAATTCTTTCATCTTTTTTTATGAAGTTTATTATTTCGAAAATCAAGAATGGAGCGGTTGTTGAGAGTAAGACAAAAAATAGTCTCGATAAGAATACGGATTTTACTGGAACAATAAGCCACCAAAGGGCTGTTATATACATAGGAACAAATGGGACATTTGGATCAATTCCAGTAAACTCAAGGGGTAGAAGTCTCCCATATAGGTCGCGGGCAGTATGCGCGAGAGACCAACCTGTTAAAAGAATATCTCTTTCCCCTCTAAGTAGTGAAAGTTGATCGAGAAAAGGAAGTTGGATTAAGAAAAAAAGAATTGCTATGAATAACACCTTTTTTCTTGTTTTAAAATAGTTGAACATAATTAATAGTGTTAATATATACAATCCAATCTCAGCTTATTTAATTTCAATGTATCCTTTTTCTGTTAGTCTTTTTAGTAATTCATCCTTGTCGTTAATGAGAATATAGACATCGGTCCTCATCGTGAATGTCTCCGGACTTTTGAGAACGGTTAGTCCTTTAATATTTTCAAGAGAGACGTATTTCCCCTTCATCCAATCGACAAAAAAGGCGCCGAACTCCATTGCGGGAGTACCAAAGATTGAGGCCTCATGTTTATACATGATTACCTTCGGGGGGTGTGCCTCAAACTGCTTAATGAATTCACTACTGAAATATTCACTCTCTCTAAATTGTGGAAGCAATGTTGGGAACTTTCCAGGAAGCTTTGCGCCCTTGACAAAAAATTCTTGGTGTGGTTCATATGGACCTATCCAGTAATACTCTCCATCCTTCACAACGTCGTTGATAAAAAATCCTGTCGGTGCATGATCATAAATGCTTGGCATTTTTTGTGTGTGACGTAAATAAAATTTATTGTAGGTATTCTCCAAAAGGAATATGCCGGCAAAAATACCGTATAAGACAACCAAAGCAACAAGAAATTTTCGAACTAATTCTAGTGGTTCGAATGAAAATTTAATATGTTTATATCTCCAGAGCAATAAGAAAAAGGAGATACTTCCAATAGCAATAAAAAGTCCAGATTGATAGTCGGTCTC
>JAVHSH010000030.1:0-9540 GCA_036172095.1 Patescibacteria group bacterium
CCAACATGCCCGTATTGCCACATGGCAAAGGCATATTTAAAAGATAAAAAAATTTCTTTTGAAGACATTGATGTATCCGCCGATCAAACCCAAGCGCGGGCAATGGTTGAAAAATCTGGAGAAATGGGGGTACCACAGCTTTGGATCGGAGACCAAATTGTAATCGGTTTTAACAAACCAGTTATAGATGAACTCTTAGGTTTATAAACAAACCTTATTTAGTTGGTGTTCGTACTTCCTCAAGGAGCGATTGGTATGCGTCTTGAGTAATGTGCCAATGACCAGGTCGATAGGGATGTTCAAGGTCTTCAATTACTAAACCGATAAGGATAATGAGGAATGCGATACATCCTGTGAAAATATAATCAATCCAGATGTTTGATACTCCAATGAAATAGGAAAGAACAATCATCATTAACCCTCCCATATAAATTGTCCCCTTCAAAAGCATAGGTGTCCGTTTTGCGCTGTAAAACATACGTTCTTCGCGACTTTCGAAAATGCTGCGAATAAGGGATGCTGCAGTTGGAGCATAGGAGGGATTATTATGAAAAAGATCAAACACTTCCTCTTGAAGTAATCGGATAGATGCTTCAAGCTGTGGAGATCTAAACCCGCTATCGATATCTTTCCATCCTTCGTGGACAATATGATCAAGGTAATTGAATATTGAGATATTTACTCTCTGTGCCTTTTCTGCTGGTAAGCTGTATGATAACCAAAGCAGACGACGCAAACTATTTACCTCTTCTCTGATGGCGCGAAGAAGTTCATCCCACTCCTTTGCCTGTGCTTGAATAGTAAATGCTGCAAAAACACCGAAAATAAGGCCAATTTCAGAATAGAGCCAACCGGCGGAATCGCTAGTTGATTTCAATGAGTGCAAATCCATTCCAGGAATATGACGAACACCAAAATATGTGGCAGAAAAAAGAACAAAGATTAATATGGTTTGGATGATAAATGGCATGGGAAATATGATGAATATACAACGATGAGGCTATTTATATTATACCAGGAGAAGCACATATCTAATACATACTTTATATGAGTTAATTATATTTCCAAACATATCACATGAGGCATAAGTGTTATAATAAGGCCATGAATCCTCGTGTCATGGTCTTGAACAACTACTCTCCAAACTCAATTTGAGTGTCTCTCTCTTAACCTTCTTGTTATCCACTTTTCACATATCTATGGACAAACAGCATATTACCTATATTTTTGATTTTGATAAAACGATAATTTCCGTTGAGGGTCTTGAAGTGCTTGCGGATACATGCCTTATCAATAATGCGAATAAAGAAAAAATAATGAATAAGATTTCGTTAATTACTGAACAAGGCATGAATGGACAAATTCCTTTCGATATGAGTTTGAAAATGCGCTTTGACCTTATACGGCCAACTGGTAAGGATATTCAAAAGACAATTAGTAAACTTTTGCATAAAATTACCCCATCCGTTTATAAAAATAAACGGTTTTTCAAAGAAAATGCCGGAGATATATACATTGTTTCCGGCGGATTTAAAGAATATATTATTCCTGTTGTACAAATACTTGGGATACCTAAAAATCACATTTTGGCAAACACCATTAAGAAAGATGTAAAAGGTACCATTATTGGATTTGACGAAACTAATCCACTTTCTAAAGAAAACGGAAAGGTTGAAGTAGTAAATAAATTACAAAAAAAATATATCATAGCAATTGGCGATGGATATACCGATGCCCATCTGAAAATAGCTGGTGCAGTAGCATATTTTGTTGCATTCACAGAGAATGTGGCACGTAAAAACGTGATGGCGATTGCGGATGAAGTCGTGAAGGATTTTGATGAATTCTTAATGAGTGATCAATTTTGCTCGAATCGAAAAGTCGGGTAGTGGCTGTAAAAGATGTGAGACATAACCATTCTCAAATTTAAGCAGTTTTTTCTTGTGTTCTTCACCTGCGGCAAATGCGGCAGCTACCACAGCAGAGTGATCCACCACTAAACTTTGTCTACCCCCAACAGAGTCAGTAGCAAGCCCGAGTGCTAGTACTTTGAAATCTGGTTCACCTTCAAATGTTTGCCTCATAGTGGCAAGCTCTGCCGTCACTCCCATCCCATACAGTAGTGATAAGTTTTCCAATGACCCAAATACCTGTTGAGTTATCTCTCCCAAATTAGCCGCCTGTGCTTGAGCAAAGGCCTGATCAAGGAGACCAACTTCAAGAAAACTCTGATATTCGGTTGTGCCCGGTGTGCCACAAACTGCAGCTGGAAACATGTTTATATATCCTTCATTTCGAGCAAAATCCGCATATAATTTTGCCATCTCAAGATTACTCGCTCTTCCTGCTTTTGGTTGAAAATGAGGCCCAAAATATTCATCGAGTATGCCACGAGCTCCGTGTCCAGGATGAACAACATTCGTGAGTTCCATATCATCCAGAATGAGACCCACATCCCCCGGCTTTATTGCATGTCCTTCGCGTGTTCCAACTAGGTAAGTAAACACAAAAAGAGGATCAATACCTATCGCTCTTTGACGACGTGCGATTTCTTTCCAAACCTGAAGAGGGTGTGCAATAATCATCGCTGCATCATCCTGTCCAGCCCATTCATTTGGATGGGCTCGACCGTTCATAAATGTTGTATCCCCAATCGCAGAAATCGTTCCTGCATGTCCATAAATATCAGGTCTAGGAAAATCAGCAAATGTCTCATCTCCACAAACTCCAACTATCACTGCATTTTCTGGCTTATCAAATCCGGCTGTGAAAAGATTTATCACTGATGGAAGAGGGATTCCTAATTTAGAGTATCTAGCTTCAATGGCATCTGCTCCATGCATTACTGAGGCAACTTCCAACATCTGTCTTTGAGATCTTTGTTCTTGCAGCTCAATCAAGTTAAGACGTGCAGGATTAGATCCATAACCTTGCGCAAGAGAGTGTATTTGTTTAGTAATTTCTGCAGCCATAAAGATATAAGTTTAGCTTATTGTGTCAAATAAATATAAAAATATCAAATATTATGCTATATAAACTTAATCCGGTAAGAGAATTGCTTTTGGAATAGTTGCTTTATCATTTTGAAAAAGTTCATCTCTCTGTATTCCGAGTGCATCTAATTTAAGAAATTCAGTTAGGCAAAAAGCTGCATGAAGATTTGGGGGGAGTGGATATTCTATATATTTTGCAGTGTCTACATCATACTGTTTTTCAATTGCGATAACTGCGACATGATGTTCATCTGACGTCCCCAATCCGAGCACTGTTTCCATTGTTCGCACTGTTTCACCGGTTGAATAAACATCATCGACTATGAAAAGACCTTTTCCATTTGGACACAGCTTCCTCAATTCCTCAAGACTTATAGCTTCCTTCGGATATCCCATGACTTTGGGTGTACCAGTGACGGGTATGTATGAAGTCAACTCTCCAACAGAACGATTTCTAATTGCCGCTCCATCAGTTTCTTCTTTTCCACTAGGAAGGATAATAAGCTGTGTGTCTGGAGGGAGATTTTTCATGGCCATCTGTATAAGATGCTCCGATTTTGATGAGTTGGTCATAACAACCACCTTTGTGTCAAGTGCCTGAAGCATGTCTCCCATGATTATGGTGGAAGCTTCATCAATTTGTGGATTTACATAGGGATCTGGATTAAACCACCCAATAGCAGCATCAACATTTGCTTCTGGAATATTAATGTGGACTAAAGGTAGAGCAAAATTTGTATTTGCAAGGACAACATTAAGTCGCTGCATTCCATCGATTTTTTTGAGGTTATTAACACCAAAGGTGGGGATTTTTTCGGGAGAATAATGTGATAGTCTTTCGGCGGCATTGGCTGCCATATCGTCCTTAGCGTATACCCAGTAATAAATTTTGTCAAGCCCCTAATCGTACTCTTGGTTTTTCCAAACTGTTAGAATCAACTCGAGAAACAAACCAATTAATAATTATTTATAATATCTTATTCCAAATACTTGACTATGAAAAATACCATTGATGTTTTTATTGCTAGCTTTCCAGGTGATACTCAAATAATCTTGGAGCAGCTGAGGTTAACCATTAGGAAGGCGGCGCCCGAAGCTGAGGAAACAATTTGTTATGGAATTCCCACCTTTACTTTCCACGGCAATCTTGTTCATTTTTCTGCTTTCAAAAACCACATAGGGTTTTATCCCACCCCCTCAGGGATTCTTGCTTTCAAAAAAGAACTATCTAACTATAAAAGCGCCAAGGGATCCGTTCAATTTCCCCTAGATAAACCGCTTCCATTAGATCTTATAGCTAGAATAGTTAAATTTCGAGTGAAGGAAAATTTAGAAAAATAAATATGAAATATATTGCGCTTCTGAGAGGAATAAATGTGGGAGGGAATCGACGAGTTGAAATGAAAAAACTGAAGGTTCTTTTTGAGTCTTTAGGATACATTAATATCTCAACTTATATTAATTCCGGCAATATTATCTTTGAGTCAGATAAAAAACAATCCGATATTAGTGAAGAAATTATGACAGGTTTGAAAAAAGAGTTTGGATTTGATATTTCAACTCTCGTGAAATCAGAACTGGAAATGCAAAAGATAGCAAAATCTATACCAAAAGACTGGAAAAACGATTCTGAACATAAAACAGATGTTGCCTATTTATTTGATGAAATTGACTTGGAAAAAACTATTGATACTATTCCAGTTAAAAGAGAGTATCTCGATATTCGCTACACAAAGGGTGCAATTTTTTGGAACATCAACAGAAAAAATTACAATAAAAGTCATATCAATAAATTAGTAGGACATAAACTGTATCAGTTGATGACAGTGAGAAATGTAAATACAGCACGGTTTCTTGCCGGGCAAACATAGTATGAAGTCAAACCACATAAATAAAATGGCTAACATAGTCCGTTGTCAATGGGCGGAAAATCCGCTCTTTCATGAGTATCACGATAAGGAGTGGGGTGTTCCAGTTCACGATGATAAAACACACTTTGAATTTCTTATGCTTGAGGCAGCACAAGCAGGCCTCAGTTGGGCAACTATTCTCAAAAGAAGAGAAGGATACAGGCAAGCATTCGCCAACTTTGACCCAAAAAAAGTTGCCAAATTTACCGAAAAAAATGCTGAAAAACTGATGGGTAATTCCGCCATTATTCGAAATAGGCTTAAAATCAGCGCGGCTATCAATAATGCCAAAATGTTTTTACTTATACAGAAGGAATTTGGAACGTTTGATGGTTATATTTGGAGTTTTGTAAAAGGGAAGCCGATTATCCATAAGCGGAAAAATATATCTGAGATTCCTGCCATTTCAAAAGAATCAGAAGCATTAAGCAAAGATCTAAAAAAGAGAGGCTTCAGATTTGTCGGCCCCACTATCATTTATGCACATATGCAAGCAGTAGGGATGATTAATGATCATGAAATAACATGTTTCAGATATGTTGTGAAGTGATCGACTCATCAATACCAAGCTCAAAACGTATAATTAGGTATCTATGAAATTTATCTTCCAAACAATGCCGGCGTATGGACACTTAAATCCTATGCTTGGAGTTGCGAGCGAACTTATAAATAGAGGTAACAAAGTAACTATTTATAATGTAGCTGAGTTCAAAGACAAAATTGAAAGCGTAGGCGCACAGTTTAAAAAACTTCCCTTAGGGACAGATACAATTGATCTGCGGATTCTACACAATGCAGTGAATATTGCAGAATTAAGTTTACGAGCTACAGAGCTTTTAGCAGATCCATTAATAAAAGAAATTGAAGAGGAGCGCCCTGATTGTTTAGTACACGATTCTCTTAGTTTATGGGGGAAAATTGTCGGCTTATATACAAAGCTCCCAACAGTCGCTTTGGTTCCCAGCATGGCGATAAACTTGAAAGTAATTCTAAGTCAGACACCCTTCCTCATGAATGACTATAAATATATCGCATCTCATCCGCTTAGATTTCTTAATATTATGCGGCGATTTCATAATATATATACAAAGAAAGGACTTATTCCTCCTTTTACAACAGATATATTTTCAAACTCTGAAAAGTTGAATATTGTTTTTACATCTCGTCATTTTCAGCCTCTCGAAAAAAGTTTTAACGAAAGCTATAAGTTTGTGGGGCCAATTATATATGACAGGCAAGAAAAGCAGCTAAACGCAATAACAGAAAGTGATAAACCCATTATTTACGTTGCACTTGGCACTATTTATAACGATAAAGTTGAGACGTACCGTTCAATAATCCAGGCATTAAAAATGATTGGTTGTCCTTCATATATATCGATCGGGAAACATATCAATATATCCGACCTGGGAGCAATTCCGTCTCATATACATATAGCTCCCTATCTTCCGCAACTTGAGATGCTGAAAAGAGCATCACTTTTTATCAGTCACTGCGGTATGAACAGCGTAAACGAAAGCCTTTATTTTGGTGTCCCACTCCTTATGCTCCCAATTATTCAAGAACAGAGAATAAATGCAACAAGAGTGGAACAGTTGGGAGCGGGAATATATCACAAAAAACAACCCATCAATATTCCTCAATTTATTGAATCAATAAACGCTCTCCTTCAGGACAAGAAGTATAAACACGCAGCTGATATAGTTAGCAAATCTCTATCTTCATGTGGGGGAGCAAAGAGGGCGGCAGATCATATCCTTCACTTCATTTCCTAATTGGCAATCATATTTTTCGTGAGGAGACGAATAATTCCATCACATCATCTATAATAATTGGCAAATGCATCAACTGGAAAAAAATAGTATTGAGGAGTTTAGTAAATGGGCAGATAACTACGACAATCCATTTACATCAATTACCTTTCGACAAACAAACGCTAAAATTGTTCAGCTTCTAAATCCAAAACAGAATTCTTCTTTTTTGGATGTCGGTTGCGGTTCTGGGATATTAATCAAGTATCTGCTTGACATAAATAAAGGGATAAAACTATGTGGATTGGATATCACTCCAAAAATGGTTGAGGTTGCAAAGAAAAAATTTATCAATGAAAAAAATGTTGAGATCACATTGGGCTCAGCAGTAAAAATGCCTTATAAAGACAATTCGTTCGATTATGTTACGTGTGCAAGTTCTTTTCATCATCATCCAGATCCCTTACAATCGGCAAAAGAAATGGTGCGCGTATTAAAGCCTGGAGGAAAACTTCTTATTCTTGATATGTGTATCGAAGGATTGCTACGAAAGATACTATTTAAGGTTGAAAATATTTATCATAATGAGGGAAAGGTATTTAGACTCACCAATAAAGAAATGTATGATCTGTATGAAAAAGTTGGATTAGCTCAGATTGCACAATCAACTTTTCTCTATTTCACACTCATTACCGAAGGTGTGAAGCTATAAGAATTTTTTAAAACCAACCCATCACACTGAAAAACCACTTAACCAAAACTACCATTTATTACTTGAACAACAGGTGTTTTTTCCATTTGGTTTAGCTAGTTTTAGTGCTTATATGAGAACTTCTACATTAATGCCTTTCTATACCAGATAACTTCAAATGAATTGCCACCGCCTTCAATATAATACTCTTTTTCTTTTTTCATTTTTGCATACCCATTTTTTTCATAGAAACTTTGTGCCATTTTTTGTTGCGTGGATGTTTTAAGTTGTATTTCGCTCATTTTATTTTGCTTAGCCGCATCTTCCAATCTATGTATTATTTGCTGAGCATAGCCTTTTCTTCTATGGTCTGGATGGACTCTCATTCTTCTTATTTGCGCTATATTATTGGGCATTTTTCTATATCCTCCAATTGCGACAATTTCATCACCTATTAACCCTACTAAAAATTCTCCACCATTAAAATAGTGGCCCTCCATATCATCAAAATCTGCTTCCCACGGTCCACTTCTATATCCGATTTCAGAATGAATAGATGAAAGCTTATAAAGCTCCTTAACCTTTTCTTTATCAGTAGATTTATACCTTCTAATCATTAAGTCAGACATATACGAAGTATATCAAGCAGTTCTAATATCGTCCATTTGGCACGTCGTTTTGTTGGCTTTGATTGACTATGTAGGAACTTTTTATACTAAAGTTGGCTTACAATCTGTTTAATCATGCTATCTAAATTACTTGGTTCATTTCTCCAAAAAATTTCATATATTCTGAAGTTATTTTCAAAAACAAGAACTTTATCTTCGCCCCCCATACTTGCCCTTGAATAGTAATATGCATGAATAGGAAGATAGCTATCCGTTTTTTCATTAGCGTGTCTTAATAGTTCTGTTATATCCGTTAAATAAGCTGGATAAACGTCTATTTGAATTTGCTCACCGGAATAGCCTTCATATAGTGGTTTATAATGTGGTCCCAATATTACTTTACAAACTTGACCTTTATTTGCTTTTGTTTCTGTATTTCCAAAAAAGGAGTTCGTTGGTTCTTGAATATGATAGCCATCGGGCAGCTTGATTGTAAAATCACATAGATCCTTTTCCTCTATTTTATTTAAAAGTTTAGGGCTAGGTACAAGAAAGGGTTTATCGTTTGCAACGATATTCGATTTATTAGGTAAGTCAACCAGTGCTTGATACTTTACTCCGAAAATGAATGCGATGATAGGAAGCGCCATAAATAGAATTAGAGCTATTGTTTTTGAAAGACGAGTAACCGTGGTTAATTGTTTAGGAAGAGTCATATCTTCAGTATATCAAGCAGTTTCAACATCGTCCATCCGGCCTACCTCAATTTATTGAGCATTTCGGTCAAGGCCCTTTTGATCCTAATAGTTTAGCTTTGTGTTTATTATATATCTATTTTTTGTAGGGACAAAATAAATATTCCTTTTTTTATTTTCAATAACCTTTAAAGAGGTGCTGTGACTATGTATATACTTATACACTTCAGCTCCAGCAAAACTACTTATAAGCGAGAGTGCTGTCCCAATAAGAAATATATTCTCAATAACTCTCCATAAACTATTTTGTTGCTGCTTTTCTCCATTACTATCTTTGATTTTGACTACTTTTAAAACTAACCATCCAACTACTAGTTCGTAATGACCAATTGCAAAACCAGTCGCCATGATTATACGTTCTAATATCCCAACAATTCTTGGTAGCCAGGAAGCTTGGTGAAGTTTATTAAGGTCCACTTTTGAGTTATCCTCAGATTCTTTATCTGTCACAATCTTCAAATCACACATTGATTGATTACCCCACATTAATCCCATAACTAAATGAATAACCAGATCTGATATGGTGCTAAAAATTGAGATCGACATGAACAGGTTTAAGTAGGATCCAAGCATAAACTCACTATTCCATAAAACGAGAAGAAAGAAAGTTGAAATGAGAAGAATATAGAATATCACCTTATTAAAGATTTCGTTAAAAAAATCATGAAATCCATAGTCCTTTATATGATAGTGATTCATGGCGATTGATACTAATTTTATGTTGGGCGTGTCGGTCTATCTTTTTTTCGTACAGTTTGGTTGGGGAGCTAGGATTCGAACCTAGAGTCGCGCTGATCCAAAGTCAGGCGTGTTACCGTTACACTACTCCCCA
>JAVHSH010000031.1:0-4763 GCA_036172095.1 Patescibacteria group bacterium
TTACATGATGCATCTCTAGTCCCATATTCATGACCACTAACGTTTGATACATAGCAGTAGTAATAATTAAAATAATCGTCTGTTGCTGTCCCGCTAATTGATATTGTACGTCCATTTATATACTGATTTGTTGTCGGGCTCGTGATTGACATGCTTGGAGCAGTCGTATCAACAACTGGTACAATCGGTGTCAGATGTTGTAAAGAGGCACTGATTATATTTGTAGATTTATCGATAGAAACAGTTGAAGCAGGAGTATCTAATCTGTAATCTTTCCAGACTCCACCTTCTTGATAAAAAAGAGAGGAAAAATGATTTTCATCAAGGTAATTGGAATCAGAGACAGTGTCACTATAATTTATTTTTATGCTGACTGGCCAATTAGGTGTCCCTGTATATTCGATATTGTAGTAAAAACCATTGACTCCAAAACTGTGACCTCCATCTGGAACATCGCTAGCACTATTATATTTTGCGACAAATACACTTCCCGTTCCAGTCAATCCTTCAATACTAAGTGGTCCAAAGGAAAGATTTTGTGGAGTCGAGGATAAATTGAATCCTCCGCTAACTGAATAAATTGAAGAAGTTGAAGAACAGTCAGAATTCAAACACCACGGTTGATAATCGACATTCGTACTAATGCTATTTCCTATTCCCGTGCCTTCTCCACTTGGCCCACTCATATCTCCCCACCAGTTGTTAGTAGCATCGACTAAAACCGTTGAAGGACCAGCCCATGTTCCCCAAAGGGTACCACTGTCAACTCCCGCAGTGCCTCCAACAATAACAGCATGATGACCTATCGACATACCACGAATTGAATTATTATTTATTTTGACACTACCCGACGTTTGATTGTCGATAAGAAAACCATCAATTGAGTTGGTTATGGTGTTGTTACTAATAGTTATGTTTGGATTTAGCCAAATTTCTCCAACTAATCCCTGATTCTCTATGGTATTGTTCGAAAATATTAAGTCTGAAGATTGATACAGTTGAGCCCCATTACCTCCAACCCCTCCGCCATCAGTGGTAATAACATTGTGAGTAAATGAAACAGGCATCGTTGTCCAAGAATTAAGTGCGTACCCATTATTTGGAGAGTTATAAATAGTATTACTATCTGCGGTTCCAGTTGCTCCAACCCAATATCCTATGCCTAAAAAATAATTTGCTCTTGTGCCACTTCCTCCATAGATTATGTTTGATGTGATAGTTACTGTTGGATGATAGACTGGTAAAAAGCTCGGGAAATCTTCTGATCCTAATGCGCTTATACCGCTTTCACCATACGCATATATAGTATTACCTTCTATGGATACGGATGCATTTCCAAGTGCTTTTATTGCATCTCCAAAATCGTCAGCAAGCATTCCATCCACTTTATTGTTCTTAATAGAAATATTCGTGAATGTGTCGGGCAATCCAGAAATTGTCTCAACATGATCCACCAAAATACCAGTACTCCTACTATAGTTGGATCCAAAACTTCCTTTTACATTCCAAAATGCTTTATTCCCTAGATTGACTTCAAATCCTTCAAAAGTAACATTAGATGATGCAATTCTGACAACTGGGATATTTGTTCCTCTATGTACTGAGTATCGAGGAGTTAATGACTTCGACCCAAATAAATCATAGATTGTCATAACAGATGGCTCTGGAGTATTAATATGTGTTATTTCTGTTCCCGCTCCACTTAATGTAAGTGGTTTTGTTATGTTTATTTGTTCCGTATAAGATCCTGCAGCAACATCCACGGTACCATTACTTGCAACCGCTTCAATGCCGCCTTGAATAGTTGCAAAAGCATTCACACCAAAAATGTAATCATGACCATTAACAGATACAACTGGATTATTTGCGTACCCTGTCCAATCATCATCAACCACAATGGCACTCGTATCTCCTAAAACTACCCCATTTAGTGAAACAGTGTTTTTGCTTATATTGCTTTCAAAATAAATTGCAAAAGCATCTATTGGGCTTTTATGACTAATTAGATTACTAATTGTGTTATTACTCAAAATTGCGCTTGGTGTATTTCCTTCAAGACCGATAGCATGGGCCCAAAGACCTTCGAGTGTTCCGATGGTATTATTAGTGATATTAAGACCCGTCGTTTTATGATTGACGAGAATACCATAGGCACCACGGCCAGCAGGCCAAGCTGTTGTTGAAGTGTACACATTTGAAATAGTATTATTGTCGATTGTCACATTAGAAATTGTGTTAATTCCAGTTGAATTACCAAGATAAATTCCTTTTGCGCTGCCACTTCCACTATAAATGAGATTCAAATTCCCCACATTTGAAACAGTATTGTTGTTGATTGTTATATTGTTTACATTGGAAGAACTACTGATGACCGCTATTGCTTGTGCCGAACCGCCACTAAGCGTTGTGGCTATATCATGAATCGTATTATTCGTAATCTGAATATCATTTATGTCAGTTAAGATAATTCCATATCCAACATTTGGATTTGTTATGTCAAAACCGTCAATAGCTACCCCATCATGACTAATCGTTATTTGCCCTTGAAGATTTGTACCCGCAACTCCTTGAAGGCTTAAGTCTTTCGTAACACTCAAATTTTCAATATATGTCCCAGCTGACACATTGATGGTATCACCATCTAAAGTTGAAGCTGCATCGATAGCAGCTTGTATTGTCGAATAGCAAGCCGTTGTTCCAACAGGCGGAACAACCGAGGCTCCGATACAGGAAGGTGAAGAGGGTACTCCAGCGACCACAAATATCGTCATATGGTCAAGGCTTTTTACTGAAACGGATATATCTGTTTTTGTTATGGAATTTTCCACATTTTTTGCTGAGTTAATTGAAGAAAGCACTTCCGAAAACTTTACACTTACTTCTTTTCCCTTTGAAGACTCTGGGATAGGAAGGGAGAGATTATAAGTAAACTCCCCATCTTTCATGTCAGAGGTGATATCGTATGCTTTATCGGATAGTGAGCCTGTTTGTTTGATCTGCTCTGCGGAAAGCGTGATTTCTTCTATTTTTATATTTCCAGAAGGATTTGGAAGCTTCGTAAAAGTAAGCTTCACTCCACTGTTTTGAGGAGCTACATATTCTTTATTGAGCTCGACTTTTTCAAATGTCCAGTTGGAAGGAATGCTCGTTGGCGTTGGAGCGATTGTAAATGTTGGTGTTGGGGTTGCTGATGGAACTTCTGTTGGAGTCGGAAAAACTGTTGGCTCTACAGTTGGAATAACTGTTGGTGTTGGTTCACTCGTTGGCGCTATTGTTGGAGTTTCGGTCGGTGATACTGTTACTGTTGGCTCAGGAGTTGGGGTAATTGTTGGTTCGGTTGTTGGAGCGGCTGTTGGGCTGACTTCTTGTGCTGAAACGAAATGAGGAACGGCATAAAAGAACGGAAGAAATGATTGGAATAAGATTGTTGTTAAGGAGTAGAACGTCACCAATCTGAAAAAAGGATTTCTCTTCATAGCGAACCGTTAGGAATGAGTGAACTAGTATAAACTCATACCTTATGTTGTCCATAGCATACACCTTTTTTAATAAATGTCAATATTTGATGCGGCTTATAATCAACAATAAACTACGAACTCTATATTATTTTTTTTATTGAGTTGACAGTTAAATCGCAATATACGTGTTGTTTATATGCAACAAGAAATTATGAAGAAGAATTGTGAATCCGACAGGACTCGAACCTGTGACCTTTGCAATGTGAATGCAACGTTCTACCAACTGAACTACGGATTCTTTCCTATTCTATTGTACTTTCTAGCCTTGCTTTTTACAACCTATTTCACTACAATCATGTAATATGGATTTCTTTGATATCGACTTTCTTGAAGTGGGAAAAAGTATTCTGAACTTCGTCATGGATATTTTGGAAACTATCGTTTTTGTGGGCTCTCTCTTTATTGTCATCTATCTTTTTGTCGCCCAGCCAAACCAGGTTAAAGGCGCTTCCATGGACCCAACGTTTGGGTCGGGAGACTATATTTTCACAAGTAAAATCACCTACAAAATGCGCTTCTTCCATCGGGGTGATGTTATCGTCTTTAAGTCGCCAGGCAACCCAGATATTGAGTATATCAAGCGCATAATCGGACTCCCAGGAGACGTCGTCATGGTAAAAGATAGCGAAGTATATGTAAATGGCATCCAACTCAAAGAAGACTATATAGCAGCAAAAACAAATCTATGGGAGGGCGGATTTTCCAAGAATGGAGAAGGGACGACTGTGCCAAATGGAATGCTTTTTGTCATGGGAGATAATAGACCTCGTTCATCTGATTCAAGAGAGTTTGGACCGGTCACTCAAGAAAGTGTCATCGGGCAGGTGTTCTATCGCTATTTCCCTCCAAGCAAGATGGGCGTCATCCCTAATCCTTTTCCACCCGACCTTCAATCACGTGCAGAAACCGTTCAACATCTTTCCTTCGGTCTCCCCGTGAACCTTTCCACTCAATAATCACTTTTGTCTTTATCCGTGTCTGGACTATTTTTACGTCAGCATTGTATCCCTCTTTGAGTCCAGATCTTACTTTTTTTAATGTTTCTTCCTGTATATACTCCCCTTCCGAGGAGACGCCATGGAGCTTTGCGCGGACTAGCTCTTCCGTCTGAAGGACGGTGAGCGAATCGCGCAGGACCGATTCATAGATTTCCATGATATCACCTTCTTCATGAAGAAGGGAGATGACGAATAGATGGCTCATTGAGATAAGCTCCGAATAGTAGCCATCCATGATGATCTCAGA
>JAVHSH010000031.1:4863-9476 GCA_036172095.1 Patescibacteria group bacterium
TATGTCTTTCCGAGGTTCTTGACGAACTCGACTTTTCCTGGCTTGAGGGCCATGATTGTGAAGTCGTGAGTGAGCATTGTTCCCTCACCGGCACAAAAACGAGTGCCTTTTTGTCTCATGATGATGTTTCCTGCAATGACAACTTCTCCGCCATATTTCTTTACGCCAAGCCTTCGTGCATGTGAATCACGGTTTCCCTTGACTGCTCGCTGTGCTTTTGTATGTGCCATATGATGTTATGAAATGCTGACAATTTGTACTTTTGTATACTTTGGTCTGAATCCAGTCACTTTTCTGTAGCGTGATTTTGCCTTGAATTTTGCGATTCTTATTTTATCTCCCAAGACATGTTCGACGACTTTTGCTTTTACTTTTGTTGCAACAAGTGGCATACCGACTTCGACGTCTCCTTCTGGATCGAAGGTCGCAACAGCCTCAAATTCACATTCTGCGTCTTTTTCTGTCTTCAATAAATCGACTATTAAGATGTCGTTTTCTTTTGCGAAATACTGCTTTCCCCCTGTTTTAATGACCGCGATTTTACTCATAAGTAGTAAGTATAAACTATACCCTTCAAATTTTCAAATGGGATTTTAGGCGCTTTTGAGGAGCGCAAAGCCCACACAGAGCGAAACAAAGAACGATCCACCGAAGGAAATGAATGGTAAAGCTATCCCTGCGATAGGCAAAATGCCGATATTCATGCCTATATTGACGATCGTTTGGATACAGACAAGGAACGCGATACCCATGCTGAAGAGATATTTGAAGCGTGAATCCTCATCCCGACCGTCGATAAACTTGTATGCACGAGCGAAAATCATGCCGATGAGGATGCCTTCAAGGATAATGACAAGCAGACCGCCAACAAAGCCAAACTGCTCGACAAGCGAGGAAAATGCGAAATCCGTATTATTTTCCGGCAAAAAGAACAGGCGAGACTGCGTCCCAAGACCCAAGCCCTTCCCAAAAAACTGGCCGGAGCCGACTGTGATGATTGCCTGTATCATGTTGTATGCATCGCCCTGCGTGTTCATATGTGGTTGGATAAAGCTGACGATGCGAGCCTGTTGATAATCATGCAGGAAAAACCATCCGAACGGGATTATACAAAGGAACACGAGGATGGAAACCATCAAATATTTTTTCGGCATATCAGATACCAGTAACATACAGACAAGTACGCCAACGAATATGAGCATGTTCCCCAGGTCTGGCTGGCGCAAGACGATGAATGCGGGAAGGAACGTGATAAGAAGGATGTTGATATAAAACCACGGAGACATCTCATGTCGGGACCGAGAGCTCAAAAGCTGCGCAATATACATGATAAAAAATATCTTCAGGAATTCCGATGTCTGGAAGTTGGCGATTCCCAAGGCAATCCATCTACGCGATCCTTTCACTTCCACTCCAATGATGAATGTCAGGATGAGAAGGACTACAAACGACCAAAAAATCATCATCGCATTCGCTTTGAAGAATCGTCTTCCTATTTTTCTGACGATGAAAAAGGCAATGACACCCGAACAGATGTAGACCACCTGAGTCAATCCAAATCTGGGTTTTATTCCAAATTGGTTGAATACGGAAAACATCCACAAAAAGAACGAGGGAATAAGAAGCGAAATCATAGTGTTACTTTCATTCTACCGCTAACTCACCTTCAACAACTTCACTAGCCAATACTCGTTTTGCGATGATTTCCTTCAACGGCATGAACTCTGCTGGAATCGTAAGCTTGATGGATTGGTCTGTCTTGACATTCTGCGTCTTTCGCAGCTCTTGGATGCTACGTACCAAATCACGCATTTTCCCTTCTCGCATCAAATCTTCTGACAAAACGGTGTCAAACGTCGCGACATGTTGCTCGGACTCCCCTTTTGAAAGTATGACTTTTTTTACGTTTAGCTCAGACTTGAGGACATCAAGAAGTGCATCGCTTTCCTCAAAGACTGTGCCTTTTGCAAGCTGAATCGTGACAGAATTGAGTGGTTGACGAACCTTCAGTTTATTCTCTTTGCGTACCCGATGACCGGCTTCGGCAAGAGAACGGATGATTGCCATGTTTTTGACGACATCAGAAGCTTCACTATCCCCTAACTCAATCCATTTCGTGAGATGCACCGATTTCTCGCCAGTCAGATTCGTAAATATCACTTCAGTGATAAACGGCATGATTGGAGAAACTGTCACTGAGAATACAGTCAACACTGCGTGCAAAGTTTCATAAAATGATTTTTTGTCTTGCACATTATCGGAGTTCACCCAGACTCGATCTCGGCTTCTCCGGATGAACCATGTCGATACGTCGTTCATGAATGCTTCGCCTTTGAGGGCCACGGTTTGGACGTCGAACGCTTGGTATGCTTTTTTGGAATCTGCAACGAAAGACCGCAACCGTTCCATTATCCATGTATCCAAAACTGAGTCCTTTTTCAAAGATAGATTTGGTTTTCCTTGGATATCGACTTTTTCCAATACTGCATAATCGACAAAGAATTTATAGACATTCCAGACCATCAGATAAAATTGCCTGCGGACTTCATCTGCTTTTTTATATCCAAAAAGCATATTATCCGTAGGGTTTTGTCGGGCAAACATCCATCTCATGACGTCGACACCGATTTTTTCCGCTCCTTCATTGAACTCAACTGCATTGCCCCAGCTTTTATGCATCGGGCGTCCGTCTTCACCTGTACATGTTGCAAATCCCAAGACTGTTTTAAATGGCGGTTTGTCTTCCATGACGGTTGACATCGCAATGAGCGCATAAAACCAGTTTTTAAACTGTCCTGGGAATGATTCTGTGATGAAATCTGCAGGAAACCATCGCTCCCATTCTTTTTTGTTCTGTGTATATAAGGGCTCTTTATTGTTTGCACTAATTGTCGAGTATGCGACGATACCAGCGTCCAACCAAGGATTGCCGACGTCATCTATTCTGTGAACCTCGCCATTACATTTCTTGCAGGTGATAGTCACCTCATCTACGTATGGTTTATGAGGCGAATGACCCTCAAATTCGTTCCATCCACTGGTCGCGCGTTTTTGAAGTTCTTCTTTCGAACCGATGACCTCAAATGTTTTGCATGTTTGACATTCATAAATCGGCAGTGTCAGTCCCCAATATCTATTTTTTTTGCTGACCAACCAATCGTGCATATTTTTGAGCCAATCAAGCTCACGTTCCAGCCCAAATCCAGGAATCCAGTTTATCTGCTTGGCCACATCTATCATTCTTTCTCTCAAAGTCCTGTACTTGCCGTCCGTAGCTTTAAGTGAAGGGCGGTCCATGGCGATGTACCATTCATCCGCAACCTTCCAAACCAACTCTGCCTTACAGCGCCAGCAGGCTGGATATCTGTGTTTATATCGGAGTGTCGTGAACAAGAATTCTCCACCGCGATATGTTTTCAAGAAATCAATGATGAGTTCTGGATGTTTCTTCGCATTCTTTCCTGAGAATTCACCAAATCCTTCAAGATAACTCGCATTATCCGCAATAACCGGAATCATGGGGAGTCCCAACTTCTTTCCAAGGAGGAAGTCTTCCGTTCCCGCACTTACCGCCGTATGAACAAGGCCCGTGCCTTCTGTTGTTGATATTGGCATGATCATTGCGTCGGTTGGAACGACTGTATGGAATTTCGCGTTGCTATTTTTAACTGTCTCAACTGCCGGAAGATGATCGAACGGGCCTTCGTATTTCAAGCCAACGAGTTCTTTTCCTAAAACAGTTTTCTCGATTGATTGATATCCTTTCTCTTGCCCTTCCGTAGCTTTATGCGAAGGAGGGTTGAATACAACTTCAACGAGATCCTTCGCAATCCAGAATGTCTTGCCCGTTGTTCCTTTAACTAATGAATACTCAATTTTTTCATCAACCGCGACTGCGATATTTGCAGGAATTGTCCAAGGAGTAGTTGTCCAGACGAGCAAATATTCATCTTTTCGCCCGACTATCGGGAATTCGATGAACACAGACTCATGAACGACTTCCTTGTAATCTTCCGTCAGCATTTCATGTTGGGAAATCGCTGTTTCGCAGCGAGGACACCAAGGGACAGATTCATGACCTTTGTATACCCACCCATTTTCGTGACACACATGGATGAATCGCCAAATCATATAGTTGTTCTCATCAGACATCGTAAAATATGAGTTATCCCAATCCATAAAATATCCAAGACGTTTTGATTGGTCCGTCTGCACTGCGGAAAATTTATGGACGCGTTCTCTGCACAATTGGACAAACTTTGCAATTGATGCCTTTTTGTCGCCTGGGACTAAGTTTTCGATATCCTTTTTTGTATGAAGACCCAACTCCTTTTCAACTTCAACCTCAACCCATAATCCTTGACAGTCAAATCCGCTTTGGAATCGCTGCTTTTTTCCCAAAAGATTATTAAATTTTTGCCACAGATCTTTATATGTCCTTCCCCATGCGTGATGTACACCCATTGGGTTGTTTGCGGTGATTGGACCATCAAGAAAAGAGAATGTCTCTGTTGCTGAATCATTTTTATGAAGATAGCCATCAATAATGCCAGTTGAGTACCATTTATCAAGAAGAGCTCGTTCCATTTCTGGAAATTGTTGAGTGGAAGACA
>JAVHSH010000032.1:0-1974 GCA_036172095.1 Patescibacteria group bacterium
ATATTAAAAAAGTAGCAGAAAACGAGCCTCAATACAAGTGTATATTAGAGTGTTTCCGGTAGCGCGATATCACGCTCTTCAAGTGGCCCGATTATGGCACAGGTAAGCCTAGAAGGTATAAAAATCTGTTTTGCGACAGATATAATGTCTTTTTTTGTGATATTTTTCAATTTTTCAAGAACCTTTTGTGTATCCACAACTTCACCTTCCAAAATATATTTCGTTCCAAACATCGTCGCAATATTCATTGAATCTTCAAGAGAAAGAAGATATCTCCCTTTGAGCAATTCTTTTGCCTTTTCAACTTCTTCATCGGTTATATCCCCTTTTACGATTTTCATGTGCTCTTCCAAAATGACGTTGATTGCTTCTTGGATTTTTTGTTTGTCATTTCGTATTCCCGCTTGTGTAACCATACTACCTGTATCTGCATACAATTCACGACCGGTTGATATGTAATAACAAAGCCCTCTTCGTTCACGCACCTGCATAAACAGACGTGAAGACATTCCACCACCAAGCACAGCTGCCAATACTTGTAGTGCATATTTTCGTTCATCGGTAAATGAAAATGTTTTAAATCCGACACACATATGGACCTGTTCTGTTTTTTTATGTCTAATATGTAATATTGGTTTTTTTTGTTGTTCGTTGTATTTTTCAAAAATTAGTGCTTTTTTATTCTCCCAGCTGCCAAATTTTTTCTCAATTTCTGGAAGATAGTCTTTTCCCTGTAATCCTCCTGCTATAACAATAACGGCGTTGTTTGGATGATATAACTCGTCGATATAATCGGTGAATGTCTCTCTATCAAAAGAGGTTACCGTCTCTTTGGTGCCAGCAATATCATAACCAAGCTGACTTCCTGCATACATTACCTCTTCAAAAATATCCCCAACCTTACGTGCAGGCATATCTTCATACATATTTATCTCTTCAACGATGACACCTTTTTCACGTTCGATTTCATCAGCCTCAAGTAATGGGTGAAGAATCATATCTGACAAAACATCCAATAGCGTGTTTGTATGTTCGTTCGTCGCTTTTATCCAATATCCTGTGTGATCTTTTGAGGTGAATGCATTGAAAAGACCACCAATCCCCTCTATTGCAGAGGAAATCTCAAATGAGGTCTTGTATTTTTGTGAGCCTTTAAATGCCATATGTTCAAAGAAGTGGGCAATCCCATTATTGTCTTTTCGTTCATATCTACTTCCTGCGCCAACCATAACAAGCGCCGTGACTGTTGGGAATGATTCTGTATCAACCAGAAGGACTTTTAGGCCATTTTTAAGGGTGTGTGTTATTGTTTTCATAGAAGTATTATACAGTGACTTGTGATTAGTGGTTAGTGATTAGTGGAGTATTTTGCATATTTGACAGAAGATGCCCTGTTTGAGCACTCGAATATCCTTGTGCGAGTTCATCGGATGGAAAATATGCAAAATATGGAACTAAATAAATCATATTAATACCTAAAGACATTTAAATGGACTAATCTGTTTTGAACCCTATTGAGAAATTGCGAGTTTAATTCTCAACTTGCGCTTGTGTAGTATTTCAGGGAGTGCTGCCAAAACTTATGTGAAACATAGAAAAGAAGGATACATACAAAAGATAATAAACCAACATCTTCCCACGCATTCTTATGAAGAAGAACTTTCATAGGTGCACTAATGCTTAGAGATAGAGGAATAAATAAATAAAGGACGATTTTGCCTGAATTTCGAATCATTTCTGCAGGATACCGTGCGAATCCGTTGATCGTATACAGAAGCTCGACCATATTACTCAAATTGGGATACCAGATAACGGCCGTAATGAATATAAGCCAGATTGAGTACAATGTTACAACACCAACTCCTATATAAAAGCTAAACAAGACGACTTGAAAAGGGGTAACTGTGTAATGTTTCAGGTTCATCCAAAATATAATCAAAATAAGCCCAACCGCTGCACGAATAAGGTTTGCAT
>JAVHSH010000033.1:0-28606 GCA_036172095.1 Patescibacteria group bacterium
AATAGCATTTCTGAAGAGATAAAATATCTGCGCAGATCTCTTATCCCTTCTTTGGTAAAGAACATTAAACAGAATGAAGGATTTGTTGAAAAAATAAAACTCTTTGAAGTTGCGAAAACGTATATTCCAAAGAAAACTGGACTACCTGAAGAGGAATTCATGTTGAGTATTGTCGTCAATACAAGTCTTGATTATTTAAAACAAATCATTTTTGGCTTATTTAAGGAATTAAATATTGAAATGAACACTGTACAGGTAAATGATAGCTGTCATCCTTTCTTTCTTAATACCGTAGAAGGGCATATTCTTGTGGAAGATGTCGTATTCGGTTCATTTGGTCAAGTCAAACCGTCTTTATGTAGGAATATTGGAATTCAGGAAAAATCAGTTTTTGCTGCAGAAATTTCATTCAAAGAACTCATGAGATCTGCACGAGTAATGCCACACTATAAATCGTTTAGTCAGTATGCACACATCACTCAAGATCTCTCTATAAAAAAAATAGGATCATTTGCAGACATAAAAAAGAAGGTACTTAATGTATCTCCTTTGCTTGAATCGGTGACTTTTAAAGATAGTTATGAGGATATTATTACTCTCCGACTTATATTCACGAACAAACTGCGCAATATTACAGAAGAAGAAGTAAGAAGCGAAATAGATACAATAAAAAAGGGACTCTAAATTTTAGATTAGCACGCTAAATGGGGCTATTTGACAATACATACCCAATATGTTAATATCACAAACATGGGTGCAGATGTTCCTGAAACATTTCGTCCCGAACTGAATAGAACGTTTAAACCGGAGATCATTGTTTTACCTACTCCAGAGCAGGTAGATAGATATGCTGCAAAAACCTTCATAAACCAAGTGGTAACTAAACCGGATTCTACCCTTACACTCCCAACAGGAGGGACACAACTTGCCTGGTATAAACTTGTGAGAGAAACCCATGCTCAACTTGGTCTTGATTTTAGTGGGTTGACAGTGCGTAATCTTGATGAATACTGGCCACTGCCAAAATCAAGTCCTTTTAATTATTCATCATATATGAATCTGAACTTATTTGATTATGTGAATATCCCCCCCCATCAACGACATATTCCAAACTCTGAGGCAGACGATCCATATGCTGAGGCGTCTCGTTATGAAGCTATTGTTTCCAGTCAACCTTCTGACTTAGCGATTCTTGGGATTGGGCCTGGGACAACATGTCACATGGGTTTTAATGAAAAAGGCACAAATTTTGATTCAAGAACTCATTATGGGCTTTTAGATGAACAAACACGCCAAGCTAATGCTGGATTTTTTACCGGAGAACTTCCACCTGAAGGTGCGATTACGCAAGGAATAGGAAACATATTGGAATCCAAACATATCATATTGATCGCAAAAGGAGAGAGTAAGGCGTGGGGTATCCAAAGAGCATTAGAAGGTCTAATTGGTGTAGATGCACCAGCTTCTTTTTTCGACTTCATCCACATGTTACATTTCTCCTTGACAGCAAAGCTGCAAGTTTATTAAAAACTAGGCGTTAAGTTTATTATTAATTTAATTCGTATTATTTATTATGAATAATTTGAAAAAATCCTATCTTGGTCAAGGTGATTTTGTATATAGACACGATCCAGTTCCAGTCTTTGTAAAGGCACATGGTTCAGTTATGGAAGACCAGGATGGCCACAGATACTTTTGTGCCGAAGCAGCAAATGGAACGACAAGTCTTGGGTTTGATAGCACAATTATTCATGATGCACTAAAAAAAATGGAGGGTATTCCATCTATCCCTTCATTTTGTGAAACTTCACTGCGCTTAAAAGTAAGTTCAAAATTAGGAAGTAAAATAGAAAGTATTACAGGTAAAGAAGGAAAGGTTGCATTTGAATTAGGAGGTGCACAAGGAATGGAGTTGGCTCTTCGAATTGCGAAAGCAAATAATAAAAAATCCCAATTTGTTGTTTTTGAAGGAGGATATCACGGCCGTTCTATCTATACCGCACAATTAAGTGCGAGTCACAGATATAGAGCCGCAATGGGTGATTGGAGAGTTCCTGTTGTACGACTGCCGTACCCTGATTACGAGCAAAGCGGTTCATCACTTAGCAAGACGGCATGGAAAAAACAATATATAGCATATATCAAGACACTCTTAGGTAGAGAAACCGGTGGAATGATTCGAAGAGGCGCAGAACAAGATATATGTGCGCTTATACTTGAACCGTTATTGAATGCAGGGGGAATTGTAAAACCCGACTTAGATCTTATAGATTTTTTGGTAACAGAATTTCGCAAAGCGGGAGCACTTATTATCGTTGATGAAGTATTTACTGGATTTTATAGAACCGGAAAGATGTTTGGATTCCAACACTACAGTTTTATCCCTGATATATTTGTCATGTCAAAAGCCATCTCAAATGGAATTACGCCACTTAGTTGTGTGTGGGCTCAAGATCCACTTTTATTGCCATCACATTTTGCCCCAGGGAGTCACTCAGCAACATTTATCAATCAACCACTTGGTCTCGCTATTGCAGAAACAGTGTTTGACAGATATGAATCTTGGAAAACAATCAATAGTGACCTCAAAAATTTGGAAAAATTTCTTAAATCGATGATTCAAGAAGTCGTGAAAACTTCTCCTCTCGTTATAAGTGGGTTTGCGCTGGGAGGGGTTGGACGTCTTCTTTTAAAGCAAGATATTGCAGGAAAAATACTTGATATAGCAAGCACTATTGCTTGGAAAGACCCAGTTGGAGGAGTTCACGGTCTGATTCTAGCAAGCACAGGTATGGCGTCTAATGTTATTGCTTTTAACCCACCGCTTAAAATGAGTAAGGAAGATATGAGGATAATGCGTTTACTTCTACTAAAAACTTTTAAAAAGGCAAATTCTCAACTATCAAATTCATGAATATGAAATCCCCAATTTACATACCGAAGGAGGGAAGACCGATGAATGTGATTGTATTTGCAAGCGGTGGTGGGGGAAATCTAAAAGCGGTTATTGATCTCTCTATAAAACGACCAAGTCTTGTCAAAGTTGGTCTTGTTGTTACTGATAGACTAAGAATACCCGCGATAGATATTGCAAAATCCTATGGCATTCCTGTTTTTGCATATGATTTTGAAAAGATATGTGGCGTTTGGGCACAGTGCAAAAAATCAAAACAGAAGGCCAAACAATATTCACAGTGTGCAGTATCTTTTCACAATAACATATTAAAAGAAATTAAAAAATTAGAAAGAAAACAAAAGGATATATTTGACATTGTTGTTTTATCCTATCATCGATGGGTTTTTGGTGATCTTCTTAATCATTTTAAAAATAGAATCATCAATCAACATGCCGCAGATCTTACTGTTATAAAAGAAGGTGTGAAAAAAGAAAGAAAATATATTGGAATCAATCCAGTACTCTATGCTCTTGAAGCAGGTGAGAGAAAAACAAGAACCTCTACCTTTCTTGTTCAAAATGGCTACGACAATGGTGAGGTGCTCTGCCAAGGTCCATGGGTAAAATATACCGGTCCACTTCCTGCAACTAAGAAAAGTGCATATGACCATGAACTTGTTTAAAAGAAGGAAAGCGACTGGCCTTCTCTTACATTTGCAGTTGAAGGGATCGCGCAAGGATTTTTTTCAATATCACCTTTAGAACGCTATGTGGATGGATGTCAAACAGTTTTCTATAAAAATAAAAAACTCCTCTATGGAGGTGTTGATTTATCAATTAGTAATTTTAAATAATATTTATGTCTACAATAATGGTGAGTGGAGCAGATGCATTAGCTACATTACTAAAAAAAGCCGGCGTAAAGCAAGCTTTTGCCTATCCGGGTACATCGGAACTAGCACTGTGTGAAAGCATTCTTAACTCTGGTACCATATCCCTGATAAACGGAAGAGGCGATAAAGAAGCGGCTTTTATGGCTGCTGGCGGAAGCATTTTTACTCCCCTTAAGAGTGTAGCTATACTACATGGCGCACGTGGATCTACGAATGCGGCTGGAGCAATTGCTGATGCACGAAGAAATGAAATGGGAACTCTTTTTATTGTTGGACTACCTTCAACCTCTTCAACTCCATTTCTTCCACCACATGGTGAGAAGAATCTTATAGAACATATTGGTGCATTTGCTAAATGTAATTTCGATTTTGTTCAAGCACCTAAAGAATCAGACACACCAGAAGAAAGAGAACAAAAAGTATACAGTTTTATACACATGATCCTAGATAGTATTAAGGCAAGTACCTCAGTTCCTTACGGGCCAGTTATACTTGGAGTCCCTCAGGATTGTGCAGAAAAAAAATGGATACCAAAAGATATATTAGACAAATACGAAATACAATCGGAAACAATAGAAATTTCAAAATTGGAAATAGAGAAAATAGCAGGGTTAATTAATGAAAAGAAAAATCCCCTTATACTTATCGATGACCCATATTTGAAGGTAAAAAATGCAAAACAGATACTATTGAAGTTGGCCGATAAACTTGCTTGCCCAATACTACAGGTAAATTATACACGTGGGCCGATGTTGTTCGAACAAGTTCAGAGCGAACAAAACCCATACTTTGCAGGACTTTATAATCTTTCTTCTGAAGAACATATTCATCTTATGGAGGGTGCTGATATTCTTATAACTCTCAATGATAGAAACGCATATGAGCGAGTTGTTGGGAAATTACCGTCATGTCAAAAAGTGGTTATTACCACCAATCTTGAGATGACAAAAAAGAATAACTACCTAAATGAAAATGATATCGCAGTTCAGGGGGATATTTCAGAAATCCTTATTGGTCTGACGGATTTACTTGTGGACAGAAAAAATAAAGTTGAGATGAAAAAAAAATGCTCCTCAATAAGGGAGTCGATTGAAGTGAAATGCTTAATTAATCCAAAATATTCGTATTTAAGAGGACAAATGGCTAAGGATTTTGCATGTGCATTTGAGCAAGTGGAACAACCCGTCTTAGTTGATGATAGTCAGATGTTTGGTGGAGTTTTGGCAAAGAGTTATTCACTATTTCCGCATAAATTGCGAGTATTTGGAGATCATGGGGCGTTTGTCGGAGGAGGGTTATCTCTTGCAACAGGAATTGCCAGATGTAATAGCTCTGTTATGGTTTTTTGCACATTGGGTGATCAAGCATTTACAAACGCTATTCAAGGTCTTGTTTCTTCAGTACAGGAAAATACACATATTATTTATATTGTGTGTAACAACGGAAAGAGCGTTTCTCTTCTTAAACAAATAAAGTCTCAAGATCCTGGTGCTTTTGCAAATGGAACTCATCCATTTCTTCATAATCCACCGATACAGTATCACACCTTAGCAAAAAGTCTAGGGCTTTCGTCATTCTATCTAGATAAAAAGGCCCTTGAAAATGGAGGAATGCAGAAAGCATTATTGGCTGGAATTAATAATAGTGGTCCAACACTTATTGAGTTTGAAGCGCCCGAAGATGAAGATGCTTGGATTGGAGTTTGGGCTACGAAAGGAAATGAAAAATAACTATGAGTATTTGTGAAAGACCAGTCACACAGAATCAGCCTTCAATACTTGAAGGGGCACTCAATGTCAATGTACTTGCCCCAGGATCAATGATACTTGGTGTACCAAGGCGTGTTTTACATAGATTTCCTAAGGAGAATGCAACTATTATGAAGTCAATAGCACATGAGTATCATGAAATTGGCTTTACTCAAGCAGGAGGACGATTTAGAAGAAGATCACAAGGGGATCAGGTACGTTTTACGAGTCGATGTGCTGAATTGGGTTTGAGCGTGCTTCCACCTTTAGCAGATGAAAGCAATCATGTAGAGAATATTTTTTTAGAAAATGCAGAAACAATGGATGTATTTCTTACTCATGCTACCGAAGAAGAAACAGCCTTGTTTACCCATAATTTATATATGGATATGTACAAAGCACATAGTGAAGGAGTTGTGTATGGAGATAGATGGTCTGAGAATATTTTAATAACTCCAAAAGGAAACATCGTTAATATTGATTTTGACATAGAAATTTTTGGGTCATATGCTATAGAATTTGAGGCAGCACAGGTTGCATACTACATACTAGCTGGAGCAAAATCAAAAGTTATTCCACAACTAGCTAAGCTTTTAAGCGTTCCTTATGCAAATTTGGATTTAAGATATATTGAAGCATTTTTAAGAGGCCATGCAAAACATTTTGACTCAAATAAAAAATATGGTAACCTCAAAGAGGAGGTTAACGTTTTAGTAGAGCTTATGCATAAAGAATATGAATCTTATAGAAGAGGTTAATAAAAGAAAAGTTGCCATCTTTGATTTTGATGGGCTCATGGTAAATAGTGAGCAGGTAATTTTTACCGCTTTACAAAAACTATTTGCAAAATATAATGTCAATCTTACGTGGAATTATTTTGCCAATCATATAGGAATACCTGTATCAGATGCGCTTCCTCAGTTTTATAATGATCATCCAATTGCATTGTCGTATGATGATTTTCTTATTCAAAGAAATCAGGTGATAAAAGATGAAATGCAAAATAGTCTAAGACTTATGCCTGGTTTAACATCTCTCATCACAAGACTAAAACAGAAGGATTTTATACTTGCGATAGGAACATCTGCAAAAAGGAAATATCTTGAGGATATATTACACAAATATCATCTCTATGACTTTTTTGCACATATCGTCACTATTGATGAAGTAAAACGAGGAAAGCCATACCCAGATCTGTTTCTTGCTGTTCTCAAACAAACAAGTTTTGCTCATCAAGATGCGTTTATCTTAGAAGATTCTCCAAGTGGGATTCAAGCAGCAAAAGCTGCGGGCATTATGAGTATTGCGATCCCAGCACCAATGGTTAATCTATCCCATTTTTCTGATGCGACATTTATTGTCAGCAGTTTAGAATCACTAGTGAAGTCCTTCGATAAAGCAAGCTAAACCATCGTGATCGATACTCTCAATTACAAGATCTGCTTGAGATTTTAATTCGTCTACTGCATTTCCCATCGCCACTTTATAACCAACTGAATTAAATAAGTGGATATCATTGTGTCCGTCACCAACTCCAATTGTATCGTTCTTTTCTATATTGAGCAGATCACACAATATCTCCACAGCGTTCTCTTTTGTCGCATCTTTATGAGTCACATGTAAATCGAAATAGCCTTTTGTTTGACTTATTGCTTTTACACAAACCACACCTTGCAGCTTATTAATTTCATTACAAATGATGTCGGATACACTTTGAGCAACAGTTTTAATATTAATTAAAAAAATAGGCTTAACGAATGAACTATCTTTTTGAATTCTTTTTAAATTTGGCAATTCATCATTTAGATCAATCAAATATGGGTAATCCCGTATAGCTTCTAATATACACTTCACATCTTTTGGTTCTATGGTCTTTTGCCATATTATTTTTTCTGAAGAAGGGTTGATTATTTGAGTCCCTGCAGAAATGATGCAAGGGGATAATAGATTAAGACTTCGAACTGCCAATTTTGCAAAAGGCCAGTTTCTTCCTGTTGCACATGCAAAATGTACTAGACTATTTTTTTTGCCAATCGCGTTAATAAGTCTTGTTGAGGGCATGCCAAAAGGAATGCTTGGCATTGCTGTTCCATCTAAATCAAAAATCAGAGCCTTATATCTCATGGTGTCTCTGAAATGATTGGTGTGATAGTAGTAGGCGCTGGCGTGCTTGTTGGAGCGGGAGTCGCTTGGACATAGTCCCATGGTTTGTTTACGCCAAACTTAATCATCGACTCACCAGTCTTATCCTTCTCATTAGTTGCTCGCACCTTTAGTTCGTAAACACCATCATTTGTTACAGAGACCGTTTCTTCAAAATCTTTCTTGTCTTCGTTATAGTTCTTTATCTCATTGTTGTTCAGATATATCTTTACGTTTTTCAAATTACTCATAGATACCGTTTTAATCCTGACGGTAAATGTTTTGTCAGTAATCGTTGAATGATCTGAGATATTCTTTATTGAGACAACCACGTCTTCAGAACGGTTATCTGAAACATCCGTTGGGCACTTCCATTTATCATCTCCTTGTTCCCGTCGCCAAGAATCAATTCCCTCTTGCCATCTATTTTTGCCATCAAGAGATACGGGGTCTGTTTCATTAACGATATAACAATCTTTTTCTTCATAGTTTCCAGTCTTAATCTCTATATCATTTGCCAATTTCCCATTTGACTTGGAAATTTTTGACTTCTTATAGAATGAAGAAATCTCTTTTGGTTCGGTTCCTTCAATAAAATATTCGCTTCGTGTTTGGGAACCATCCTTTGGCAATCCACCAAATAGAGGGTCTATCTGCAATGCTTTTACTTTATCCGGCTTATCCATGATGCCATCCTTATATTTCTTCAAAAGCTCACTCATAAGCGTATACCAAATCGGAGACGCTCCTGTCTCTCCAGAAGTCACTCGGGGATCCATTACTGAGTTATCATTATTCCCAACCCAGACGCCGACTGTGACACCTTTTGTGAATCCGACTGCCCAGTTGTCTCTTTTGTCATTGGTCGTACCTGTTTTAACGGAGACTGTCTTACCGGGAATATTCAGGTATGAACGGAGACCGAATGCCTCTGAGCGAGCATTATTATCTGAAAGAATATGTGAAATGAGGAAAGAAATTTCTGGAGAAAAGACTTTTGTTTCATTACTTGGCCTAGAACGATAGATGAGTTTGTCATTGCTATCTTTTATTTCCAATATTGATACTGGTTCCTTGCGTATACCGCCCCGTGCGAATACTGCAAATGCATTGGAGAGATCAAGAAGAGTCACTTCACCACCACCAAGCGTAATAGATAAACCGAAACGATTAAGGTTCTCTTGAGTTGGGGCTAATGTATGAAGCCCCATCAAATCAGCTCGTGCCAAAAAATCCTGCACACCCACCATCGAAACAAGTTTTACAGCTGGAATGTTCAATGAGTTTGCTAACCCAAATCTCAATTGTATTGGCCCCCTGAATTTTCCGTCATAGTTCACAGGGGTATAATCTGCCTGATCTTTTACAGGAAAACTTGTTTTTACGTCCATAAGGGTAGTTGCGGGCGTGTAGCCTTTCTCGAATGCAAGAGCATAGGTAATAGGCTTTACAGCGCTACCTGGCTGACGATTGCTTGTTGCGGCATTGAAGTTGCCATATTCCTTATCATTGAAGTCATACGATCCTACCATCCCCAAAACTTCATCTGTTTGTGAGTCAAGAACAACGACTGCGCCATTTCCAACTTTATATTTTTTTATGCTCACTATCTCATCCTTGACTATTTTTTCAGCTTTTTGCTGGACGTCTGAAGATAAAGTCGTTTTGATTTTTAGCCCTTGGTCAAGAATCTTTGAGCCATACTCCTTTTCTATAAGTTGTCTGACATAAAATACAAAATGGGGGGCGTTTATTGACATCCGAGACTGGGAAAAGGTAAGGGATCCCATTTGTACAACCGCCTTTAACTCTTGTTCAGAAGTGATGTACCCATCTTCGCGCATTCGTCTCAATACTACTTTTGTTCGCGCTTTCCATGCATCCTTCACCCCGATAAAAGGTGAATACACACTTGGACTTTGCGGCAACCCAGCTATGAAAGCAGATTCAAGAAGAGAGAGCTGAGAAGGATTTTTTCCGAAGTATCCCTTTGCAGCCGAACCAACGCCATAAAAACTTCCTCCATAGGGAGATTCGTTCAAATACATTTCAAGTATTTGATCCTTCGTATATTTTCCTTCGACTGAAATTGAAAGAATTATTTCTTTAAGCTTACGTGTTGTTGTTTGTGTTGAGTCAAGAAGTACGTTCTTGATTAGCTGTTGGGTAATCGTTGATCCTCCTCCTGATATTTTTCTATTCAAAACCAGAAGGACAAATGAGCGGAGTATGCCTATTGTTGAAAACCCACCATGCTTATAAAAGTCCTTATCCTCAACGGCTATCGTGGCTTTTTTTAAATTGGTTGTTATGTCTTTAAAGGCAACCGGAAGTCTATTCTTATCCTTGTACATTTGAAATAATATTTTTCCATCCCTATCATAAAAAATGGTCGCACTTTGTTCTGTTTGGGATAGTTTGCCAGGAGAAGGGAGATCTCGAGAGAACCAAGTAAAGACTCCGAGTGTAAGGATAAACATAAAAGCGACAAATCCGCCGAGAATCAATGGGCCCTTTTGCCGTATAAATTCCTTATCTATGGATTTGATTGAGAAAGTAGTTCTTCGTCTTCGCGATATCATATTTCCAATTATAACAAAAAATGATATACTCACGTCATGGCAAAAAAATTTCGAATAAAAAAAGAAACAATCTGGAAGGTGATAATTTTTGTCTCATCACTTCTTCTTATTTTGACGTCCCTTGCGCCTCTCTTTTTGAGATAATAAGGCATGTTGGAAACATCAGTCAATGAACTTCCTCACACCAGTGGTCTCACCAAAAAGCGAATGCACCTTCTTTCGCTTGATACATATGAAGATTTGCTTAAATATGCACCAAATCGCTATGAGGATTACTCGCGCATCATACCTTTGAATAAAATTCCGCTATATCTTGATCAGAAGATAACAGTGACTGGAACCATCAATTCAATTATTCCTGTCCGAACTCGATCGCGATTATCGCTTCAGAAAGTAATAATTGAGGATGGAACGGGCAAAATTACTATTTCATTTTTTAATCAACCCTATCTACTTTCTCAGATAAAGAAGGGGCATACCTATGCGTTCTCAGGGATGGTAAAACAGTTTGGTCCTCAATATACACTACAACCTGAAACATTCGAGGAAATACATCTTCCCTACACTATTGGGGTAGAGACGGGGCGTATACTCCCTGTCTATTCGGAAGCAAAAGGACTGTCAAGTCGGTTGCTTCGAGAAAAAATCGCTGGTATTTTGCCATTCGCGACATCAGCAGAAGAGACCCTTCCATCCTTGACTATTGAGGAAAACAATCTTCTTTCTCTTGCTGAGTCTTTACAAAGACTCCACAAACCACTCACTATGGAGGACCTGAAAGCTGCCCGCGACCGCCTAGCGTTTGAAGAGTTATTCGTCCTTCAGCTTTCCACTGCTCTTATTAGAGACCAATGGGAACGTAACAGGATAGCACAACCAATAGTCCTGACTCCAGCACACAAGAAAAAATTAAGTGGGCTAATTGAATCGCTTCCATTCAAATTGACTGATGACCAACTGAAAGCATCAACGGCAATAATAAGTGACATACAAAAAACCATCCCAATGAATAGGTTCTTGCAGGGAGATGTGGGTTCGGGAAAAACAATTGTTGCTGTACTTGCGGCATACGCAGTCCATCTTTCAAAGAAAAAAACCCTCTACATGGCTCCGACCGAAATACTAGCATTTCAACACGCAGAGACATTCAAGCAAATACTCGAACCTCTGGATATCAAGGTTGGCATCCAAACAGGATCAAAAAAAGAGATACAGAATGAATCACAGTTAGATGTAATTATCGGTACTCACGCATTACTGAATGCCAATATCCCTCTTTCTGAGGTTGGCCTCATTGTCATCGATGAACAACATCGTTTTGGAGTTAAGCAAAGGGCATTGCTCAAATCAAAGGGCCAATCACCCCATCTTTTAACGATGACTGCTACTCCAATCCCTCGGACAGTGGCACTTACCGCTTTTGGCGAACTGGATATGAGTGTCATAACTACCCTTCCACTCGGAAGGAAACAGATAAAAACATATGTTGTCCAACCACAAAAACGAAAAGATGCCTATGAATGGATAAAAAAACAGATAATCTCGCTTGGAATCCAAGTGTTTGTTATTTGCCCTCTTGTTGAGGAGTCGGAAAGCGAGACTTTGGTGAGCGTAAAGGCGGTAACGAAGGAATATGAAGTTTTAAAAACGGAATTTAATAATTTTAACTTGGGATTGCTTCATGGTAAGTTGAAATCAGCGGAAAAGGAAGCGACATTGCAGGATTTCAGAGATAAAAAGACGCAAATTTTGGTCTCCACCTCCGTTGTTGAAGTCGGTATCGATATCCCTAATGCGACAATAATGATCATAGAGGGAGCGGAACGATTTGGTCTTTCTCAACTGCATCAGCTCCGGGGACGAATTGGAAGAGGAGATATCCAATCACACTGCCTACTGTTCTCATCAAACCCATCTGTGCCACCGAGATTGAACTTCTTTGCAACAACAACGAATGGCATGAAACTAGCAGAGTATGACCTTTCTGAGCGAGGGCCTGGGAATATATTCGGCATTGAACAGAGTGGATTCATGAAAATAAAGTTTGCGTCACTCACCGATGCAGAACTTATCGAAAAAACACAGAATGCGGTAAAAACGTTTTTAGGACGCGACACAATAGAGAAATATCCGTCACTTCAAAAGAAAATCCTTACTTTCCAAATTGACAAAATAGCAAAAGACTAGTAAAATAGAACGAAATGACACCACTACCAAAACGTAAACACTCAACCAGACGAGTTGGGAAGCGAAATGCTTCAAAAGATGTGACGCTATCGTCTCTTATCATCTGTAAAAACTGTGGGAAAACAAAACTCCCTCACAGAATCTGCAAATATTGTAATAAATAAACAGCAATGGACATCCGGCATAAAAATCGGATAGAAGTAGTCGAAAATTTATTTGCCTACTCATTTAGCCAACCTGCCTTTGTTGCACCCCATAAAAGTGAGCTTTTCGAAGTGATTATCCCACGTTTGACAGAAATTGATGCCATAATCACGAAATATGCTCCTAAATTCCCTATTGATCGTATTTCAAAGGCCGACTTAGCAGTGCTTCGGCTTGCGGTGTATGAACTCATAATAAACCCACTGGAACCCCCAAAAGCAGTCATTAATGAAGCTGTTGAGCTTGCAAAGGAAATAGGTGGAGAAAAGGCATATACGTTTATTAATGGCGTTTTGGGAAAAATCATCTCACAATGATACAGATTCAGGCTGAAATTAAAAAGACACTAGACATTGATTTTAAAAATCAGACATTGCTCCATAATGCTTTTATTCATCGCTCCTATCTGAATGAACATAAGGATAGTGAGCTTCCTTCTAATGAAAAACTTGAGTTTCTTGGAGATAGTGTTTTATCTCTTGCAACTTCCATATATCTATTCAGGAACTTTCCCGAGCTTGATGAGGGGACGTATACCGATATTAAGGCTGCTGTCGTGCGAACAGAAAGCCTGGCAGAGGCGGCTGAACATCTCCATTTCGGTGGATTGATTTACCTTTCAAAGGGAGAAGAAACAAATGGGGGAAGAACAAATAAGAATATTTTGGCAGACTGCTTCGAATCATTTATCGCAGCGCTTTTTCTCGATCAGGGGTTTGATACTGCCTATAACTTCATTTTGAATCACCTCTTCAGAAATAAGCTCGATTATGTTGTGAAGAATAAGTTATATCTTTCCCCAAAAAGCAGACTCCAAGAGCTTATCCAGGCATCTCATAAATCACTCCCTCTCTATTCTATCCAAAGTGAAGAAGGGCCTGAGCACAAAAAGGAGTTTGTCATCTCTGTTTCCTACAAAAACAGGGAGTTAGGAATCGGCCGTGGCAACTCCAAAAAGGAAGCAGAAGAACTTGCTGCGAAAAATGCATTGGAATTTTTGGAAAAAAATAGTTATAATATCTGATTACTTGTTTCAGTTTATTAATAGATAAATAGTATGGCAGCCACAATCAGACTCATGAAGTTCGGAAAAAGAGGATATCCAACATATAGAATCGTTGTTCTTGATAAGAGAAAGAAGAGAGATGGATCGTATATCGCGAAGGTCGGCACATACAATCCTCATGTTGAACCATCACTCATCATTGACGATGCTAAGCTTCAGGAATGGCTCAAAAAGGGAGCGCAAGTATCTGAAGGAATGAGAAAACTCCTCAAAAATAGAAAAAGTAAGTAAAGCTTATTATTTTCTGTTCTCCAGTATTCAATATAATATCGATTATATTTTTATGTTATGATTCTATTCAGTCTTAGAAAATGGATCTTGTTTTGGTTGATATGACGTATCGACTGACTGATACACAGCTGAACTAAACTGGAACTGCATCTTGTCCTTAATGACCTGAAGACGTTGTATTTCATCCTTTGTCAATTGTGGTACACGAACAGTTTCATTGAATGAAAATCGCTTACTATAAAAATTGAGTGTTATTTTCGTATCTGCCGCATTCTTCTCTCCACGATACACAATTTTGTCAGTCGTTACGAGTCTCCCGCCAGCAAACTGGTATTCTTGAAGGAATTTAAGAAAGGCATTTGTGTCGCCTTTTCCATTCGCAGTTAAGGTTAAGCGTTCTTTGGTTGTTGCAGTAATGTCTATTGAGTAGTCGGAAATCTTAAATCCTGAGGCATTACTTATGGCTTCCAGGGCATAGATGATTGAAAAGAAGTCTTCCGTTTCCGGTATAAGGCTTGCCAGCAGTTTGTTATAGTCCTTAATTTGGTCTTGGGTAAGGGTCTTATTGTATTTAAGCGTATTGAAACGATCGCCAAGCATCGCTATCTCATCCTGAAGCAAATCTACCTCTTTTTTTTGTCTATTGAACTGAGAGTAGAAAACAAAAACTATTCCGACAAGGACCACAATCACGCCGAATGAAACAAATATTGACCATTGATCCGTTAATATCCTTTTTATTTTATAGAGTGATATAAATTTCATAGTGATTACTTCAACTCTTTGAATACTCCTTTTAACTCCAACTCAAATCTGTTCCCGCTAATTGTCTGCTTATTAATACTAAACGATTGGAGAGCAAGGGAACTAAAGTTCTTCAAAAAATCCTCACTTTCAATATATTTAAGGAATAAATCCATTTCACTATAACTAGAAAAACGGACGATGAAAGTCGTTTTTCTGTCTTTATCGATGTCTATAGTATCAAGTATTGGTTTTGCCAGACCCTCATCCAGCGATTTCTTTAGGACTGAGTAGTAGGGAAGGAAGTTTGCATCATTTTTAAGAAATGTATTCATTTGTGTCTGTTTACTCTTAAAGTAACGGACATTCACTTCTGCTTCTTTTTCATCAAGCAGATACTTCAGGTATGTTTCCTTTTTCTTAAGCAGCTCCTGTTGTTGAGAATTAAGTCTCAAAACCTGCGTTATCAAAAATATAAATAGCAGAAAAAGGACGACTCCGGCACTGGTAAGCGTACGTTTGATTTGCGACGCATGGATACTAATGAAGTCTTGCTGAGGCTTTCTTCGGAATAGATTAATTCTTGTTTTCATACAGTATTATCGAATGTTGGCACTAATTACTCCAACAAACGATGACATTTTTGTCGAAAATGACTGAGAAATGGGATTGTTGACGAGTATGTCTCTCATCAATAATGATTCAACAGGCAGTTGGAGTAACTCACTTAATTTCTTGTCGAATGCATGGATTCGGTTATCCATATTACAAAGAAAAACTTTCTTGACGGGAAGATTGTATTTATCCTTTGAAATCAACACAAACTTCTGAATCTCATTAATCAAATCGCGCAGAAGTGGACCAGCAAAACTTGCCAAATCATAGGTTCCGTTTTTTTCGAATCCAACCAATTCAAGTACCTCGCTTGCCTTATTGTCCTGTAACTCAAGATTAAACTTAAGCTCCTTAACGAACAGGTCGTAGCCTGTCTTCACTATGCGCAGCTCCAACAGGACACCTCCCGGCATGCTAAGAAGATAGATGCTGGTCGTACTAAAATCAAAATTGACTGCAAGATAGAGCGATGGTTGTGCCTCAGAATAGGACGACAAATCAGAAAAATAACGGGTAATGGCGCTTAACTGACTCTCCAGTGAGTCCGGTATAAATCCTGCTATTTCTATAGTTTTTTCAATACGCTCCACAAGTTTTTTTGGTGAAGCAACAACGAGGATTGTGTTTTTCCGTGTTACTGCATTTTCCTTGACGACCTCAATATCCAGGACCACTTCTTCTATTGGAAGAGGGATGAATTGGTCCGCCTGATATCGTACTGCAGAAAGTAATTCTTTCTGGTTCAGTTTTGTAAACTCCATTACTTGCGCAAAACAAAATGAGTCCGGGATTATAACATGCACATTTTTTTTGCTAATCTTGAGGTCATGGACCATCTTATTAAGTACCTCCGCCTGAAGCTCAATCGATTTTTCCGTTTCATCATTAAAATAGCTTGAGACAGTAATCTCTTCTGACAAAGATGATATATCAAGTTTCTTGTTTTTTAGGGACGCATCCGCGATACGAGTAAATTTTTCACCAATATCGAAAGCGAATGATGTGTCTGACATATATTCAGTATATACAGCTCACGCTATAAAATGCAATTATGAATCATTACCTACTCCGTGTACGAATAGAGTAAAAATATTGAAGTGAGATATCTTTATAAAATGCGCTTTTCTCTAACGTGTATGAAACCTTAACGATAGATGGAGTTTGGTCGTTAATTTTAAAACAGGTAAATTTCAGATTACTAACAACAATGCTTGGTGAAGTAAGAAAATATGTTTTTGATGCCGAGTCTGATGCTATTCGATTTGGTGCGGCAATTTCTTGATATATTTTTATCGGTGTTCCTTCTGCATCAAGGGCGTAAAGAGTAGAAGCGGGGGTTGGTGTAGGGGTAGTTAATAACGGGCATACATTCATAGTTAAGCCTGAGTCAGTAATTAAAATAGAACGATCGCTGATTAAGTGTTTGAGATTAGCATGAATATTTTCACCCTGCTTAATCATGTCTGAGTATGCGATTAACACAATCTGCTGTCTCATCATCGAAAAAAAGATTGCAAATACAGGGGGAAGTATCAGGGCGACGATAAAGACTGAGACCAACAATTCAACCAGAGTAAATGATTTTTTTTTCATTATTGCCATTGACTGAATAACGCATGAATCGATGTCGAATATGAATTACCCACTTCAGTCCAATCAGTTTGTATGACTGCCTGTACTTGAGTGTTAGCGCCAGAGCCAGTTGTTGTAAAGGTTATGTATCTTTTATAGAACGGTAGAAGGAGAGGACATTCGCTGCCTGTCGTCGCTGTTGTTCCCCATGAAGGCTCTTCATTTTCAAAACAATAGACAGTGTTGCCTGCGCGTGTTACAAATGTAAGCCAGTCAATCTCTTTCTCTTCTTTAACCCACTCCTGAAGCTGATCGGTATAATGTCGAGCCTTCAATTTGTTAATTTGCAAAGTATTTTGCTGGAGAGTTACCGTTACCACTGAAGCGGCAGATATGAGGAACATAGAAAGAATGCTTATAAATATAACCACCTCAATTAAAGAGAAAGATTTTCTCATGGGCATGGACAAACAAGCGGCTGGCATTGGGTACATCGTCCTAAGGTTACCAAGCCTGTTTCATCAATCTTTATAAACTGGCACTGAGACGCTGAAATATTTTTTATAGGAATACAAACTGTTTGTCCAGCATATCCTCGATTATCAAAATTTACACTAAATGCGGGGGTAACAAAAATGGAAAGCGGATCGATATTCTGAACAATTGGTGTTGGATTAGTGTCGCATTGTGGGATTATCTGTATGGTGCTTGCGTTCACTTGTACCACATAACCGTTCACATAAGCAGTAGAACTATCCGTGCATTGGGATGTATCTCCTGCTAATGCCTTTGAATGGGCAATATCCAATGCTTGTACAAAATGAGAGGATTGGTTCATGAGTGCTCTATCGTCTTTATAGACGTTGAATATGGCCAAAGAAACACCAGACAAAATAAGTGTTATCGTTGAGACGACAAGTATTTCTATGAGAGTAAAACTTTTCTTGTTATTTTTGGCCATAAGGACCCATACAATAATTGCATTGAGAAGGACCACACAATGTACCACCGACAGGAGTCCCACTTCCTTCAAGATATACGCATAGGGTGTAATCTTTATTTGAAGCTTCTCTCACATAATAATAAGTATACGTCTTTGAGCTAAGAGGGTCATTCGGAACTTTATTTAAATATGTCGCTGATCCATCCGCAATATCTCCAGATCCGAATGTTATAGTAGCGGGATATTCGCTGTTTACATCAAAGTTTCTATACAGTTCTATGGCGCCCCGTATTTGTTCCAAATCGGTTTTCCTTCTCGTATCTCTCGACTGTTTTACAAACTGTGAGTAAGAAACCGCCGCAATTGAAGCTAGAAGTGCGATAATTGTCACGACCACTAATATCTCTACGAGCGTAAAAGCCTTTTTCATTGTTGATTTGCAACACAATAACCAGTAACCGCCTCCGATTCCAAAGAAACTGTACACAAGCTAAATGTTGTCCCGTCTGATGAATAGGTATATGCAACCCCTGTTTTTGGGTCAACTGGCATCGTGGGAAGAAAGTTTACGTTTGGAGCAGCAGCGCATGTCACTGGTGGGTTTAGACTTACTCCATTTGGATATGAGTAATCACACGAAGCATAGTATTGTTCCAATGAATTTTGTACCGCCTTCAAATCTCCTCGTCTTTTTGCATCACGCGTCTTTTTCTGCGCTGTAGCATAAGAAACCGTAAGGACAGATAGTATAACCGCAATAATTCCCAAGACAATCAACATTTCAAGAAGGGTAAAAGCTTTTTTCATTTATTTATGGCTCAGACAAATTGTAACACTTACCTGTACCGCTTGCTCCACACCCCATTAAAGTAATAGCGGCAAAGTCACCCGGACATGCAGTCGCCTCCGCATCATTTGCATTTTCAAGACATGCAGAAAGCGTGTATTTTAATGTGTCCGAAAGACTTTGTTTATAATAATAATTATTTGAGCAATTAAAAAGCGGCTCCATGGGAACTTTTTGCATATATACTATTCCTGGGTTGATAGGGTCTACAAGTTTATTATCAGTGCACGATGGGGCTGGCAAGGCGGCAGGATAGGTGACAGGTACTTGTGCTTCCTTATAGAGCTCAAGAGCCTTTTGGATATTCCTAAGATCACTTTTTCTTTTGTTGTCGCGTGCTTTCATACGTATTTCCATATAGTTTGGAACCAATAATGCGACGAGTGCAGCAAGTACTGCAATGACGACGAGAAGTTCAATAAGTGTAAAGCTATTTCTTCGTTTCATGTATATCTTTTATCGTACTGTGTTTAAGCGAAAAAAGCAATATACTGTCAAGCCCCATAGCAGGATCGACATTATTATTCTCTATTAATGAACGTATGCGGAGAATGTGTTTTGTGGTGCTCATATCATTTAAGATTGCATGAGCTAAATAATCATCGATTTTTTGAATTGCCAATTCTCTTGCAATATCTGAGTTCGTAGTGAAAGAAAAAAACTCAGACAGAGAGATATTCTTTTTTATAACCAATGGAGCGGGTTTATGCAGATTGATAAGAGTGCAGCGCGATTTGATTGTTGGCAATAATCTATCGGGATGATAGACGAATATGAGAAATTCAAATCGATCTGTCAATTCCTCAAGACTTTTCAAAAGCATGTTCTGCACTTCACCGCTTGAAAAATCAAGCCCCACTATCGAAATCAACGAGGCTTGAGTTGATGAGAGCCGCGTCATTTGTCCAAGCTCCTTAATTTGTTCAACTGTCAACTCCTCCTTCTCGGGGAAGATACGAGTGATATGTGTTTCAGGTATTGATCTTAATTCACTGCGCGACGAAATAACTTGTTCAATCTGGGTTTCATTAGTAATTACGATAATATTCGGTATCACGTTATTGCATTCTATCAAATTTCTCATTATAGTTAAAAGAGGTATGTACATAACACCGAAATCTTTTCTATTGAAGTTAGTCGAACACAAAGTCCTTTCTGAATTGGAAGCAGAGCAGCTTGAGATAGACTCGCTTCATCAGAGCTTACCTATATATGAGTATCTTCTCAAACAAGGAAACGTGAAGAAAGAAGATATCCTCAAAATCCAAGCTGAATTTCTTCATGTGCCATATGTAGATATATCTACCATATCCACGAATCCTCAAGCATTGGCATATATTGCTGAATCGGTTGCTCGTAGATATACAATTATTCCCTATGAATTCAATCCAAAGACTGAAAGTTTATTGGTGGCAAGCCCCGACCCACTGAATATCAGCCTTTTGGACTTTCTTGAGAGAAAGACGGGAAAACGGATAGTATTTTCATTAGCGTATGCCGCAGATATAGAAAAAGCGATTAATGCAGTCTATGCAAAGGGGTTGAGCCCAGAGGTCAAGGAAGCCCTTGAAGAGGTGGGACAAACAAATGCAAATAATATCAAACACGACTCCGCAACGGCAGTCGTGAAGGAAGCACCTATCGCAAAAATTGTCGATACAATGCTTGAATTCGCCGTTCGCGGAAGATCATCAGATATCCACATCGAACCTGAAGAAGACAAAACCCGTGTCCGTTATAGAATCGATGGTATATTGCAAGAAAAATTAACACTTCCAAGAAGTATCCATGATTCGCTCGTTTCCCGTATAAAAATACTTTCACAGATGAAAATTGATGAGCGGAGAATACCTCAAGATGGACGTTTCAGCTTCAAGGCAGGAGACCAGGAGGTAGATCTTCGTGTATCCACACTTCCAACGGTACATGGAGAAAAAATCGTTATGCGACTTTTGAAAAAAACAGGTGGACTACCATCACTTGCCGAGCTGGGTTTACGTGGAGTGCAATATAGAGATTTGGAAGAAGCAATTTCAAGACCATATGGAATTATCCTGGTTACTGGTCCAACTGGATCTGGAAAAACGACAACGCTGTATTCTGTACTTACGAAACTAAATAAACAAACAGTAAATATAGTAACGCTAGAAGACCCAGTCGAATATCAAATACCTGGAATAAATCAGGTACAGATCAATCCTCAGGCTGGTCTTACGTTTGCAACGGGCCTCCGCGCGTTCCTTCGACAAGATCCAAACATCATATTGGTTGGAGAAATCCGAGATACAGAAACGACACAACTGGCAATACAGGCCGCGCTAACGGGTCATTTGGTTTTTGCAACTCTCCATACGAATGATGCTGCCACTGCAATTCCACGTTTGATTGATTTAGGTGCCGAACCATTTCTTATTTCATCGGTTCTGAATGTATCTCTGGCCCAACGTATAGCTAGAAAAGTATGTGATTCCTGTAAAGAGTGGTATACGCCACCACAGGAAGTCCAGGATAAAATCAGGACTGTATTGGGGACTGCGCTGCCAGCAAAATATCAAGATTTGATGACTCAGCTTCAGGTTGCAAAGGGAAAAGGATGCCAAGAATGTAACTTTACCGGATATTTAGGACGCATCGCCATTTTTGAGGTATTGAAAATAACCCCAACGATTAACAAGATGATACTGAATAGATCTTCGGCAAAGGAAATCGAAGTACAAGCCCAAAAAGAGAATCTCATCATCATGAAACAGGATGGATATCTGAAGGTGTTGGAGGGAATAACGACAATAGAAGAAGTATTAAGAGTTGCAGAAGTTTAAGAGTCTCATATGCTCGATATTGGATCAATCCTGAAAAAAGTCGTGGAAAAGAGGGGGTCAGATTTGCATTTATTGGAAGGGTATTTTCCAACTGTGCGTATAGATGGCAAACTCCTGTATTTAAGGGAGTTCGGTTTGCTGACGAAGGAAGAAAGCAACTCGTTACCAAAGAAGCTCCTTCATGCGGCACAACAGCAGCTTTTCGAAGAAAATAAGGAGATTGATTTTGGGTATACCGATGAGCTGGTTAGATACCGAGTTAACATGTACCAATCAAGGGGTTCAATAGCAGCCTCATTCCGCATAATACCCTCTGTGATAAAAACAGTCCAAGAACTTAATCTTCCAGAAGTATTCAGTACTTTCGCAGCACACAAACAAGGATTGGTCCTTTTTACAGGGCCAACTGGAGAAGGTAAATCAACTTCGTTGGCAGCAATAATAAATGAGCTTAACCTCAGAGACGCGCTCCATATCGTAACTATTGAGGATCCAATCGAGTTTTTGTACCCTCCAGCTCGATCTATTATCTCTCAACGTGAGGTTGGACAAGATACAATCTCATGGAATAAGGCTCTCAAATCTGTTTTGAGAGAGGATCCGGATATTGTCCTTGTCGGAGAAATGCGCGATTATGAAACGATTCAATCCGTTTTGACTATTGCTGAGACTGGCCATCTCGTTTTTTCAACACTCCATACAGGATCGACTACAGAGGCTATTAATAGGATCATCGATGTTTTCCCGGCATATCAACAGAATCAGATAAAAAGTTCTCTCGCAAACTCATTACTAGCTGTTGTTGCACAACGATTACTCCCGACAGCGTCAGGTGAGGGGCGTGTCCCGGCTGTTGAGATACTCCTTAACGAATCAGCTGTCGCACCGCTTATCCGTGACGGAAAAGTCCATCTGCTTGATAACGTCATCGAAACAAGCGAACAAAAAGGAATGATTTTATTTGAAAAATACCTCTTACGACTCTACAATGCTGGTCATATCTCCAAACAAACTGCGCATGATTTTGCGATTAGGAAGGATATTATTACCCATTTATTGCCCGCATGAAATTCTCCTACAAAGCAATAAAGAATGATAAGGTGATAACAAAGGAAGTCGAAGCCTCAACTGAAGCGGAGGTCGTCGCCTATTTGAAAAAAAATGATTATTTGCCTATTACAGTCCAAGCCTCCCAACCACTCCTTCCTCAATTTGATTCACTATTCAACAAAGTCTCCTTTGATGACATTGTAGATTTTACAAGGCAGCTCGCAATCATGTTGAATGCAGGACTAACTCTGGTTGACTGTTTTTCTATTCTAGAAAAACAAACAACCAAAGTGGGTATGGTTTCTGTCATCCAGAATATTCAAAAAGACATTATGTCTGGAAGTACGTTTTCTTCAACACTCCAGAAATATCCTGATTATTTTCCGAACTTATACATTGCTCTTGTCAAATCAGGGGAGGCCTCAGGAAAATTAAGCGACATTTTGCTTCGCCTTGCAGACAATCTAGAAAAACAGCGGGAATTTCAGTCAAAAATTAAAGGCGCAATGACCTATCCTGTCGTCGTTTTTACCGGTATGATAGCGATCATGTTGATTATGATGACATTTGTCGTCCCGAAGCTTTTGAATCTCTATAAAGACTTCAACATTGATCTTCCCATCACGACAAAAATTCTTATTGTTGTATCGAATTTTTTACAGCAATTTTGGCCTTTGCTCATTGTTGCTGGAGTGGTTGCATCTCGCTTTATTCAAAGATACTTCAAGACAGAAAAGGGAAAGCTTGCTCTCGATACTATTTTGCTTAAACTCCCTATCTTTGGGAAAGTTGTCAGTATTTCCTCATTAGTTGACTCAACCCGAACACTTTCCATCCTCATCGGCTCTGGTGTTTCCATTTTGGATACTCTTTCAATTATTATTGAGACGACAGGAAACTCGCTCTACCGAAATGCGTTTAGGAACATCCTCAAGGAAGTCGAGAAAGGTGTGGCCCTTGGTAATGCTTTTAATAACGAGAATCTATTCCCACCCATCTTGGTTCAAATGATCACAGTGGGAGAAACAACTGGTAAGCTGGATGATACCATGATGCGTATCTCACATTATTTTGACCTGGAATCAGAGGAATCAATCAAGACGATGACTACGCTTATAGAGCCTCTTATTCTCGTCGTCCTTGGAGTCGGTGTGGGATTTCTAGTCCTTTCCGTTATTACTCCAATCTACAACCTAACCACTGCTTTTAAATAGGGCCAAATACCTCTTGACAAAGATATAAAAAAACTCGTATAGTGATATCATATGAATAAAATTAAGAAAGGTTTTACCCTTATTGAGTTGTTAATAGTTATAGCACTGTTGGGCGCACTTGCGGTTGCCCTTCTAGCTGCACTTGATCCACTTGAACAAATCAAGAAAGGAACTGACACAGGAGTAAGAAACACCGTTTCAGAAATTTCAGGTTCTTTCACACGATATGCATCAGTCAAATCAGGCGCGTTTCCATTCGTCTTGAATGCTCCTATTTTATGGGATGCAATAGGCAAATCAGATGGAACTCCTACACAGATAACGACAGTTGGTCAGGTTGCACTTGATAAAGTAATCCAAACTGGAGAGTTGAAAGCTGACTTCTTTACATTAGCTGGCGATCAACTTGATAAAATCTTTATTGTTGGAGAATATACAGATAGTATCCAAAAGTTTTATGTCTGTTACAAGCCAACAGCAAAATCGTTCAGATCAGATGCAAATACTAAGTATGTCATCGCTACGCCTGCATCAGACACAGCAATGACAGAAACACTAACAGCATGTGATCCAACAACAGGTCAAAATGGTTCTGGTCTTGATTGTTACTGGTGTGCACAACAGTAACTCTTTACTTTGAAACTAAACCCCGCCCCTTTTAAAGGCGGGGTTTTTTGTTATACTGAAAGATATGAATAAAAAGAGTTTTACTTTGATTGAACTCATCTTGGTGATGACATTGCTTTCTATTCTTGCTTTGGTCATGCTTTCAAACTTCAACAATACATTGAAAAGAGGTAGGGATTCCCAACGAAAGAGCGACCTGAGCCAATTACAGAAAGCGCTTGAAAACTACTATGAAGATCATCACACCTATCCTACATTTACGGATATTTTCAATCGCAAGCTTTGTACAAACTATGTCTGTCTGACAAGTGACACGGTCTATATGATGAAGGTGGGAACCGATCCCGTACCAGCAAGCTATAAGTATGTGTATGAGCCAGAGCCAACAGCTAGTCCTGTTGGGCCATCTACATATTATTATCTATATTCTCACATTGAAAACACTGCCGATCAAGATCCTAACATAAGTTTAAATGGCTTTACGACGAATACTGACTGTAACATATCCGGTGTACCTATACCATGCAGATACTATGTATCAAGTTCAAATGCAGAACGACTCACCTCAAATTAATAGGTATTAACTTTTATATTTGCTCCATTTCTTTGATGAGTCCTGAATTGTCCGGTGCAAATTCCATAATATAGTATTTCATTACAGAACGGGCTTCTTCTCGCATGCCATACTTTTTCAATAGTTGCACTTTCAGATAATACGCATCACCATAATTCTTCTTTAAAGAAATGGCTTTATCGACAGCTTCAAGTGATTTCTTTTGATAAAGAGATTTCTGTGTGGTATTTTTTTCATCATCTGATAGGAGGGAATAGTAGGTTGCCGAGAAATAGGGGACCTTTGGGTCCGTTGGTGCCAATTTATACAACTCATCGAGTGCAGACAGTCCTGTGAAGAGAAATTTTTTATCAAGATTTGCTTGGTAGAATAAAAATTGATTTTTGACGCGCGTTTTCCAATAGAGCACGTTCTGCGAAGAGTCTTGAATCGACTGGAGATTTAATTTTTCAGCCAAGTCAATCACCTGTTTCATTTCATCGTTTTTCTTTTGATAGGCAAGTACTGAAGCATACTGCGCAAGCGCATAAGACAGTTTATCCCTATACACATGCTCACCGCGCAGGACAATGGCTTCCTGAAGCAGTGTAACTGATGCGGCGCTATTATTATTCCTCAAAGCCATATCCGACTGGGCATACTTATAATCAGCAAGCCAATAGGAGACAAGTGAATTAAGAAGCCATAATACGAGGAACAACACTATTCCCGTTTGAGCGAGAGATGGTGACTTTCTTTGAAGCGAGACAGCTTTTTGTTCAGGCAACAAAAGAAGTGCTCCAATAATGAATAAAAGATACCAATACAAATTAATGACGGTTATCGAGAATCCAAAGAAATTCGTAACAAATATACTACTGAATATACTTAAGACAGCTACTATCAGGACAGTTGAGTCATACAACTCTTGTTTTTTTAATGATTGAATTAATCGAATTACAATTTTTATCAAAAAGATACCGCAGAGCAGAACAAAGGACAGCAGTCCAAACCAACCAGTCGTCGCGAATAGATTAAGATATTCATTATGTGCTTTATTGTAGAGATAGTCCCACTCTGAGGTCAAATTATGAGAAACAGGTCTGACTGAATAATATGCATACCCAAACGTTTCTACACCTGTCCCGAACAGTGGGTACTCCATCCCTAACCGAACGGCACCCTCCCATACAATTTTACGTATATCAAGTGAGTCGGTTATACCCCCATCAGATGGTTGTTTTGCAGGCTCCTGTTGTATTACTATCGGAGCTACATTCCTCTTGAGAAAAGACAATGTAAGGATCGAGTCTACTTTCGGTATCCCTGTTCTGATGAATAATATCAATATGGTTGCACCGATGCCTATGGCTATAAGTGCTTTTTTTGGCACATTAAAATCAATTTTCTTCTCCATGACAGTCCATATATACAAAGCAATGAACAAAATAACACCAGGTACAATCGAACCAAGCGCTGAACGTGATCTGCTCAGCAGTAGTCCTCCAAAAGAAAAAAGAATACTAAATGTAGAAAGAAATAGCTCAGTCCTCGATTTTTTCGCTGTAAGGAATATATATAAGGATCCGAATATCGTTATCGCAAGATAGGCGCCAAGCCAGTTTGGTTGACCTAAAAGAGAGAACATGCGTTCAGCTGGACGAAACTGGGCAGTCCAGCAGGTATTGTCAAATTTGCTCGTAAATAATAGACATGATAAATCGTGACCAAATGTTCCCGGTAACCCCCACAATACAACCAGTATGGATGAGAGGGCAGATATCTTAAAGATTGTCCTTATAGTCTCAATTCCCTGTGTCCGTATATTTGAAACGAATGCATAGAACAGGAATATGTATGTTACTGTACTTAATAGCCCCCCATTGAATCTTCCATAGTATCCATATACCGAAGTGTGTTGATCCATTGAAAATAGAGTGCTTGCCACTTGGGAAAGTACATATATTCCTATTGGGATATCTAAAGGCGTTGAGCGGATTGATAGTTTGCCTTCTTGCATTGAGCGAAGCATCCAAAATCCAAGTATAAATACGCTGATGGCATAAATGAAAAGCATCTTATTGAACTCAAACAGTTCTGAGTTGAAAGGGAAAACAACGAACGGCGTGACAAAAAAAAGGATATAATAACAATATTTGATTGCTGTTGTGTAAAACGATTGTTTCATATGCTACATTCTATACAAAAATTCATCAGGAATATATCCCCATTTACACCTCTCGTTGTGGCTTTTGATTTAGGAACACATACAACCAAAATAGGATTAAAAGGTAAGGGTGTTATTCTGAGGGAGCCAACATGCGCTGCGTATCGAACGCAACCTGTGAGAGAATATTTGTTTTTTGGAACAGATGCAAAACAAATTATCGGAAAAACACCGGAGTTCCTCAACATCATCAAGCCAATAGTTAACGGCATCGTTTCAGATTTTGATACTGAAGTAGAGCTTATCCGATATTACATCGAAAAATCCATTTTGCCTTATGTAAGGAGTTCATTTATTAAACCGCCTATACATGCAGTAACGGCAGTTCCATCTACATCAACTGAGATTGAACAAAAAGCTGTTGAGGAAGCTCTCTTAAAGGCAGGATGTAGTTCTGTATCACTCATTAAGAAACCTTTGGCATCAGCATCTGGCGCTGGTTATAATGTTTTTTTTCACAAACCTCATTTGGTCATAGATATCGGGGCCGGCCTTATTGAAATGAGCATAATAAGTGGTGGCGGAATCGTCCTCTATCGTTCGCTTAAACAAGCGGGAGATTATATGGATAAGGTTATCGCAAGCTATATTCATTTGAAACATGGTGTTATCCTGGGAGAAGCAACCTGTGAAAAGTTGAAAATTTCATGCCTCAATTTCACGAATATCGAAAAAACAGAGCTAGTTCGAGGTAAATCGCTCGAAAATGGTCTCCCGAAATCAGTGAAGATAAAATCTGGAGAGCTGCGCGAGGCACTTACCCCCACATTTTCACTAATAATAGACACGATTAAGGAGCTTCTTGAAATTGCAGCACCTGAAATAGTGAATGATATCTATCAGGAAGGAATATTGTTAACAGGAAAAGCCGCACTCATCCCAGGATTTAGCGAATTCATCGGCGAAGCATTGAAAGTTGATGTCCATGTCTCCGAGCATTCATCTGAGGCTACTATATATGGTTTACTGAAAATTGCAGACTCTCCGGAACATGTGAAAGCAGCACAAATTAATATCGCTTGACAATTCTTAGTGGGCAGGGTAGAATAAATCTTGCTTCTTTTGAATTTTGCTCTTTGAAAAGTCGTTGTTTTGGTGCAGAAAACGGGTTAGGAACCTCGATCGTAGATCGTAGGGTCCAATCAGTTTTTTTTAAGAGTTTGATCCTGGCTCAGGATGAATGCTAGCGGTGTGCCTGAGATATGCAAGTCGAGCGCTTCTTTGACCGCAAGGTTGAAGAAGAGCGGCGGACGGCTGAGTAATATATAGGAATCTGCCCCTTAGTGGAACATAGCTCCGAGAAATCGGGGGTAATTTTCCATAGTATCTCGCTCTGCGAGATTAAAAGCCTTTACCGGTTGCTAAGGGATGAGCCTGTATCCTATCAGGTTGTTGGTAGAGTAATAGCCTACCAAGCCTATGACGGGTAGCTGATCTGGGAGGATG
>JAVHSH010000034.1:0-27257 GCA_036172095.1 Patescibacteria group bacterium
AAACTCGACTATAAGTGCTCTGTACCACAGAGCAAGGCTGGAACTACAAGGACTGGAACGTCCCAGACCAAGCTATTCCGCCCAGCTTTTTTTAGTATAATCTGGTAATATGTCTGGACTTCCACCCGCAGAACAACCAGTTTCTGAGCCAAGAAAGCAAGACGCTTCTCCTATATTACAATCTGAAGGACCAAAAGATAATAAAAATAAAATAATAGGCAGATTAAAAAATCTTAGTAAAATAGTAGGGTCAGTCAATCAAGAGCAGAGCAAAGGTGCTGAGCAACACCCTTTTAATACTCGAACTTCTGAACTTGTCAAATTAGGTGATGCATATACAGCTTATTTAGAGGCGCATGTAGACGAAATAACTGATGAGAAAACATTTCAAGCCATAGCGAGTTTAGCAAAAACATCTCTCTTAATGAATATCGAGCAATATGCTGTAACAATTAGAGGTATAGGTGATTTTGTTGTCCAACATCCAGAGTTAAATGAATTAAATCCTCCAGGAAAACCAGATGGACCATGGTCTAATATAAAAGAAGCACTATATTATTCAACAAATAATGACATACGAGAACAATTTAGAGAGGGTATTTTGACCAGAACTAGTGAAGATATTCAAAGTGGAGATTTTAATCCGAGAGATGTTGATCATTTAGAACGATTTCTAGTAGACCCTAAGGGAAGATTGCCATCAGAGTTTATACCAGAATATGTAGCAGCTCATGCAGGTGAAATAAAAGTATGGTCACCTTCGACACTCGATATATTTCAAGAACAAATTATAAGTAGAATTGGAGCAAATACTGAGAATCTTTCGCAAAATGAATACTTAAAACAATTAGATGAAGAAATCGCATCTATTAAACCGAAAGATCTTCAAAAATCAAATATTCAATTTGTTGATAGAGAGAAAAAGTTAGCATTCATTAGAGATTTAAGATTTGGAAGACTTGATGTCGATGTGATAAGAACAGAAGTTGCAAAACGAATGGGAGAAATAACAAGAAGACCAGATTTAAAAATACTAGCTCCTCATTTAAGAGCATCCTTTCCAGCTTTTCTTGCCACGTTAAAAAGTACTGCAGGTGCAGCAATTGAGGATAGAAAATTGATCTTAATTGCATTGGTTGAGTCTTACGGATTGGCAGCAGAAGCAAAGCAAGCTGTTTTGGATTATTTGGAAACAAATTTAAAATAATAAATTAATTTTGTATAAAATATGTTCCAACTTTACCCCATGCTCTGCGCATATGAAAACTAAAATTCTTGAAAAAAGAAATATACTTATTTGTATATTTTCTATCCTCTATTTTTATTCCGCTTTATTTATCTTCTCTAAACAAATTATTATTTTTATAGAAAAAAGTCTTTTGGTTATGAGAAACCTAATGATTTTGGTTATCTTGATTATATTCCACCAGCAAAAATAATTATTCCATCATTTTTAATATATTTGTTAGCGATGACTCTTATATATATTCATATTAAAGTTAGTTGGTAGATTAAAAATTAAAGTTTGAAATTCAGAGAAGATGCTATAAGGACTAAGTATTACTGACTTGAGTGCTCCGCAAAAGTTTATTTTGTTGCTTGATATAATATTCAAATGGATAAATACGAAAAACTGAAAAAACGCATACTGGAAATTGAGAAGAGAAATAAAAAAGTAGAAAAAGATAAAGCATGGGAAACTTCAATATTAAGACGGTTACTTTTAATACTTTTTACATATCTGACGATAGGAATTTATATGAAATTTGTCTTAAATACCGATCCTTGGCTAAATGCAATCATTCCATCACTTGGTTTCTATTTATCAACATTGTCGTTGCCTTTCTTCAAGAAAATTTGGGATAAGTATTTCTATAAAAAAGTAGAATAAAAAGTCCCAACTTTGCCCCCTTCATCTTGGTGAATAAGACTATAATTAATCAACATGATTATTCGAAAAGCAAACCTCAAAGAAATAGGGAAAGATTTATTTTATATTGATAATGCTGCATTTAATAGGGATTTTGATTTGAAAGCAAGATCGATAAAAGAGGAAGTAGATTATCTGCAGAATTCTGAAATCAATGTCGCGTATGAGGGAACGAAAATTGTTGGCTTTATTGCATATGAAGATAAACAAGATTCAGTTGAAATTATTTCTCTCGCAGTCATACCAGAATATCAAAAAAAGGGGATTGGAAAATTACTACTAAATCAAATATTGGTAAAACTGAAAAATCGCAAGGTACATCTTGTAACCCATCCAAGAAATACTCCAGCGATCATACTATATTTAAAACTTGGATTTGAAATATATGGATTAAAGGAAAATTATTATGGTGATGGACAACCAAGACTATTATTAAGGAACTATAAGGATTGAGTTATCCAAGATTTGGGCGATCGGCCAAGCTTTCTAATATTTTTACTTTGATATAATTTTTTATGACTAAAAAATTTAAGATATTTAATATATCTCAAGTACCATTTGAAGGAATCCATAATACTCCTGGGTCGCGGCAAACACTCGCAACAAAAGATGATCTAATTACAAACAATATTGATGCATTAACAAAGGGGACTCTTAAATCAGGTAGTAAATGGGACTGGCATAGGCATGAAGAATATGATGAGTTGGGAATTGTATTAAAAGGACATGGAAAGTTCTTCTGGATGGATGAAGTTGTTGAATATAAGGCGGAAGACGTTATTATTATCCCCGCAAACTCAGCTCATAAATTTGAAGCAGAGGGAGAGATTGATAGTGAGTTTTACCTCGTTAGAATTAAGGTGTAAATTCTAACCTTGCCCCAAGTTGCCCAAATAGTATAATAATCGCAATGAATTGCGATGTTTCGTCCGTTCTAAAGTTAAAGCTGTATGAAAAAATCAGATGCCCCGAGTGTAAATCGGAGAACTCCTTGGAATATCAAAGCACGAAGAGCATTACCTGTAACCTCTGTCAAACAGGATTTAGGATCATTGGCGGTACCCCCATCCTTCTTTCGAATCAATCAAAAAAGTTATTGAATCCCCAAATGAATTCCCAATTGGGTAGACAAATGACAAAGGAGTACTCAGGAAAAAAAACACTCATAAGACGTCTTAAAGCTATTTTTAAGATCCCAGATTTAACATATGATTTTGTAGAACGAAAAAGACTACATAAAGTATTTACCCATGATGAGAATCAAAAGTATATAGTTTTAAACATTGGAGGAGGACCGAGAAGAGAAGATTCAAATGTACTTAATCTCAATATAGATTTATTTCCAAATGTTGAAGTTGTGGGGGATGCCCATAATTTGCCTTTCAAATCCAACTCGATGGATGGAGTCATGATTGCGGCGGTACTTGAGCATGTTCAAGATCCGCGTAAAGTAGTGAATGAAATCTATCGCGTCCTAAAGAAAGGCGGGTATATTTACTCCGAAACTCCATTTCTCCAACATTTTCATGGATATCCCAATCATTTTCAAAACTTTACTCTTATTGGTCATGACTATCTATTTAGAATCTTTAAAAAGATTGAGAGTGGGGTTACCAATGGCCCTGTTTCCACGATCTTGATACTTATTCTGAATCTAATAGAAGATGTGACGGATAATAAATATGTCAGAAAAATATTCATGTTTGTCGCAGCATCAATACTTTACCCCCTTAAGTATTTAGATATATTCACAAAAAATAAAAAAAATGCCTATAAATTAGCAAACGGAGTTTACTATTTGGGTCAAAAACGCTAATAATCACAGAATAATTTATTTGAAAAATGGGCCTTTTCGATTAGAAAGATATAAGCTTACATCTTGTATAATATCTGTTGATGAATATACTAATCACTGGCGCTGGAGGGATGTTGGGTGACAGTATGATAAATGAGCTTCATAAAGGTAAACATACTATCGCGCTTTATTCACATACACAAAAAACAAAAGATTTAGATCCTTTGGATATTACCAACTATTCAGAAGTGAATAAAGCAATAAAGTCATTTCGTCCAGACGTTATTTTGCATCTTGCCGCACTTACCGATGTCGATTACTGTGAGTTGCATCCAAAAGAAGCACTTGAGGTTAATTATTTGGCCACAAAGAATATTGCAAAAATCTGCAAGAAAGAAAATATAAAACTGTTTTTCATTTCAACAGGAGCTGTTTTTCCTGGCACAAGAAAAATGCCATATGCAACTACCGACAGAAGACACCCAATAAATGAATATGGAAGATCTAAGATGAAAGCGGAAAATGAGGTTCGCAAAGTACCGCATCATGTCATTGTCCGGGCGGGTTGGATTATTGGAGGAGGGGTGAATGGTAAGAAGTTTGTATCAAAAATATTATCACAACTGGATAAAAACGTAGAGGTTTTGAATGTCGTTTCCAACGTCGTTGGCTCCCCGACTTTCACGTTCGATTTATCGAAAGAGTTGATTAAGCTTATCGATCATGGAGGAGAGGGGACTTTTCACATTGTGAATAAAGGTATTGCCTCAAGATTAGATATTGTACAGGAGCTCATCTCGATTCGAGGAAAAAAAACAAGAATCAATCCTGTAGAACTTGGCTATTTTCACGAAGTTGCTCCACGCCCCCATATGGAAGGGCTAATTTCAGACAAAAATCTCCCTCATTGGAAAGAGTCTCTTCGGAAATATTTACCACTACTTACATGAGCCAACAAAAGAAACACGTCATAATACTTGGCGCTGGGATAGCAGGATTAACTGCAGGATGGAGATTGTCCCAAGCGGGGATAAAGGTAACAATACTTGAAAAAGACACCGTTGTTGGAGGACTTTCAAAGACAGTATCATACAAGAAATTCCTATTTGATTATTCAGCTCATAGATTCAATAGTGATAAGAAGGAAGTCATCGATCGCTTCAAAAAGATGGTTGGACCACACCTGGTCCGACGAAAAAAATTGACATATATTCTTCATTGGGGGAAATTTCTCCAATATCCTCCAAGGGTAATAGAACTTGTCCAGGCTATGCCGAAGTTACTATTACTCAAGGCATCGCTTGAATTCTTTGTGACATTTATGGTAAATCTGGTGTATTCATCACCAAAAAAATCATTTGCTGACTGGACGCGTGGTTACTTTGGGAAAACACTTTCCTACAACCTAAACGAAAAATATGCGGAGAAGATTTGGAAACGACCTGCTGACCAGCTTTCATCTGATTGGGCCTCAACAAGAGTTGGAAATTTCAAACTTAAAGATTTCCTGCTGGCAGCAATCTTTCCTTCTCATTACAAAAAAGTTTATTCAGGGAGTGACCCAGATACGGATTTTTTCTATTATTGTGACAAGGGTATTGGTTATTTTCCCAAGCAGATGGCACGTGAGATTAATCGGCTAAAGGGGGTAGTGATGACAAACACGACTGTGACAAAGATTGAAAGAATCAATAACCTTTATTCTGTGACATATTCTAGCAGAGAAGGAGAGAATACTTTGATTGGAGATACGGTCATATCCTCAATTCCATTACCCTTATTATGTAAACTTTTCATTCAAAAAATTCCTCCCGAAATATCTGCCACAGTTGCTAAATTAAAATATCTCAACGTATTAGTAGTGAACATTCTATTGAACAAAAAAAGCGTGAATAATGCATCATGGGTATACTTCCCAGATAAAGACATAATATTTAACTATCTAGTCGAATTTCGCAATTGGAGTAAAAAAATGGTTCCTATTGGAAAAACATCATTGAGCGCAAACATTACTTGTGCAGAGGGGGATGAGACTTGGGTAAAAAAGGATAAGGAATTAATAGAAAGAGTCGTGCAAGATATGATTAAAGTTGGGCAAATAGAAAAAAAAGAATTTATGGGTGGTTTTATCTCCCGCGTTCCATTCGCATATCCAATATACGATCTTCAATATAAACAAAACCTTATAAAGATAAAGAATCACTTTGGTGAGATGAAAAACTTTCATATAGTAGGAAGGACTGGGGCTTTTAATTATTCGAATGCCGATAAAGTTATGGAAGAAGCCCTAGTATTGTCAGAAAAAATAATTGGGAGCATATGATATACCTGATTACAAGCATTATCTTGTTCTTAGTTCAGTTCTTCTTGATTGGTCTTCACCAGGTAAAAATATGTGCAGAGCTGTATCATTATCCATGGCTTGTTAGCAAAGGCCTTCTTCCATATCGTGATTTTTTTGATCATCATGGATTTTTGTTATATTATTTATTCGCACCTCTTGCTCACGATAAATCCCTCTTCTTGATGACCGTATTGTTCTATATAAATCAAGCTATAAATCTTGCTCTTGTTCTTACAATATTAAAGAGAATCACTAATATTTTTGGCTTTGTGCTTTGTGGAATTCTATTCACTCTCTTGAATTATTACATAACTGATAATTCATTTTGGTTTGAGACAAGTGTCACTACTTTTTATCTACTAATCGTTTTGACGACAACAATCAAGCACTTAAAACACAAAGAACTATTGATTGGCATATTTTTGTTATTTGCAACATTCATTAAACCCAATTCGATAGTGATATTGTTACCTCTCATAACAATATATTCTCCAATTCTACTAGTTATGCCTCTAGCGATAGGATGGGGTTTTGTCTATATTTTATTTTTTTTCTTGAATGGAGTGAGTCAACTACATACATATCTATTCCTGTTTAACTCAAGCCTCCCAATGAGATTTTTGCTGCCAACGATATCTTCAGGAGACTTATTCTTCTATTCACTCCTTTTGGCATTATTCATATTTCTTATTATTATATCTATCCTAAATAGCAAGCTACGCATAAACCTTATCTATATTTTATACGTCCTTACATCTCTCATATTCGTTATTGTTCTATATGACCGAGTACATTTTGTGCCACTTATCGCATTTATTTGTATATTCGCATCCATCGTGGTTAATCAAAGTAAAAAATTTATTCGAATAGGAGTAATAGCGTTTCTTTCTTGTTTTATAATATTTTTGGGTCGAAGCATTAAACACGAATACTTGCATTTTTATTCAAAAAGCATATACAGTTCACCAATATATACGCCTATTAACAAGTCGATACTTTCAGTAATCGATAAACATAAATTAAAAGGAAAACGATTGTTCGTATTTGGGAATATGCCTGAGTTATACATTCTCTCAGACCAGTTGCCTCCAGTAACAATGTCTATTGTCCTTTATCCATATTTTCATCCATTCTTTCCTAGAATTGATGAACGATTTACTAAAGAAGTACAACAGTCAAAACCTGAAGTTGTTATTTATCCCATACCAAGGGACAAAGAATATGCATCTTTTACATCCCTACAAAAATATATAAACGACAATTACCGTCTTCTCGATAAGGAGAATAGCTTTGAGATCTGGATTCGGAAAGGATAAATAGATAATCTATTTAAGTCCGCCCCATTCAACCAATGTAAATCCTTTTCTATTAAATTTCACTAAGTTTTGTGGTTTTAATTCTTTGGTTGGTTTTGATTCAAGCGCTTTATAATCCAAGAACACACGAAGGATTGAATCAGGTCTTGGATTTATATCCATGGGTATAAACTCATTCATATCATGTGTTTGGATGAAACTTATCCGATAATATGACATATTCTTTTCCATCATTTTTGGAACCCAGTACTCGGCCATATCATGAATTTCATTTTTATTCAGACCCATTTGAGTCAGTTTCTCATTCAGAAATGAGCCTATCTGATTTTTTGAGATGATCCATCCTCCATCAATTGTTGGATAGGATTGAGTGAGACTTTTTCCAGACCAATAGATATATGGATATGAATTATTCTTACATGCATTTAGCGCGTATTCTGATCCAAACTTTGTTGAGTCAATTAGGTTGCAGTCCGTATGTTGCGGTTGCAAATCTGTAAGAGTCCCATTTGGCTGCGCTTCGACAAACCATCCATTCTTGTAGGAGGGAATATTTATATCTAAAGAAATTGGTGCGGTGAACGATAGGTGAACGGCAGTTGGTTTTTCTGTATACAAATAGACAACTGGTTTACCACACCCTCCCATAAGCTGAATATCATACTCTCCCATTACACCCCACCTATTCCATGCGTCTTTAAAGAATAGAAGTGGATGTTTTGCAACATAGGCTTCAAACGTTGGCATTGGTTTTCCATCATTTGCCAACTTGAAGTTGGTCTCATCAGACCCAACTTTTGCATCATATGCAATTTCATATATAGGGTGCTTATTATCTTTCAGAACGAATAATGGGACAATGGATGAAGAGATGACGGGCTCCAAATCACTATCAGTAATTGAATCAACAATAAATGTATCAGTATTTCCACCACATGCACCTGGAAATGCTGACTCATACGTATTATAAAAATCACCAGATAAGTTGATGGTTGATTTTGCCACCTTCATTCCAGGAAACGGAACGTATTTTGGTGAAGATGGATATTCCGGAAGTTTTTTTTGATTATATAACGAAACCTGTTTTTTAAATGCAATCAAGTTTGGTTCAAATGCTGCCAATTTTTTTATATATGAATCGACATCATCTTGAGTTGTTAAGATATAGGAGTAGGTAAGTCCGGTTGAATCTGGAATATGAACGAGAGTTGTCATGTGAAGATATTTTTTTCTCAACTCAAGGATTTTTTTCTCTTTTGGATTATATCCTTCTCCAGTTCCCCAATCAGTGCCCATTGCATAAAATGAAGAACTATTTCCAAAAGAAGAGAGTAAGAGTGATGACTCGTACTCCGTTATAGGCGCTTCTATATATATATCATTGCCATTTTTATCCTTAGTCCCAACCTTTTTATTTTCGAGAAGAACGGAATCTCTTCTGATAAGGGCAAATGGTTTTGCAAGTGAAACGGTTGGAGCATGATCTGAATCAAATGCGAGTGTTCTACTGATTTTACTTTTATCTAAATACATATAGGGGTTATCCCAATCGTCTTCAGGATAATTTGTCGTTTTATTTGTTGGGTCATCTAGGACATAGGATTTGTAGTCCTTTGTGGCCAGGATAAATTGAATGCTTGGTCCTGGTCCTTCTGATGGACGAATTGCAAGGATTCTGGTAAACCCATTCAGATCACCTCGCGCAAATGTACCAGCTTCATAATAGACGATGCTTTCTGGGACGCCATTTTCTTTATCAACATCGGTGATTTTGAACAGTCCCAGATCATTTGATATTTTTTTTACCTTACCGGTAAAAAGAGGAGCGACATCATCCTTTTTTACTTGAACAGGAATAGTGGCTGTACTTACTGAAGAGGTGGGATTAGATCCTTGTTTAATTGGGGAAGAGGACTGTTTACCAAGGTAAAATGCGCCGCCGATAAGGCCAATAACAAGAAGGGTTGAGAGGACAGAAATAACGATGGTTTTTGTCATAGTATAATAATACTATGTATCCTCTCAAAGATAAACTTGCAACAATAATTACAACCAAACCAGACATCCTCCAATTTGCAAAGGATAGGAAATATGAAGAAGCGTGGATTATCCCATTAACAAAGGGACAACCTCAAGATTCAGCCATTAACGCGTATTTATCTAAAGAACCTTTCAAAACACTAATTGTTGAATATATATGGAACTCAACCGACGACGATTCTCGTTTTGTTCTTACATTCTTTCTGGATTCAAAATGCAAGCTTCAAGATCCTCGAATATTCATAAAAATATGTCTGGATTTATTTTATGGATACAGCGGGTTTATCAATCTTATTGATATCTTGGATTCACAGGTTATCGGTCATACATATCTTTTAACCAACAGTATAAACTCAATAAATATAGGAGTATTCAACCACTGGCTATCGGTTGGGCCGGTAGATGTATGGAAAGTTGGGGAGGAATACAACCCACTGATTATTTCTCAAAAGATCAAGGCTCGTCCAGATATAGAAAAAACTAATTTAAATTACCAAGGGCTCCTTTTCCGCTTTAACACAGACGCTTTAGAAAATGGTCCATACTATGGAGTTAAAACCCCTTGTTGTAAAAAAGAAGATTTGAATTGGTACCTCGATTATAACAAAATAGACCATTGGATGCGTATAATGCTTGGAATTTAACCATATTTGTTACAATTGAAGAATGAATTTAGAAGAACTTCGTGCATTTCTCGTTGATGCGAATAAACATACATATTCTACTGGCGATGAATCTTTAAACAATAAAGAAAAAGATGGGTCTACGACCATTTTGTATGAAAAAGAAGGATGGAGATTTCACGACAATTTTTTTGGAGGAGAGCCATATGGCGGACGAGTAGTTATCCTTCATAAGGATAGTCCTGTATGGATAATGGTTTATTATGGATTTATTGAAATTGGTGTGCCTCCTGAAACAATCTATCCGATTCTGCAAAAAGCGTTAAGACAGATGCCACCAGAGGCGCCATTTAGAGGACCAGAAGAAATGAAAGAAGGGAAGTTTGAGTATCATAATGTATGGAGCGGAACAATAGAAAAGTTCTCTGGAAAGGAAACAATTAGCATGAGTGGCAATACGGTTTATGAAGCATCCTATATTGGCGGATTGGTTGATAAAAAAATAATTAAATGAATATGATTAAAGGAATCATTCTTGATGTTGATGGAGTCATAGTTGGAGAAAAAATTGGCTACAACTCGCCCTATCCGCATCCAGATGTAATGGAAAGATTAAAAAAAATAAAACTGAAAGGAATCTCGGTTAGTTTATGCACAGCAAAGCCAAACTACTCTATAAAAAAAATCATTGATGACGCCCACCTAAACAATCTTCATATTACAGATGGGGGAGGAGTAGTCATTGACCTAATTGATAATATTATTCTCAAAAAATACTTCATTAACAAAGAATTATGCAAAGAAGTTATCGAGCATTACATAGACAATGGTGTCTATACAGAGTTCTATACAATTACCGACTATTTTATACAAGAAAATCAAAAAAAAGAATTAACTACTACTCATGAACACGTCCTTCAAAGAGCTCCTCAAATTGTCCAATCACTTGCTGAGGAATCAGAAAAACAAAATGTTACCAAAATAATGCCAATCGCAAAAGATGAGAATGACAAGCAAAGATTAACTGAATTGTTTGAACCCTTTAAAGGTGATTTAACATTAAGTTGGGGGATTCATCCCATTGCTCTTCCTCATCAATTTGGAATAATCACTGCAAAAGATATATCAAAGAAACAAGCAGCACTTGAGATAACAAACAGTATTGGGATCAAACCAGAGGAAATGCTTGGGATAGGGGACAGCACTAGTGATTGGCAGTTTATAGAATCATGTGGATTTGGTGGTGCGATGGGGAATGCAAGTGAGGAGCTAAAAAAATTGGTTAAGTCAAAAGGAGAAAAACACTCTTTTGTAGGGAAGTCGGTCGATGAAAACGGCATTCTTGATATTTTTGACTATTTCAAAATAGTAAAACCATGAAAACTTTGTTTCTCGCGTCGTATTTTGCATTTGTCTCAGATCTTCTACTCCCATACTTGCCAAAAAAACCAAATAAGTTGAGACTTGCATTCATTCCAACTGCAGCCGACCCATATAAGATTAAACCATGGTTCTATGGGGATAAGATGAAGCTGAAACTCATGGGATTTCAGATGATCGATGTCGATATAAAGAATAAAACAAAAGAGCAATTATATGATGCCTTAAAAAGTGTCGATGCTATATTTGTAAGTGGAGGAAACACCTATTATCTTCTTGAAAAAGCCCAAGAGAGCGGCTTTTTAGAAGTTGTGAAAAAGCTTATTGAAAGGGGAGTTGTGTATATAGGTTCAAGTGCTGGTTCCGCGCTTGTGTGCTCAACCATAGAATATGTAGAAGATTTTGACGATAGAAGTATCACACATCTCACCTCATATAAAGGGATGGGACTTACAGACAAGCTTATTTATCCCCATTACGGAGAGGAGAAATATAAAGCAAAATTTCAAACAATAATGGATAGATGGATAGCAAAAGGATTCGACGCACTGCCCCTCAGAAACGACCAAGCATTGGTGATAAGTGAAAATAAAGAAGAGATACTTTCAACCACCTCTCCTTGACTTATTGCAAATGATTTGCAATAATATAGGTACATGGATGCAATAATCAATTTAATAAAAAAGAAAGGTCAGCGTTTAACGATGCAAAAAAAAGAGGTGTTGAAAGCGTTGCATAAGAAACCACAAACCGTCCTTCAAATATTCAATTCTATAAAATCAAAAAATAGCTCAATCGATAAGGTGACTATTTATCGTATTCTTACCGGTCTAATTGAGCTTAAAATTGTAAAGGAAATAAATTTAGGTAGCAGAGAAGGCTGTTATGAACTTTCGAATTGTGAACATCACCACCACCTAGTTTGCGAGAACTGTGGACAGATCGAAGACGTCAAACTATGCGAAGACACCATCTTGAAAGAAGTCAAAAAACAATCAAGTTTTAAAGTAAAAAACCATTCATTAGAATTTTTTGGGACCTGTAAAAAATGTCAATGAATAGAAAAATCACAAACTGGATTCCCGCCTTCGTGGGAGTGACGCTTATATTTATTGTATTTCAATACTATATCAATCAAAGAGCTGCCATTATTAATACATCCACTAAAAATAAGATTAAGGTAACCGCATCATTTTACCCACTTGCCTTTCTGGCTGAGCAAATAGGAGGAAATAAAGTAATTGTGACCAATCTTACTCCTCCTGGAGCAGAACCTCATGATTTTGAACCGGGCACACGAGATATTGCACAACTAGCAAATCAAGATTTAATTTTATTAAATGGTGGTGGGCTAGAAGGATATGTTGATAAACTCAAAGAGAATATTGATTCAAAAAAAACAATACTAATGCTTGCAGGTCAACCATTTATGAGTAATCTAAAAGATCCTCATGTGTGGCTTGACCCCGTTCTTTATAAAAAAGAAGCAAAAGTAATCACTGAGACGCTTATAAAAATAGACCCTGCTAACTCAGAATTTTATAAGGAGAATGCACAAAAACTTTCAAACATATTTGATCAGCTCGACTTAGATTTTAAAAATGGATTGAGTAATTGTAAGCAAAAAAATATTGTAACTTCGCATAAGGCGTTTGGGTACTTAGCAAGTAGATATGGACTCAACGAGATCGCACTTGCTGGGCTATCACCTGAGCAAGAGCCATCATCAAAAACACTAGTTGAGGTAACTACATTTGCCAAAACAAATAAAATTAAATATATATTTTTTGAAGAATTAGTTAGTCCTTCAATCGCTCAAACAATTGCAAGGGAAGTTGGAGCGCAGACTCTTGTTTTTAACCCACTTGAAGGATTAACAAAAGAAGACGTCGTTGCTGGAAAAACATACTTTACTATTCAGAAAGAAAACCTGATGAATTTACAAATTGCATTAGAATGTAAATAATGAACACGACTCCTGTCATTAATTTGCGAAATGTTGTTTTTGGGTATGGACGAATAAGTGTTCTTGATGGCGTTAATATTAATATTGAAAAAGGAGAATTTGTCGGATTAGTTGGTCATAACGGAACAGGAAAATCAACTTTATTAAAGATAATTTTGGGAGTTTTAACTCCACAGAAAGGGAGCGTTAAACTTTTTGGCATTCCAATCAGTAAGTTTAAAGATTGGCATAAAATTGGCTATATTCCCCAAAGGGCAGGGCTTGCTGTTTCCCATGTACCCATAACCGTTGAGGAAGTCGTTAAAATGGAGAACACGGATGATGCTTCGATTGATGAAGCGCTTGCATCCGTAAATATGCTCAGCTTCAAGAAGAAACTTCTTCGTGAACTTTCTGGCGGTCAACAACAGAGAGTATTTATTGCACGTGCCCTTGTAAAAAAACCGGAACTATTAATTCTGGATGAACCAACTGTTGGAGTGGATGTTAAAACACAGGAAAAATTTTATGAGCTTATGCAAAGATTGAATCATGACTTTCATCTGACACTTTTGTTAGTTTCTCATGACCTCCATACTATTTCTCACCAGGTACATTGTGTAATGCAACTAGATAAAAAAACTATTCCTTACGAAACAAATACATGCAATATTATTCATACTCACCATACCGATGTATCTCATAACTGATCTTTTTCAATACGAATTTATGGTGCGAGCGTTTTTGGCAGGAGTAATCGTAGCTGTGATTGCGCCACTCATTGGGAGTTTTTTAGTGGTACGCAGACTTTCCCTTATTGCAGATGCATTATCTCATGTTGCGCTAACTGGCGTAGCAATTGGCCTTCTTATGGGAATAAATCCCCTTATAACTACTGTTCTTTGCACAGTCATTACTGCGTTTATAATAGAGGAAATACGATCAAATGAGAGTATTTCTGGAGAGTCGATATTAGCAATGATATTACCAGGTGGACTTGCCTTAGCATTAATACTTATCAGTGTTGCAAATGGATTCAATGTAAATCTATTTAGCTATTTGTTTGGAAGTATTGCAACTGTTACTAATCAGGATATATGGATTATATTGTCGCTGGGAATATTCATAATAAGCATTCTTTTCTTTTTCTATCGGCAGTTTGTGTACACCTCTTTTGATGAAGAGAGCGCTCGTACAAGTGGAATTCCAGTACGACTCATCAACCACATATTCATGATGTTAATAGCGCTTACAGTTTCCGTTGCTATGAAAGTGGTTGGGGCACTTCTTATTGGTGCTCTTATGGTGATTCCGGTTATTTCATCTATGCAAATCATTAAAGGGTTTAAAGCGAGTATATTTGTGTCAATTGTAATTGCACTCATCAGTGTTCTGGTTGGCTTAGTTACCTCATATTATGCAAACCTGCCAGCTGGAGCAACAATAGTTATAGTTTCCATCCTTTTTTTCATAGCTATTTCACTCTTAAAAAGAGTGTTATACCGCTAATAAGAAAATAATCATTCCTCAATGCTCTAAAGTATTACTTTTGTAGCATATAAGCCGTTGCAAAAAGAAAAGAGAGACGTGGTACAATGAAAGCTCGTATATATTATTTTATTAATTCAATTTTTATCGTATGGATGAAACTAAATGTCCAAAATGCGGATCTGCTCTTGGAGAAGTGGTTACAACAAAAACTGGTAAAAAACTACAACGCTGTTCCACAGGTTCATGGAACTCAGAAACACGTCAGACTGAAGGATGCGACTTCGTGAAATGGCTTCCATTCGAACCAGAAGCAACAGATGAAAAATGCCCAAAATGTGGAGAACCGCTCGTTATAACGATGACTCGCTTCAATAAGAAGATGAAGAAATGTTCAACTTCAAAATGGGATGCAAAGACGAAAACAGCAAGTGGATGCAATTATTTTGAATGGATGAAAGCGCCCATTGAAGAACTTGATGAAGAATGTCCTCAGTGTGGGGCAAAACTAGTAAAAACCCAAACTGCAACTGGCAAGAATATGAAAAAATGTTCAACAGGTGGATGGGACAAAGAAACGCGCAGCGCAACAGGATGTTCATATGTCGAATGGCTTAAGTAATACATGAAACCGCAAGAAAAATTATTCCTGTATGGGGTAGAACGACTCACAATCGGTGAGTTGTGCGCACTTCTTATCCGTACTGGACGGAAAGGCAAATCAGCTTCCCAAATTGCTGAAGAGCTTTCGCCTCACATCATTAAAAATAAGAATAATATCTCACCGGAATTATTCAAAGGAGTACGAGGAATCGGAAAGGCAAAAATCAGTACGCTTTGCGCAGGGTTGGAGTTGGGACATAGATTATACGGCAACAAAAGCACTCAGCTCATCTTAAGTCCAAGGGATGTCTGGATTCTTATGAGGGATGAAGTCCAAAAAAAGAAAGAGTATTTCGTTGTATTTTATCTTAATACCCGAAACCAAATGATCGAAAAAGAGATAATATCAATCGGATCTCTCAACGCAAGTATCGCTCATCCCCGAGAAGTATTTGAACCTGCTGTACGCCATCATGCAGGTCAGCTCATATTATCACACAATCATCCATCTGAAGATCCATCACCGTCGAATGAAGACGTTGCCACGACAAAACGTCTTGTTCAGGCTGGTGAGCTACTTGGGATAGAAGTCGTTGATCATGTCGTTGTGTCGAAAGAGAAGTTTATAAGCATGAGGGAGAAAAACATGATGTAAAATTGAGACATGAAAAAGAGGGATGGTGACTTCGTAAAGAAAGTATGGGGGTTTTATAAAATAAATAAGCGCCCTATGCCGTGGCGCGTGGACATTTCTCCTTATAGTATTTTTATCTCAGAAGTAATGCTTCAACAAACACAGGTGGCACGTGTACAAGTAAAATACCCATTGTTTATGCAAACTTTTCCCGACTTCAAATCACTGTCACTCGCGGACACAAGGACACTGCTGGCTGTCTGGCAGGGAATGGGATATAACAGACGTGCTTTATATTTGAGGGCTGCCGCAGCAATTATTGAAGAAAAATATAAAGGCGTCTTACCGAATAATGTAGCACTTCTTGATGAGCTGCCCGGAATTGGATATGCAACAGCTTGTTCAGTTATCGTTTTTGCATTTAACGTTCCAGTGTCTTTTATCGAGACAAATATACGTCGTGTATATATTCATCATTTTTTTTCGGAAAAAAAGAAGATTGACGATGAAGACATATTGGCATTAGTACTTGAGACGGTTGATAAAAAGAATCCAAGGGAATGGTATTGGGCGCTTATGGATTACGGGGCATACTTAGCAAAACATGGTCAAAATCCAAATATAAGGAGCAAACATTACATTAAACAGAAGAAATTCAAAGGATCGGTCCGAGAGGTCCGGGGAGGGGTGTTGAGCTTATTATTAAAACAATCTTCCACATTAAAGAGATTGAAAGAAGTATATGCTGATGAACGATTGTTTACTGCATTAGAGCAACTGATAAAAGAGGGTTTTATCACAAAAGACAAGGACACCTATAAAATAATACAATAGACATTGTTCAGTTCCATTTTATGACAAAAAAAAGACGAGTAGAAATAATACTAAAAGAGTTGAGGTCGTTATTCCCACAAGCCAAAATAATGCTGCATTTCGGAAATCCATGGGAACTCCTCGTTGCGGTCATCTTATCCGCACAATGTACTGATAAACAAGTAAATAAAGTAACCGTGGAGTTGTTTAAGAAATATAGGACGCTTGATGATTATATTGCCGTTGATAGAAGAACATTCGAAAAGGACATATTCACAACCGGTTTTTATCGAATGAAAACAAAACATATTTTGGCAAGTGCGCACATCATAAAAAATATATATCATGGAGAAGTTCCTCATACGATGGATGAGATTCTTACGCTCCCAGGTGTAGGGAGGAAGACCGCCAATGTCGTCTTAGGAAACGCTTACGGTGTCATCGATGGAATTGCTGTCGATACCCATGTCGGGCGATTGGCGCGTGTATTGATGCTTTCCAAACATCATAATCCTGTGAAAGTAGAAGAGGATTTGATGAAAATCGTCCCCCGATCTGATTGGCTTCGCTTGACATATCTTCTCATAGAATACGGAAGAGCATACTGTTCCGCAAGGAAGCATGATCATGCCAATTGTCCATTAACTAAGGCGTTACTTTTACATTAAACATCCAACTGTACCATACGAGAAAATAGTTTCTTTTCTTCCTTTTTCTTCGTATATTTTTTCTCGACAAGAGATGTACCGAAATCAATCTTTTTTATAGAAGATAATAGGGAATACAATTTTTGCGCCTTATTCTGTAGCACTTGGTTTGAGAACAAGGAATCTTGGACTGCCGCTGCGGCATCCGTAAGACTACTGATGGTGCACCCAGTGGTACGATAGACAAGAGATGAATCATATATCTGTTCAAATGCACTCCTCAATTGTTCTCGTACAAGCAACGGATATGCGGTTGAAGTTGCAAAAGACAGCTCCGTTGTCCGATATGAAAATTGTTGCGTTTTGAGAAACAGGGATATCTTGCCGACAACATAATTATATCTTCGCGCCTTACCGAAAGCATCTTCGATGTGGCGAAAGAGATATGACCACAGCAGTTCCTTATCATTTGTAGGCGGCGTGAATGTTTCTGTTTTCGACATTGATTTGTATGTATTTTTAGGACGGGAGTCGATTGAAAATATCTTCTTTCCTCTCAGTTCAGACCATATTTCGTGATAAGGTTTCGATAAATGAGAACTGATATATTCTTCAGAAAGTGAAGCGAATTCAAGCGCGGTCTTTATCCCCTGTTTTTCAAGGTAGGCTGCTGTTTGTGGACCGAGACCCCAAATGTTTTGGGCGGTACATTGCTTGAGGAGATATTCTATATGTTTCCCTTGAACCGGCGTCATACCGGATGGTTTGCGAAAAGAAGATGCGAGTTTAGCGAGGGATTTGGTGATTGAGAGTCCGACGGAAACGGTTATACCCAATTTTTCTTCTACATCTCGCTTGATGGAGAGGGCTATTTCCTCATAACTTTTATGGTGCATATATCGCATTCCTTTTATATCCGCAAAAGCCTCATCGATCGAATATTCTTCGACATAAGGGGTGTAGTTTTTTATGATGGAAAACATGCGTTGGGATACAAGCGAGAAAAGGTCATAATCCGATTCAACATAGATACAGGAGGGGCAGACCTTTTTTATTTCATAGAATGTCATCCCTCGTTTTACACCCATCCGTTTTGCCTCATATGAAAAAGCCGTGGCGATTCCTCGTTCCTTACCAGTAGCTATTGGTTTTCCTTTCAGGCTTGGGTTTACTGATTGCATTACGGAAGCGAAAAATGCATCGCCGTCTATATGAAGAATTGCTTCAGGCCAAGAATAAGGGGAAAACATAGATTGAAAACTGTTCCGCGCTGTATGTTTTTGTGTCCCTCCGGGAACTCGCTTGGTATATTTTTTTGCCAAGCAACTTTAATTTTCATCGCTCAAACAGTCCTCCGGCGACACAAATACACACAGTGCTTCACAAAGAATGATTTAATTGTTTGGCTTCTTTTATTGATTTCAACTGATCTCAGCTGATTCTGGCTAATTAAACTTCCTCACGACCGCTTTTACCGTACCAAATATCTGTAAATCCTCGTTTGGATAAAATGCTGGATATTTAGGATTGGCTGCTACAAGATAATATTTTCTCGTTGCTCTATCTCTTCGAAGGATTTTAAGAGTCCATTCACGATCGATTTGAGCAAGGACGATAGCTCCCAAAGATGCATCCTTTTTTCGTTCTACGATAACAATATCTCCTTCATAAATACCAACGCCCTCCATAGAATCCCCACTTACTTTAAGGAGGAATGAAGATGCTGGATCCCTGATGAGATAATCATCAAGTGAGAGATATTCTCTGTTTTCTTCGGCAAGGATTGGAAATCCAGCTTTGATGATGCCCAAATAGGGGAGTGCAAACAGGCGCGAAGTTGGGGCTAATTTATTATTAGGATCTTTTTGGAGGAATCCTTCCTCAATCCATTTATTGACGATTTTGAATACTGCATTTTTAGAGGAAATAGCGAAGAGCTTCAGCATCTCCGAATAAGAGGGAAGACGGCTATGTTGTTTATAAAAACGTTTAAGAGTTGAGAGTCGATCTTTCATAAGAATTAAAATAATAGTTATTTAAATTGAACAATCGTTTACTAGTATAGTAAACATTCGTTCACTATGTCAATGACCTTTTTACTATAGAAGAGGTTAATATCTTTTTGTGTGAAGGGAGAGGCCAAAGGAATCTACTATAAGATAAGTTGCTTTGCCGAATTGGATGAATCCGGAATTTGCGAATTTATTTTTTTTATCAATTTCCGCATAATGTGTGTGTCCACAAAGATACCAATTTGGAAATATCATGGCACGTAATTTCTTTTTTGTTCTGGAGTTTATATACCTTAACAGCATGTTGTGAGGACTATTAATATAGGTAAAAATACATTCAAGTCTTTGTGCTATATTATTCTCGACATAAAAGAATAAATGAGGTAGAAATGGATACTCTATGTCTATTGAGTGGGCTAAAAGATGTCCATGCTCAATGTGATATGTTATTTTATTAACTGTTATTTCATAACTGTCTTTTTGTTCTACTGAGAACAGGGACACCTTCTTATTGCTATATTTTTTTTGGTCATGATTTCCGTATATATAAAGGGCATTCTTCTTTATAAGGAGGGGAAATAGCTGCTTCCATCGAGAAGCCAAAAATATTTCAAATGTTGTGCGATAACCGTCCCAAAAATCACCATTCAAGATGATTCTATCACATGAAGAAATAAGTTCTTTAAGAAAAAGAAATTTCCTTTCATCAAAATGATGATTTAAGTGGACATCTGAAATGATTACTGTTTTCATGCTTTCCCACTTGCACTTTTTTCTATTAGGGCCTTCAAGACACCTTGAGGAACTTCCTCATAGTGTGATGGCTCTATATAAGAAACTCCACGTCCTTGTGTAAGCGATCGAAGGACCGTGACGTATCCAGACATTTCGGAAAGAGGTGCATTGCCACGGATAATAGTTGATTTACCACGTTTATCTGTACCTAAAATCTTTCCTCTTCTACTGGACAAATCACCAATAATAACACCCATAAAGTCGTCTGGGACAGTGACTTCAAGCTTCATGATTGGCTCAAGAAGGGTGAGTCCAGCTTTCTTAGCTCCATCTGTGAGGGCCATAGAGCCAGCGACCTTAAAGGCAATATCAGAAGAGTCAACGTCATGATAACTTCCATCCACAAGTGAAACCTTCATATCTGTCATTGGAAAACCAAGAAGGACACCTTTTTCCATCGCTTCAATCACACCTTTTTCAACTGATGGGATAAATTCGCTCGGAATAGTTCCTCCTTTGATTTTGTTCTCAAACTTAAATCCCTCTCCTCGTGGAAGTGGATTAAGGACGATGACACAGTGACCATATTGACCATGTCCACCTGTTTGTTTGATATACTTCGTTTCTTGTTCGACGTTGGCCTTAGTGATGGTTTCTTTATAAGCTACTTGTGGCTTCCCGACATTCACATTCATACCCATTTCTGTTCTCATGCGGTCAACCAAGACCTCCAAATGAAGCTCTCCCATGCCCGACATGACTGTCTGTCCTGTTTCATGGTTTACTTTTACCTTAAATGTTGGATCTTCTTCTGCGAGACGTTGCAATGTGTATGAAAGTTTTTCCTGATCTGCCTTTGTTTTTGGTTCAATAGCAAGGGAAATGACAGGCTCTGGGAATGTGATTTGTTCAAGAAGGAGTGGGTGATCTTCATCAGCAAGAGTGTCTCCTGTCTTTAATTCTTTTGGCCCGATAAGTGCAACGATTTCTCCAGCATATGCCTTGTCTATTTCCTCTCTATTATTAGCATGCATAAGAATAAGCCGACTTACGCGCTCTCTTTTTCCCTTATTCACATCATATATATATGAACCGGATTCAAGAGTACCGGAATAGATACGTGTATAGGTAAGTTTTCCGACATGTGGGTCTAGTTGAATCTTGAATGCAAGAGCTGAAAACTTTTCATCATTGATAAGCTTCCTTTCTTCAGGTGCCTCGGTTGATGGGTTGATTCCTGAGACAATCTTAAGGTCAGCAGGGGATGGGAGATATTCAACAATACCATCAAGCACAGGTTGGACACCTTTATTTCGGAGTGATGTGCCTGCATAAACAGGGACGACTTTATATGCAATAACCGCTCTTCGAAGGGCAGCTTTCAGTTCTTCAATAGAAATCTCAGTTCCATTCAAATATTTTTCCATGAGGACATCGTCCGTTTCAGCGATTTTTTCAACCATTTTCGCTCTCATTTCAGTTATCTTTGTCTGCAAATCTGCTGGAACATCTGTCGTTGAATATTCAACACCTTTATCATCCTTATCATAAATGAATGCCTTCATAGTCATAAGGTCAATGACTCCCGTGAAATCATGTTCTTTTCCAATAGGATACGTAACAATGATAGGATGCGCTCCAAGACGATCGGTGATTTGTTGTGTTGTGCCTTCAAAATCTGCTCCTAATTTATCCATCTTGTTGATGAAACAGATGCGAGGAATCTTATACTTATCAGCTTGTCGCCATACAGTTTCTGATTGGCTCTGTACACCTTCTTCAGCATCAAAAACGACAACACCTCCATCAAGGACACGAAGAGAGCGTTCTACCTCAGCAGTAAAGTCGACGTGCCCAGGAGTGTCAATGATATTTATACGATATTCCTTCCAGAATGTCGTGGTTGCGGCTGAAACGATTGTAATTCCACGTTCTCGTTCTGCTGGCATCCAGTCCATTTGTGTGTCTCCATCATCAATGTCACCGATTTTGTAGGTTCGACCTGTATAAAAAAGAAGACGTTCTGTTGTGGTTGTCTTTCCGGAGTCGATATGGGCGATAACACCAATATTTCGAATCTTATCTAATGCGACATTGCGATTTTTTGTAACAACACCTTGTTGAGCCATAGTTTTATTAAATTAATCAAACATGTAACGCGAAACACGTAACACAAGAAAAACACCTGTGTCCCTACAAAGAACACGAAATGTTATATGTTACATGTTATACGCTTCATGTCGCTCACCACTTCAAGTGTGAGAAAGCCTTATTTTGATCTGCGAGTTTTTCTGTCTGCGCACGCTTTGTAACGGCTTGTCCTTGGTTCGCGGCTGCATCTTTTAGTTCAGTGTATAGTTTTTCTTGGAATGTGCGAAACTCTTTATTTGACTTTGCACGGGCGGCATCAACAATCCATGTAAGGCCAAGGAACAGTCTTCTCTCTTTTCGTACTTCGATTGGGACAAGATAGGAAGCTCCACCAAGTCTGCGTGGTTTGACTTCGTGTTCTGGTGCGACATTTGAAAGTGCTTTTTCAAGCGTTTCAACAGGCTCCATATTTTCTTTCTTGAAGCGTTCCAATACTCCATACACAATCGCTTGTGATGTCGTTTTTTTCCCACCAATCATAAGATAATTGATGAGTTTTGCGACTTCAAAACTTCCGTAAATTGGGTCCTTTTTTGGTTGTGTCCTTTTGTATGAATGTCTAGGCATATATATTTAATAGATAATTACGCTGTTGCTGCTTTTACTTTCGCTTTTTTCGCACCATATTTGGATCGTGATGTGGTACGTCCGGTAACTCCGGCAGTATCAAATTTTCCACGAACGATGTGGTATTTTACACCTGGCAAATCCTTTACTCTTCCTCCTCGAACGAGGACGATTGAATGCTCTGCGAGGTTATGTCCAACACCTTGGATATAAGCGGTAACTTCCATTTTATTGGAAAGTCTTACTCTCGCTACTTTTCGAAGAGCTGAGTTTGGTTTTTTTGGTGTCATCGTACGAACAACAGTACACACTCCTCTTTTCAAAGGGTTGTTTGTTTCGACATAGCGCCTATCGAGAGCATTAAAGCTCGCTTTAAGTGCTGCTGCACGTGATTTTTTAACTCGTTTTTGTCTCTTGTGTTTCAAGAGCTGGTTTATTGTTGGCATATGTGTTTACAAATGTACCGTAATATTTATCAATAAGTTCCTTGGTAACAGGAATTAATCTGCCTATTATAACATTTTCTTTGAGGCCAAGCAAGTTATCTGTTTGATTTTTGATTGCTGCATTGCTTAAAACCGATGTAGTCTGTTCAAATGAAGCTGCTGACAACCAAGAATCAGTATAAATTGCTGCTTTCGTGATACCCAATATGGACACTTTTCCACTTGATGGCTTTCCTCCGATGGCGAGCGCTTTCTTGTTCTCTTCCTCGAATCGGATTCTAGAGACAACCTCATCTTTGATGAATGATGTGTCTCCTTCATCTTCAATCGTCACTTTATCACTCATCTTACGAATGATGACTTCAAAATGTTTGTCATGAATTCCAATTCCTTGGGATTCATACACCTGTTGTACCTCATTCAATAAATAGATTTGTGCCGCTTTGAGTCCTTTGACCATGAGAACATCATGTATATTAAGATATCCTTCTGAAAGTTGCGTTCCCTTGATGACCATATCGCCATCTTTCACTTTTAGTTTTTGTATTGTTGGAACGACAAATTCTTCTTCCTTTTGAGTTGCATCCTCAGGAACGATCTTTATCGTGTACATTTCACGATCAGTATCTTCTTTAATCGATACTTTTCCATCAATATCAGCGATAGGTGAGACGATTTTTGGTGTCCGTGTTTCAAACAATTCTTCTACACGAGGAAGTCCCTGTGTAACGTCTGAAATAACGATACCTCCAAAATGTCGGACACGCATGGTTAGCTGAGTTCCTGGTTCACCAATGGATTGCGCTGCCATAACACCGACTGGGACACCGATATCGACCAATTTTCCTACTGATAGGTCGATTCCATAACATTTCTGGCAAACACCAAACTTTGATTGACAATGAAGAGGGGAGCGGACTCGAACTTTCTTTACTCCCTTTTTCTCCAACTCCTCAACAGCAAGCTCATCAAGCATCGTTCCTGCTGGGAATATGACTTTTTTGTGTTCATCAAGAGCATCATGTGCCAAGAATCTTCCTCTGATTCGAACTTTGAATTTGTCTCCACGATCATCTGATGTTGTGATTTTGAGTCCGTCAGTTGTCGTACAATCTTCTTCTCGAACAATCATGTCGTGCGAAACATCAACTAAGCGGCGTGTCAGATATCCTGCATCGGCTGTTTTAAGAGCAGAGTCAGTCAATCCTTTTCGGGCTCCTCGGGCTGAGATAACATATTCGAAGATAGAAAGACCTTCTCTATAATTGGACTTGGTGGGTACTTCGATGATCTTTCCCATAGGATCGACCACAAGTCCCTTCATGGCAGAAAGCTGTTTGAGTTGTTCTTTTGAAGCACGGGCTCCTCCAGACTTAATGATCATCTTGACTGGATTTTCTTCTTCAAGAATATCCCATGTCTTTGTTGCGAGATTTTCTGTCGTTTCAAGCCATAGTTTATTGCTGTATCGTTTCTTTTCTTCAAGCGTCAAGAATCCTTGCTCATAATTCTTTTGCACCTTCATGACTTCCTTTTCTGTTTCAGCTATAATCTCATCTTTTTTGTCTATGATTTTACAGTCAAATACTGAGGATGAAAGGCCTCCAGCCATTGTCGCTCCCCAGAAACCGACTTCCTTGAGTTCATCAATAAGTGCACCGATTCTTTCGTTGTCATTAAACATCTTCATCGCTCTCACGATGAGATCCTTAACATCAACCGCTCGTATGTCTGTATTGATATATCCAAGCTCAGCTGGAATTCTTTGATTGACGAAAATACGCCCGACACTGGTCTTTATCACTTTTCCTTTGATATTGACAAGGATTGGTTTTCTCAAAAGGATGTTGCCTACATGATAGGTACTTACAGCATCATCTTCATTTGCGAAAGTTGATAATTCCTCATCCGGGACATTCGCAAAATGAGCATCAAGCGTTGTAAGATAATAAATTCCAAGAGCCATCTCCTTGATAGGAAGGGCGATTGGAGTACCATCTGACGGTTTCAAAAGATTTTGATGTGCCATCATTCTGCTTTTGACCTCATTGATTGCTGTTGTGGAAAGAGGGACAAAGACTCCCATAGCATCTCCATCGAAGTCTGCATTATATCCTGCACAGACTGCTGGATGAAGCTTGATGACATAAGAATCTGTAAGTACTGGATAGAATCCAAGTACAGACAATTTGTGGAGCGTTGGAGCTCGATTCAAAAGCACTGGATGATCCTTCGTGATTTCTTCCAAGATATCGTAAACGACAGGCTCTCGGAGTTCAAGGAAATTCTTTGCACTTTTAATGTTTGGAGCAAGTCCTCTAACTATAATTTCGTGAAGCAAATGAGGTTTGAAGAGCTCGATTGCCATCTCACGAGGAATACCACATTGATTTATCTTCAGTTCAGGTCCGACTGCGATCGTGGAACGTCCTGAATAGTCGACACGTTTTCCAAGAAGATTTTGTCTGAATCGACCTTGTTTTCCTCTTAAGATATCAGAAAGCGATTTCTGTACTTTTGATGCGACGCCTTGTGTTCGTGCGCGACCTCTAGACTTTTGCAAATCAAGAAGAGAATCGACAGCTTCCTGCAACATTCTTTTTTCGTTTCGAAGAATGATTTCAGGAGCGCCAAGATCGATAAGTTGTTTCAGTCGGTTATTTCTATTGATGACTCTTCGATAAAAATCATTCAAATCCGATGTTGCGAATTTTCCACCTGGAAGCTGGACAACTGGGCGAAGATCTGGAGGAATGACTGGAAGGACCGTGAGAACCATCCATGCTGGTTGGACATTCCCCTTAAGGAATGATTCAAGAATACGGACTTTCTTCAATAGTTTATTTCTTCTTTCGCCCTTTGCGCGCGTAAGTTCTTCGCTTGTTTCCTGGTATATCTTCTTGAAATCGAGAGTGGAAAGAAGATCATAAACAACCTCAGATCCCATTCCGACAGTTGCGAATCCTTCGATATCTTTTTCTCTCAAGAATAAATAATCCTCTTCTTCAAGAGTGTCATTAACTTTCAAAGCTTTTACTGTCTTTACGATTCGATCAAGGAATGCTGTTCTTTTAGATTTATCCTCGATATATTTATCCGAAAGCAGTCTGAATTTCTCTCGCTCACGAAGATCTATTTCTTGTGTCGCAAGTTCTTTCTGTTCTTTATTTGTTATTTTTTTTGTCGCAAGATCCATCTGTTGTACAAATGACTTCTTCAAATCTTGTTTCTTTATCTCATATTCTTCATCAAGCTTTTTGATCTCATCTTTTGCCATACCTTCAAGCGTATGCATTGTCTTCTTCTGCAACTCCTTATCGATTGAGGTGACGAGATAGAGAGCGTAGTAGATAATCTTTTCAAGAGCTTGTGGAGGAACATCAAGGACAATACTGAGTGGGGTAGATGCGCCTTTGAAATACCAAATATGTGAAATTGGTGTTGCAAGCTTTATATGTCCCATTCGTTCACGGCGAACAGCAGAGGTGGTTACTTCAACTCCACAGCGATCACATACAATTCCCTTATAACGGATTCGTTTATATTTTCCACAATAACACTCAAAGTCCTTTGTAGGTCCGAATATACGTTCATCAAACAACCCATCTTTTTCTGCACGGAACGTGCGGTAGTTAATCGTTTCTGGTTTTGTGACTTCACCTTTTGACCATTTTAAGATGTCCTCAGGAGATGCAAGACGAATCTTAAGGCCGCTGAAGTCTAGAAAAAACTGTTCCTCCATAGGTTATTTGATGTAATCAATTGATAATCCCAATGCATTCAATTCT
>JAVHSH010000035.1:0-24561 GCA_036172095.1 Patescibacteria group bacterium
CAGCTCTATGCTATGACCACAGGTTCATTCATGACAGGGGCAATTACCATGGCTGTGTTTGCACTCGGAACAACACCTGGTCTTTTGAGCCTTGGAGGTCTTACATCTTTCATCAAAGGGAAATCATCTGGATTGTTTTTTAAATTCGTAGGATTAATTGTCATCGCAATGGCTCTATTCAATATTTCAAATGGGATGACACTTGCTGGAATCAAAATACCTGGAATAATACAAAAACAAATAGAAAAACCAATATCCAATCAAATAAGTGATCCTAATGTCAAAATGGAAAATGGCATCCAAGTCGTACATATGGAGCAGAATGCGCGTGGATATTACCCAGATGTATTTACTGTCAAAAAGGGAATTCCAGTCAAATGGATCATCAAATCTGTGTACCCGTACTCATGTGCGAGTAGTCTTATGGTACCTAAACTGAACATACGAACCGTACTAACCGAAAAGGAACAGGTGTTCGATTTCACTCCCAAGGAATCGGGCGACATTCCATTTAGTTGCAGCATGGGAATGTACAGCGGCACAATACAAGTTGAATAATATACCTATGAATGAAAATAAAGTTCAAATAGTTACACTCTCAGGATTGACATGCGAATCCTGCGAAAAAATGGTTTCAAAAAGATTGATGAAGATAGAAGGAGTAACAAATATACAAGTGACTGCATCAAATGGTCTTACCTCTATTTTGGCATCAAGACAAATCACGATACCAGAAATAAAAAAAGCACTCGAAGGGACACATTACTCGGTTGTTAATAACTTATAACCAACTCATCATGAATAAAAATGTTTCGTTTTCCGTAACCGGCATGCATTGCGCCTCCTGTGAACTCCTGATAAAGGAAGAGCTTTCAGAATTGAAAGGGATTTCGGATATTACTATCGACCACAAAACAGGAAAAGGGTCTGCAACAATTGATGAAGAGGTTGTCTCGTCTGCTGATATTCTCAATGCGATTATAAAAGCAGGGTATAAAGGGGAAATTACTACCGAACAGATGGAAAATAAAAACAATGAGGATGTGACAGTAATTAAAAAAACAGTTAAAACTGGAGAACCATTACGAGTAGTTTTTGAAGTAAGCGTTGAACCTAATGAAAATAAAAAATTACCTTTTGCTCCTATAGCGGACGAACATGCGCAAAAGCGCATTCAGCTTTCTTTATCTGGTATGCACTGCTCATCATGCGCTCTCATCATAGAAAAAACTCTAAGAAAAGTCCCCGGTGTTAAAGACGCGAATGTAAACTTTTCGGCAGAAAAAGCTCTTATTACTTATGACGAATCAACTGCAAAAAAGGAATCATTTATTGATGCAGTAAAACGAACAGGATATTCTGCAACCTTCATCGATGATAAAGATCCTTCATTCGAAACGAATAAACGAAAGAAGGAAACTGAATCACTTTTTAATAAATTCATGGTGAGTTTGGTCTTAAGTCTCCCAATGATTTACTTCATGCTTTTTGATTTTTTCTCATGGGTTCCAGGAAGAACATTCTTATTACCTTTTGTAGGTATTATCTCTCTTATTCTCACGACACCTGTCCAATTTATTATCGGAAAAGGGTTCTACAAAGGTGCATGGTCTGCACTTCGGATGAAGACATTCAATATGGATAGTCTCATCGCTATTGGAACGAGTGTTGCCTATTTTTATAGTGTCATAAATTATATTGTTTATTATCTTGGTGCGAAGTCACTTATTGGAGTTGGTGGAGAAAAGATTCCAGAACTTTATTTTGAAACAGCAGCATTTCTTATAACGTTTGTCATTTTGGGAAAATGGCTAGAAGCACAAGCAAAGGGGAGAACTTCGGATGCCATAAAAAAACTCATGGGACTTCAGGCAAAAACCGCTCGCGTTGTTCGTGATGGACAGACTCTTGATATTCCAATCGACCAAGTGGTGCATAACGATATCATCATGGTTCGCCCTGGAGAAAAAGTACCAGTGGATGGAGTGATTACAAAGGGATCTTCTGCGGTTGATGAATCTATGATTACTGGAGAAAGCTTACCTGTTGAAAAACAAGTTAAAGATACAGTTGTTGGAGGAACAATCAATAAAACAGGAAGTTTCGAATTCCAAGCAACCCGTGTGGGTTCAGAAACGACATTGTCGCAAATCATACGGCTCGTTGAAGAAGCTCAAGGATCGAAAGCTCCCATCCAAGATTTTGCGGATAAAATTTCTGCGTATTTTGTCCCAACAGTCATTAGTATTGCTCTATTGGTGTTCGTTGTTTGGTTTTTCGTATTAGGCGCTTCATTGTCATATGCATTGATGGCATTCACTGCGGTTATCGTCATTGCATGTCCTTGTGCTTTGGGTCTTGCTACTCCAACCGCAATTATGGTAGGTACCGGTAAAGGAGCGGAGAATGGCATATTAATCAAAGGAGGAGAACCACTTGAAAGCGCATGTAAAATTAACGCTATTGTATTTGATAAAACAGGTACTTTGACAAAGGGAAAGCCCGAAGTCACTGACACGATATCCTTGAAGGATCTAGATGAAGATGAGATTCTAACAATCGCCGCGTCTCTTGAAAAACAGTCAGAACATCCTCTTGCAGAAGCCATCTATCAATATGCTGACGAAGAAGGGCTTGTGCTGAGCGGAGTCGAAGCATTTAAAGCAATTCCCGGTCATGGCGTTCAAGGGACTCTCAATACTAATACCTACTATTTCGGCAACAGAAAACTGATTAAAGATATTGTAGGTCTCCCAATTGAAAGGATAGATCGCAAAATGAGTAGGCTTGAGGAGCAAGGGAAAACAGTGATGATCCTCACGAATAAAACGGATATCCTTGGACTCATAGGCGTTGCGGATACAGTCAAAGAAACATCAAAAGAAGCGGTAGAAAAACTTAAGAAACTCGGAATAGATGTATATATGATCACAGGGGACAATGAAAGAACTGCAAAGGCAATTGCTTCCCAAGTTGGAATAACTAATGTTCTTGCTGAAGTACTTCCGGAAGATAAAGCAAAAAATGTCAAAAAATTGCAGGATGAAGGAAAGAAAGTGGCGATGGTTGGAGATGGAATCAATGATGCGCCAGCTCTTGCACAAGCAGACCTTGGAATCGCTATGGGATCGGGAACTGATGTGGCGATGGAGGCAGGTGGAATTGTCATCATCAAGAATGATCTACGAGATGTAGCAAATGCAATAGACCTTTCAAAGACAACGATGAATAAGATAAAACAGAATATGTTCTTTGCATTGTTCTATAACGTGATGGGAATACCTGTCGCTGCACGCGTATTTGCAGGATTAGGACTTGTCCTTAAACCAGAACTTGCAGGTCTTGCAATGGCTTTATCATCCATATCGGTCGTAACCAATTCATTACTGTTGAGAGGCTATAAACCCGGCAAGAAGAACTATATTTCTGCAATAGCGCCGTTTATCATGGTGTTGATTTTCTCGTTCATGTTTTTTGAATTCGCAAAATTCAGCTCTGGCATGGGTACAGACGGAATATCAATGAATATCAGATTGTCTGCTGAATCAAAAAAATATATTGGAGCACTATTTGCCGATGGGAAAACAAAGATCAACTTTGCAGAAGGGAACCCGAAGCTATTCTTGGAGGTTACACCAATTGATGCAAAATTACTCAAGATAAAAGAAGGAACTAGTGTTCTCGGAAAAGACGAAATGATCGTGGGATATGAAGAAGCGATGATGATGAAAAAAGAAAAGCTTATACAAAAACCGGGGGATGTTCTCAAAAATTTCTTTGGTGTCCCCGCAATGAGGATTGTTGGCATATTGGAACCAACGGGAACGATTGCTGATAAATATCACTTTGTCAATCAGGAAACGTTCCAGAATCTGACAAATGAGGGCACTTTAAAAACCGTTACAGAAGATGATGGGGGAGTTGAATTATTTTATGTGATTTCGTCAGAAATTCCTGACAAATTCAAGGAGAACATATCTCTTAATAGCCTCATTGTCCTAACCCTTGGGAAAAAACAATATGTTCCCATGTATTTCGGTTCAGAACAAGCGCGGATGATGATAAAGAATGATGAATTCAAAAAACAAGGAGACGTATTAGAAGAACAAGGAACAGACGTTATTGTCGCCGGAATTCTTCCAAAAACGAATACGACTCTTGACGATATGCATTTTGTTGGAGTTGAATTTCGATTTGAAAAATAACAAATATCTTTTACAGTACTTCAATTATTTAAATAATTGAAGTACTGTTTGGAATGTGTATACTTATCACAATGAAAAGGAATGTCGTCGTGACACTTGAATGTTTCGTCAAAAAAGGAGGCAAATACCTCATGCTTCATCGGAATCCTACCAAACGAATTATGCCTGACATATGGATGGCACCGGGGGGACATAGAGAATTTAATGAAGGATTGTTTGCATGTGCACATCGGGAAGTTTTTGAGGAAACTGGATTGCAGATAAAGAACCTACGTATTAAAGCGACTGGGAATGCATTTGTAAAAGATATAGATCAAGAGTTCTTCTTTCATATGCTTGTTGCAGACTATGCAAGTGGCAATCTGAAAACAAGCGAAAGCGATGGAAGCTTTGAATGGCTTACTAAAAAAGAAATACTACAACTTCCTAAACTTCTTCCAGAACTGAAACATATTTTACCTCATGTTTTATCAAGTAAAAAAAATGCCATATCATACACCGCATATTACGAGACGGGAACTGAGATGACTTCATTTTCCTTGGAGGGATAATCACGCAATGAATTCATGAAGATTTTCGTCCCCAATCGTGAACGATGTCCCTTGACCCGAAACTATTCGGTAGGCGACTTTCCTGACGATGAGCTCTATCTGTCTTTCAAGACTACGGATACCTGGCTCAAATCCCAGAGGACGGACCAATTTGTCCCATGTTGTATCGCTGATTGTAATCTGCTCAGGAGTGAGACCTGCCTCGCGGATATATTTTGGGAATACGAATCGTTTTCCTATTTCCTTTTTTTCAAGATCGTTATAAGAAGGCATCTGTACAACTTCAAGACGGTCAAGAACCGCGGTTGCAACTGTACTCGTATTGTTTGCCGTTGCAACAAATAAGGCCTGAGAAAGATCAATTGGATAGTCAATAAAATAATCTGTATAGGAACTGTTTTGCTCAGGATCAAGGAGTTCAATTAACACTCCCATAATTGCAGATCGTGATTCAGGAGTACATCTATCAAGTTCATCTAGGAGAATAACTGGATTTCTTGTCCCCGCTTGTCTGAGAGCACGTATAACCATACCAGGCTCAGCCTCAGGAGATGTTTTGCTTTGACCGCGCAGGTCAAGAGCAGAAGATAATCCTCCAAATGGAATGCGAACCAATTTTCTACCCAAAGCCTCAGCAATCGATTTTGCAAACGTTGTTTTACCTGTTCCGGCAAGTCCCACAAAAAATAAGTTTGGGGCATGGTAGACTGTTGTGTTTGTATTCCGTCGCTGCATGATAAGCACTGAAAGATACTCCAACACCAGGTTTTTGACCTTTTCCAGGCCAAAATGGTTCTTATCTAAAAATTCTTTTGCCTTATTGATGTCGAGCGTATCGGGGGAGGAGACGTTCCATGGAATATTCGTTATCCAATCGATATATTTTGCGGTAATATCAAGCTGTGCCAAACTTCCACCAAATTTTAGCGTCAAATTAATGCGGTCTATCTGCTGTAATGCCTTCTCATGGAGATTAGCAGGTAGATTTGCCGCCTGCAACTGAGCCCTCATCTTGTCTATTTCTGACAAGCTACTTGGCATGTTTGTTTGATTAGCAGAGGAAGGTTCCACTTGACAAAAAATATAAATTCGGTTATAAATAACTGTACAAATTTCATTTTATAAGTTATTTCAAATAAAGTCTATGACAAAAACAAATGGGCCAACAATAAAACCCTTGTTTGATTTCGTTCTTATAAAACCACTTGTTGCAGAGACAAAAACTGCCTCAGGTATTTTGCTCCCAGACACCGTCAAAGAGAAGCCACAAGTCGGGGAAGTGATGGCAATTGGACCTGGAGTCTTTAAAAAGGGAGTTTTGACTCCTATGGTTGTCAAGGTTGGTCAGAAAGTTATGTATAAAAAATGGGGTGGCAATGAAGTAAAAGTTGGAATGGAAGAATGGATGCTTGTTGAGCAAAAAGACGTTATGGCAATTGTAGAATAACTTTATAAATTTATAACTTAGAATATGGCAAAAAAAGTAGTATATGGCGTTGAAGCCAGAAACAAGCTCCTTTCCGGAGTTAATCAGCTCGCAGATGCAGTCGCAACAACACTTGGACCAAAGGGTCGCAATGTTGCAATCGATAAAAAATGGGGCGCACCAAATGTCATTCATGATGGTGTCACCGTTGCTAAAGAACTTGAACTTCCTGATGCATTCGAAAACATGGGAGCGCAACTTGTTAAGGAAGCTGCTTCAAAAACTGCAGATATTGCAGGAGATGGGACAACGACAGCAACAGTACTTGCTCGCTCAATAGTTGTTGAAGGAATCAAGATGATTTCAGCAGGTGCTAATCCAATGATTATGCGCAGAGGACTTACAAAAGCAGGAGAAGCGATTGTTGAAGAATTAAAAGGCCTTTCAAAGAAAATCACCTTGAATGATGCTGCAAGTGTCGCGACAATCTCAGCAGCAAGCGAAGAATTGGGAGAACTTATCGCTGATGCATTGAAGAAGGTTGGTGGAAAAGACGGCGTCGTCACAGTTGAGGAAGGAAAAGGACTCAACACATTTGTTGATCATAAAGAAGGAATGCAGTTTGATAAAGGATTTGCATCTCAATATTTTGCAACAAACACAGATAAGATGATTGCAGAAATTGAAGAACCATATATTCTGATCACAGATAAAAAAATTTCAGCAATTGCAGATCTACTTCCATTCCTCGAGAAGTTTGTAAAAGTTTCAAAAAATCTCGTCATCATTGCAGATGATATTGATGGTGAAGCTCTTGCAACTCTCGTTGTCAACAAACTCCGTGGAACATTTAACGCACTTGTCGTTAAAGCTCCAGGATTCGGAGACAGAAGAAAAGAAATGTTGCAGGATATCGCCATCCTTACAGGAGGAACGGTCATTTCAGAAGAATTAGGAAAAAAACTTGACTCTGTTGAAGTTGAAGATTGTGGTCGAGCAGATAAAGTAAATTCTGATAAGGAGAATACAAGTATCATCGGAGGACGAGGAGATAAAAAAGCAATCTTAGCTCGTGTCGCTCAGATTAAAACTCAAATTCAAGAATCAACGTCAGATTTCGATCGCGAAAAATTACAAGAACGATTGGCAAAACTTTCAGGTGGTGTTGCTGTCATTAATGTTGGAGCCGCAACCGAAGTTGAGCTAAAGGATAGAAAAGAGAGAGTCATCGATGCAGTCGCTGCAACAAAGGCAGCGCTTGAAGAAGGAATCGTTCCTGGAGGAGCAGTTGCTCTTTTGAATATTGCACAACACATGAATTCAAAGTCATTTGAAAAATCTGGTGCAAACAAAGATGAACTCATCGGTTACGAAATCGTACGCAGCGCAATTGAAGAACCATTTAAGATGCTTATGAAGAATGCAGGTCTTAATGCTGGAGAACTTATCGCCAAAGCACGAACAGTTAGCGCAAAAGGATTTGGATTTGATGTCTTAAAGACTGAGTCTGTCGAGACAGCAGAACCAATCGATATGATCAAGGCAGGAATCATCGATCCACTCAAAGTGGTCCGCACAGCGGTACAAAATGCAATTTCAGTTGCGACAATGATTCTCACGACAGAGGCATTGATTAGCGATATCCCGGAAGAAAAGAAAACGCCTAGTGCTCCAGACATGGGAGGAATGGGTGGAATGGGAATGGGAGGATATTAAGCTAACAGCTAGTAGCTCATAGCTAATAGCTAAAAAGGCCCCGTCGAAAGACGGGGTTTTTTGTATACTATCTCTATATGATTTACCTAGGTGCAGACAAACACGGATTCAAGACTATTTCAATTGTGAAGGAATACCTATTACTCCATAAAATCAAATTCACTGATTTGGGGGTCCAAGCTGCAAATGATGAAAAAAGAATTGAACATATCATCTCCGACGTTGCAAAAGAAGTGAAGAATGATAGCCAAAATATCGGAATTCTCTCATGTGGTACTGGAGTAGGAGTTGAAGTGGGAGTAAATAAATTTAGCGGTATCAGAGGATGTTTAGCAACAAATAAGACTATCGCAAAGTATGCCATTGAGAAAGATAAATGTAACGTACTTTGTTTAGTGGGATGGCATCCGAACAAAAAGACAATTCATGGAATTCTTGATACATGGTTTAACTCTCAGTACGATGGAAGCAAAACGCGACTAACAATGTTTGATATATTTAATTCCTGGCATTAACAATGATTTATAAAGCCCTTATATTTGATTTGGATGGCACAGCATTTCCCACAGGACTAGAACACCTTCCATCACCTCGATTAATTCGGGCGGTCTCAGAAGCAAAGAAAAAAGTTTCCGTTTCAATTGCAACTGCGCGAAGAATTGCATCGGTACAAAACGTATTTAAGCTGCTCAATTTAACATCGCCATCTATAATTACTGGGGGGACACAAATTGTTGACCCATTATCAGAAAAAGTTGTCTGGTCAATCCATGTTGAAGAAAGTTCGATGATACAGATCTTGGACATTATGAAAATATATCCAAGTGAGACTATCCTTGGTGACGAATTAAAACCTTTTGATTTTAATTCGAATGTAAGTCCAAATAAAACATATCCCATTATATATCTGAGAAATCCTACAAAAGAAATGGCGATTGAAATTGCAGAAAAACTTAAACAGGTCCCAAATATCTCATTTGTATTATCTCCCTCATGGATAAAAGGATGGACTGATATTCATGTAACACACAAGGAGGGAACAAAATTACACGGGGTACAACATCTATTGGAATTGCTCCATGTTCAAAAAGAAGAAGTTGTGGTTGTTGGTGACAATAATAATGACGAAGCTCTCTTCCAATCAGCAGGCTTCAAAATTGCGATGGGGAATGCGACTGAAAACCTGAAAGCAAAGGCGGATTATATTGCTCCTCCAGTAACAGATGATGGTCTTTCTGCTGTAATAGAAAAATTTATTCTCTAAAATGTTCTTATCGTACTAATCCTAATGGCTGATACCAGTTAAATGGCTTTGTGCAAACTGGGCAACTTATTGGGGGCTGTTTTCCTTTGTAAATAAATCCACAGTTTACACATTTCCATTCAAGCTCGGCATCTGCATCGTAGAGTGTTTTATTATCAAGTTTGCGTGCGATGATGATATATCTCTCTTCATGTTTTTCTTCAACAAGTTTAAGAGATCCAAAAAGTTTTGCCGCTTTTTCATCCTTTTCCTCAATAGCAACTTTTTCAAACTCTGGATACATGCTGGTCCATTCATATTTTTCTCCTTCAGCTGCCATCTTTAAGTTATCAAGAGTTCTTTTGAATGGCTCAATTGAAAGTTCTGCTGGTGTCTTGACTGGACAAACTATATGTTCAAACAGTTCTTCTGCATGTGCACGTTCGTTATCGGCAGTCTCCTCAAACACACGAGCAATCCATTCCAGTCCTTCTTTTCGAGCAGTCTTTGCGAAGATGCCGTATTTGTTTCGTGCTTGGCTTTCTCCTGCAAAAGCCTTAAGCAGGTTCTGTTGTGTTTGGGTCATATGCAGTCATAGTAACACAAGCGTAGAAAAGCTTCAATATGCTATCATTGTTCTATGTCATGGATAGTATATGCATCACTTTCCGCAGTTTTTGCAGCATTAACCGCAATCCTTGCAAAAATCGGAATAAAGGGAGTCAACTCGAATCTCGCTACGGCGATTCGCACGATTGTCATCGTCCTTTTTGCGTGGGGAATAGTTTTTGCGCAAGGACTCCAAAAAGATATACGATATCTTTCAAAGACAACAATGCTTTTCCTTATCCTTTCCGGTATTGCAACAGGGCTTTCCTGGCTATTTTACTTTCGCGCCCTACAAGTCGGGGAGGCTTCAAAAGTAGCGCCAATAGATAAATTCAGTTTAGTACTCACCATCATCTTTGCGGCAATTATTTTGAAAGAAAAGATTACCCTCCCGATAGGCATAGGGGTATTTTTGGTGACAATTGGCACCTATATTATTGCTTTCATTAAATAAGAAATCACTGCCCGGTAATCCACAAAAAGGGGAGAAGGAGAAGATCGATGAAGCATGAAATTACTTCTGTCGTTATGCCTGCAACGTCTTCAGCTGTTGATTCCATATGACATAAGCTTATAGTAACTACCAATAGTATACATTTCCGCGAATGTTGCTGTCAAGAGTCAGATTAGGGCATCACGCCAAGAAAATACTTGGGATTTTTCGAAAGCACACGAAGCCCCCAACTTACATTCCAATCTGCCGTTTCCATGATAAAACAGCTAGTAATGTTGTGCGGGATCATTAATTTTTCAAAATTAGCGATCGAATAATAATACTGTGTAGGCATGTCCGCATAGTATGCCATTGAAGGATGCTCACCCCACCAAGTCGTCGTATGGATGACTAAATCCATCGATTTCAATGTCTTATATGCAGTCCGCGATGTATCGCTGACTAATACTGAGATGTCGCTACATCCGACCTTCTTTGCGTCCTGGGCAATAAACTGATAATCATCCCATGTCGAATAATTGGTCATCATGAAAGAGTTGAGGGGCGTAATAGTCTTAAAGAAGAAGTAGAGAATTACACATGTTATCCCAACCTTCATCCAATCTCTTGGAATATATCGAACTAAATAGACGATAAGGAATGCAAACTGAGGAAGGACGGGATATATGTACCACGCAATTTTTGTCTTCGTAAGATTGAGAAATAGAAACCATGGAATAAAAATTAATGCAAAAAAAGCCTCTTTTTTTTTCTTGACAAAAAATTCATAGATTAAAACAAAGGCAGATAAAACAATGGGAATAAGGAACCATTTTAACTGTTCAACTATTATGTCGATATAAAATGTCCTTTGGCCGAAATGCTGTTCTATAGATGCTGTGACACGTTTGAAATGGCTATCAATAATATGATATTGGATAAAGTCGTTTTTATATTTCAAGTACATCCAAATAAACCACAGTAATGAAACCCCGACCTGGATAGCAGTTGTTTGCAGGAAATTCCTATATTCATTTTTATATTTCTTCTTGTGGTGAAAATAGAGTTGATACGTTTCAAACAAAAAGACCATTCCGACCGGAAAATATCCAAGTAATGATTTGCTTAAGACTCCAACAAGCAGAAAAAACATCCCCAGATAAAGACGTCTGTAATAGAGCACATATCCAAGCCAGCCAATGAGGAGAAATACATCCACATTCAAAACCTGTGTTCGCTGCAGAAATGGGGCCAAATAGGATGTGATAATCACTGTCAGCAGCGAAACAAGAACTGAAGCAGAAAAGCGGAATGCAAACATATATAACAGCGCGAGAGCGATACCACTAATAAGTACAGAGACTACTCGCATTGATATTTCCGGTTGGACAGGAAGAACCGAGGCGAATCCATAAACAAGTGGGGGAAGTGGTGGTTTATCAAGCCAAGCTTTTCCTTGCCAGAGTGGGACTAAATACGATTTCGCGCGAATCATTTCGCGACCAACTTGCGCATAGATACCCTCATCCCAATCAAAAAATGGACGAACATCGGATATAACTTTGAAAAGATTTATACAAAGAAAAATGAATAGAATTATAAAAAAAGGAATATGCTTTTTCATATGAGGATAATAAGAGGAAAATATAGTAACAGAAGATACCGAGGAAAAATGGGAACAATGAATACAAACAGGTTATACAAAATAATAAAAGAAATAAGTAAATGTGAATTTTTATGTTTTATCCAATTTCTTTTTAATCCATACATACCGACAAGATAGAGAAGTGGCCAGAGTAGATTCCACTCTGAATAATGAGAAACAGAACGGGCTGCATCCCAAAACTTCCAACTTCCTGTAAAGATGAGTCTCAGATAGTTTCCTACAAACTCCAAAGGTGGGATATGTGCATTTCCATAAAATATCACTATATATTTTTGAAGACCAAGAAATGATTTGAGCGTTCCCCCTTGTAGGAAAAATGAATAGTATGTGAAACAAAAAGTCACCGCCCCAATGCCTAAAACTATTAGCGCTTCCTTCCAACTTTTTTTTAACGCATAGATTATCCATACAGAAAAAAGAATGAGATGAGGAAGAAGTGTTTTTGTTGAAAGGAGTAGCCCAAATGAAATTCCTGCTCCAAGAAAGAACATAATATTCTTTTTTTTTGTTCCCATGAGGATGAGATGAATGAGCAACAAGAAGAAAAACAGTTGGTATAGCTCAAGCTGTGGACCATGGATTATCTGATCTGTGAAAAGAGGAAACAGTGAAACTAGGAGAACGGATAGGCCAGCGTAAAAGAATGAACTATGAATCTGAAATGTAATGATTCCGACAAGCAATAGAACCAAAGCAGCGACAATAATTCCAATCATATGTTCAGTTCCAAATAATTGGATAGAAAGACCAATTAAGTATTTCGCAAGCGGCGGATGTTCCGGATTGAGCAGACTTGGATTTGCCCCATTAACGTATTTGTATCCAACATATGAATAGAGAAAACTATCAGAAACCCCTTTATTCTGTATATCTTTCAGGATTTTTTCTTTTTGAATTTGAATTTGAAGCTTGGATTTTGTCTCATCCATATAGTTCTTCCAACCTGTGTATTCATTCTTCAGTGCCCATTCGTCAAGTACCTTATCTGGCGCCACATTTTGTGATTGCTGCCATTGAGATTGACTATATGTTTTTTCTGCGGATATCGGATCAAATTTTTTAAAGAGGACCCCGGCATTTAAAAAAATAATATAGAAAAAATATAGAAAGCCAAGAATGATTAATATCATCCCCACATTCCGCTGCACTTTATTTGAGGATTTTAACATCTGGATGATCAATATAATATTGTAACGGCATATGCGCTTCAAACGCCTCTGAGAATACCGGTGCTTGATAGACAAAGTATGTCCTTAGGTCATAGAGAGCTGAGCAACATAATATTAGAAACAAGCTAATGATGAAGACCTTGGAGCTGAATTTATGTCGCGAACTTATATATCGGTAAGCCATTCCTAGACCATAGATCGAAAAATATATGATCGATGGAATAGATGTTATTGTTCGCAACATGTTCGGGTTTTCCCAGGGATAGGTGAGAAGTGTTGGAAAAATCGAAATACAAAAATAAAGGAGAAATATCTGGTTTATTTTATTCTTGCGGTCTTTCAATACAAAAAGGAAACCAAGGATGAAAAAGACGGAAATGATTGGATTGAGTGCTGCTTTGTTTGGATAATTATGCCTCCCATTCACATCGCCCTTCACGGAAAACATGAGCGCTGTCGAAACGAGGTTCCGTCCCAGAAACGAGAACTTCTCTGTGGGACTAAGCTCAGTATTTGCGGGGTAGAGTAGTTGATTCACCCGAATATCAGGATGTTGACTCAAATATACAGTGAGTGGGGAAATGAATATCATGAAAGGGACCAAAAATGTAAGGAATGTGAGTATTGTTTTTTTTGAAAAAAAGGAAAAATCCAATTCATTACTCTTTTTTTCAATAACAAACATAAAAAGAGCAATGAGGATTACGAAAAAGAAAAGTCTCCCTGGTTGATAGGAATTATAGGCAAGTCCTGTGAATATTCCACTTCCAAAAAGCCACTTTTTTTCCTTGTGATCAATATAATGAAGGAAAAGAAGAAGACTTGTAAGCTCAAGAGTGAGCAAAAACGTTCCTTCAAATCCAAAGCGTGCGAAGTTGAAGAACCACCGGGTTGTTGCAAAAAGAAAGAGTCCCCCTGTCGTTAAAACATGTTGAAGAAGAATGGGACGGAACTGTTCGAGTTTGTTCAATGATTTCTTTATGACAAGATAAAAAAGAAAAATAGCGGCGATACCGAAAAGTGCGGAGGGGAGGCGAAGTCCAATTGAATTTATTCCAAATAGTTTCATCGATTGGAGAAGAATGTAAAAATACATTGTTGCATGACCGGTTGCCAGGGGACTGTATGGCGCATAGGTATACCCATCAAGTGAAAGTGCGAGTTTGGCAAACTCGATCTCATCGAAAGTGAGAAATCGAGGGACGGAACAGAAACGATAGAAGATGACAAACACGCTTAGTAGCAGTGCGATTACCACAACCCCCCACCATTTATTTTTTGTATGATCCGATGAGGTCATAGTATTTTATTTCAATAATATCTATCAGTGTCTCTATTGAGTCTGTGATGAAATTCACGTTTTTTGTCTCGACATGCTTCCACATGACCGGAATTTCAGTTATTGAATAGCCGAACTTACTTGCCAAGAATAGAAACTCAAGATCGAATCCTGCGGAAACGGATGATCCACTTACGGTGTGGGTTTTTTTGAAAACCACAAGTGATTGTATTATCTTCCTTGCTTTCTCGGTATTGAATGCCTTGAACCCACATTGTGTGTCCTTTATTTTTTTCAGGCCAATCATAAAATTCCGCACGACGATAAATCCAACTGCCATAACCTTACGCGCAAAAGGAGCGCCTTTGCGTGTTGAGTTTCTTGAACCAATAATTATGTCCGTCCCTTTTTCTATTTCAACCACCATCTTTTCTATTTCTTCGATTGGAGTTGCGAGATCGATATCGGTGAATATGACATAGTCGCTTTTTGCTGCCATGATAGCCGCCATGAGCGTATGTGCTTTTCCTTTATGTTCGTTCTCAAGTAATGTGAAAATGGGATACTCATGGAGATAATCTCTTTTTATTATCCGTTTTGAGCCGTCGGTCGAACCATCGTCTGAGATGAGGACTTCTTTGATTGCGGGAATATGTCTGACATAATTGCCAATCTTATCTAAAACCCCTTTTTGGATATTGAGCTCTTCGTTGAAACAGGGGACTATGAGGGATATTGTATGCATTTTTATTGGTGAATCAGTTTATAGATTGAAATACCATCAGTCTTTGTTATTGTATCAATTTTTGCTTTCCCGAACATTTGTATATTCCATGAGTCGGATTTTATGATACGACAAGGCTCTTTATCGCAGAGAACGAAAAGGATATTTGTAACTTCAGCACTTGATCCATCGACCACATTTCCTCCGTTGAGCTCTATGTAATATTGATAGCAATCACGAGAAGTGAACTCGACAGGGTACGTTGTAAGATTTATGCGCTCACCTTTGCTCATTTCGGCAATTTGTTTTCCGATTTTTTCCGGTTGTGCAAATTGTTGGGACGATTCTTTCCAGATAAAATAGTAGGAACGTGATTGGACAAGGATAAATGAAGAAATGCAGATAACGCTCAAAAGCTTCAGTTTGTTTTTCGTCAACTCCGCGAATATGAATGCGAGTAAAACATAGAAGCTAATATATACCGTATGGAAATAATGGGGAATTGCCTGGGCATTGACTCTGCTCAATGCGAACAGAAGACTAATAAATGAAATCAAATGAAGGGTGATGAACGGATTCTCTTTTTTCCTGAGAATGTATACAACAATACCAATGACTGTTAGCGCGAATGCACAGGCGACAAGTGGAGAAACGGAAATATGAAGCGCAAATTTGATGACGGCTGTCGTCACATCGACAAGTCTGTTAAGAAGGGGACCCGATGAAACAACATTCTGTTTCGTGAACAGGGAAATGAGATTGCGAATATTGAGGAAATCATGTCGGACTTCAAATAATGCAAAAGGCAGAAGCGTCAGCGCAAATCCTCCAATGGAAATAAATGGAACTAGTATGGACTTAAAATTTCTTTTTCTAACAAGAAATAGCACATAATAAATAATGATTGGTGCCAATAATAAAGCTGCAAGATGATGGAGTTGGAAAGAGAGACCAAAAAAAATACCGAATAAAAGCGAAAATAAAATTCTACGCTTACCATGTAGAGAAAGAAAGAATAAACTTAATGTTATGAACGCAAAATAGGGAAGAAGGTTCGGATTCCATGAAAACCGTCCAATATCGACGAATAATGCAGATGTCGCCAGTAGGATGGAAAGAATAAGCGCAACGTCTCCTGAAACAATTTTCTTCACCATGTAATAGATGAGAATCGATGCCCCTACGCTAAAAAGTGCCACACCAATCGCAAGACCCACTGGATTTGAGCGAAACAACCACAAAAAGGGAGCGACGACATAATAATAAAATGGACCAAGGAACACTTCACCGATGGAAGATGGTGGACCGATAAGGGGGAATTTCTGAAGTAAGATTATGCGACGGACTATAACCGCATCTCTCCCTTGATCCGCGAGGAACATATAAAAGTCAGAAATTCGATACAAGCGCAAAAAAAGTCCAGCTAGTATAATAAACAATATGTCGAAACGCATAATACCTTATTTTACCTTATTACTCCTCGTTTTCACAAGCACGCTCTTAGCCTGGTTCCCGTTCCTACTCAAAGACGAGATGAGCACGATTTATAAACATTTTGATGGTCCTCTCTATATCATTGCTGCTAAAACAGGTTATAATCCAGCAGCGATTCATCTCCTGGACCGGGATGCAGTCCTTCCTCACAATTCTTTGTATTTTGCCGCACATCTTCCTGTATATCCTTTTTTTATTTGGCTTGGATCATTTGCATTTGGATTCTTAAAGTCGATGTTGTCTGTGACAGTATTGAGCACAGTGCTTCTTGCATGGTTGTTTTATTACATTCTTAAAAAGTTTCAGATTTCAAAACAGCCACTTCTTTTGACTTCCATATTTTTATTTCTTCCTCGCTTTTTAGTTGTCCGATCTGTCGGCTCACCAGAACCGCTTTTCCTGCTTTTTATTCTGGGTTCACTATTCTTTTTTGAGAAAAAAAACTATTTGTTTGCGGGGATTCTCGGAGGACTGGCTACTATGACCAAAACCCCAGGTATTCTCTTGTTCATCGCATATCTATTTGTTATTGTCGAGACATATATCATCTCTTCACATAAAAAAGAAAGGCAAAGTTTCCTTTCATTTGTGCCATTATTGGCGATTCCATTAGGACTCATATTGGTATTTTTTATTTACTACCTCCAATACGGTGATTTTCTTGCCTATTTTCATTCTGGAGACAATGTTCATCTACTTTATCCATATTCAGTATTTACTTCATCAGCATCATGGGTAGGGACTGCATGGCTTGAAGATGTGTTATTTTATTTTGCTTTGTACGCGTCAACCGTCGTTTCACTCTGGCATTCCAAACACCGCAGTTTCTTTTATTTCGCGCTTGTTTTCTTCACTGCAACGATATTTGTCCAACATAGAGATATAAGTCGATACAGTTTACCTCTCTGGCCACTTACGGCAATCGCCTTTGAAAACATACTTACTTCCAAAAAGGCTCTTGTCGTGTTTTGTATTGTCATATTTGGAATCTATATGTATGTGTGGAACTTTTTGGGAGCAAACATCATGCCGATTACTGAATGGCTGCCGTTTCTTTAATATATAGATGTGGTACTATAATAGTAATAATATGCAACAGAAAATCTGCTTCAATAAAAAGATTGGGTTTCTCGCTTTTTTCGTGATCATCATCGTTTTTTTAGTCGGTATTCTCAATCTCCTTACGCAACAAAAAACAAGCACAAACTCAAAAGCTGCTGAGCCAGTTCCGGCAATCGTTTCTTGTAACAGGCGTGGAGCCATCGTATTGAAAGACATGAATGGAAGTTTGTGGAGTTGGGCAAGCATAAAGACTGGCGCTAGCACTTGTTCTTCAGAAAAAATACTGCCAACAGATCCCGAATTCAGCACATTCTCGTTGAGAGCGATTTCATATCCCGACACTGCAACGTCAGGTCAATTTCGGTTTATGGAACAATATGCGGCTCGTGGAGCAGTGTGCACACGGTATGGTGTTGATATAGATATGGAATCGAACTTCACTGGGGGATTATATGCACCATTTAGCGCTGTATTATTCCCATCATATATATCTAAAGTCCCGGGAGTCCTCGTCGCAACAAGTGGTTATCCAAAACTGTCCGTCGGAGTGTTTGACTTCAGGAGTAATTGCAATAGTGCTGGGACCGACCCTGTTTGCAAGCGGAGAGTCGTGACAATTGGAACTCAAAGATGGAATATTGGATATACGCTCTGCACTCCAATCGGAGGAAAAAAAGGATGTTGTAGTGCAAATATTGTGACGACAACTTCTTTAACTCCTCAATAATACCACTTGACAATATACTTCGGTTACCGTAACATATATCTATGGATGATTCGCGGGTAGATTTTTTATTTATGCTGTATTTTATTGGCCGAAAAGTCAAAGGCCACTATAAACATGAGAATAGGGATCTTATGCTTTCGGCAGCAATCCTCCATTTGCTTCAAAAACAGGAGTATACACTTTCTCAGCTTGCAAAAATATTATATTCTAAATTGTCATCCCTATCAGAAAGAATTACATCAATGGAGTCTGAGGGCTTGGTAAAAAAAATCAGCAAAGCTGAGGATGAACGAGAACAATATATCTCTTTAACAGCGGTGGGGAAGAAGAAAGTGAAAAAAACACTAGAAATAATGAATGCACATTGTGTTGAATTCACCAATGGCGTATCTAATGCTGAGTTGAAGCAAGTCAATCCGGTACTAAAAAAGATGATTTCTTAATTATCAATTACAATGTATATATAAATAGTAGTATGAAAAATATATTTGGATTTTTGAAAAAAAGATGGTATTTCGTTATTATCATTGCAGTTGGAGTTGGATTTTATATTAACAATCAACGGACAGCACAAGCGAAAATAGAAAAAGAAGCCACCTACACGGTCGAAAGACAGAACATGAAAGAGTTGCTTTCACTTGCTGGAGAAATAAGCGCGGATGAACATATCGTGCTGAGATTCCAGACTTCCGGCAGACTTGCCTGGGTTGGAATAAAAGAAGGAGATACCGTGAAAAAATATCAGACAATAGCTTCGCTTGACCAAAGAGAGGTCAAGAAAAAACTTCAAAAAAGTCTACTTGCATATTCACAAACACGTAATTCATTTGATCAGGTCGGGTCAGACAACCAACGAATTGGAGATCAACCCACGACAGATTGGGATTTGGGAGATAAAATGAAACGATTGCTTGAAAATTCGCAGTACGGACTTGAAAGTTCTGTACTTGATGTTGAACTTACAAATATGGCGATTGAGTATAGTAATTTAATTACCCCTATTGAAGGAGTTGTTACCCGTGCTGATTCTAAATACGCCGGCGTAAACATAATACCTTCCCAAGCTGAATTTGAAATCATCAATCCAAAAACACTCTATTTTTCATTCACTGCAGATCAAACGGAAATAACAAAGATTTCTGAAGGGATGAAGGGAGAAATCAATCTCGATTCATTTCCGGATGAAACAAGAACAGGTTCTCTCTATTATGTGTCCTATACCCCAAAAGCGGGTGAAACGGGAACAGTTTATGAAGGGAGAGTACGAATGTCAACAGAGAATCTCAGCAAGTATCGTTTTGGGATGACAGGGGACGTTTCATTCACCCTCAGTGAAAAAAACAACGTTGTGGTCGTGCAAGATAAATTCATCAAGGCGGAAGGCGATAAGAAATTTGTCTGGAAAAAGACAAACGGCAAACAAGAAAAAACATATATCAAAACAGGGCTTGAAACAGACGGATTGGTAGAGATACTATCCGGCGTGGAGATGGGAGATGTTATCTCAAACGTACAAAATTAACCTCGTGTAGTTTATATGATCAAACTTAAAAATGTGAATAAGTCCTATAAGCTGGATGATGACGTTGTTTTCACTGCCGTCAAAGATGTTAGTCTGGAAATAAAACAAGGGGAGTTCACATCTATTATCGGTCCATCGGGAAGCGGAAAATCGACGCTCATGCATATCATTGGTCTTCTTGACCAACCAACGCGTGGTTCAATATTTATTGACGATAAGGATGTCTCGAAATTAAACGATAATGAATTATCATCCCTTCGTAACACATTTGTTGGATTTGTTTTCCAGCAGTTCAATCTGATAAATAAATTGACAGTCTTGGAAAATATATTGATACCAACGATTTATACGCGTTCAACCCTTGATTACGATCCAAAAGAAAAAGCACGATATCTCTTAAAACGTTTTGGACTGGAAACAAAAGAAAAATCATTCCCAAATAAAATCTCAGGTGGACAACAACAGCGAGTCGCTATCGCGCGTGCACTAATCATGAATCCTAAATTAATATTGGCCGATGAGCCAACCGGGAATCTCGATACAAAATCGGGTGCTGAAATATTAAAGCTTCTCCATGAGCTCCATGACAATGAGAAAATTACGGTTGTTATCGTTACTCATGACCCAAATATCGCAAAACAGGCAAATAGGATAATAGAAATTAGAGACGGAGAAATACAATGAACCATTTCATGTTTGTTCTCAAATCAGCATTCGAAGACTTTTCCCGAAATAAGGGACGGACGTTCTTGACATCACTTGGCATCGTCATCGGTGTCTTGTCTGTCGTAATATTAATCGCTTTTGGACTCGGACTTAAGAAATACATTAATGATCAATTCCAAAGTCTTGGATCCAACATCATTCGTGTCGTTCCAGGGCAAATTCTTAGGGGTGGAAGCTTTAGCTCATCCAGCGGTATGAGTACTATTCGATTTGATTCACGAGATGTTTTAAAATTACAGAGAGTTAAAAGCGCATCATATGTTATTCCTATTGTGACCCGTTCATTATTGGTCTCAATTGGAAAAGGAACTGAGCCAGCGACTCTGTATGCAAGCACGCAGGACATATTTCTTGCTCTCAACTTAAAAGCACGCTATGGGAACATCTTCACGAAAACTGATTTTGAAAAAAGAGCAAAGATTGCCGTTATTGGCCCAAAAATCGCAGCGAAATTATTCGGGACTGAGGATGCGGCGCTTGGCAGAATAATTAAAGTTGATAGCCAAAATTTCAAAGTACAGGGCGTTTTGGAATCAAAAGGTGGTGGAGGATTCGGAGGACCAGATCTTGATTCATTTATCTACATGCCTCATACGACTGCGCAGGTATTCAATCCTGATAAGAAATTCTACGCCATAATCGTCAAGTCAAGTCAAGACGTCAGCATAGCGACAGCAAAGGATGAGATAAAAACTGCGTTACTAAAGCGCTACAAAGAAGATGATTTTTCTGTTATTGACCAGGCAGAATTGCTTGGGGCGATTGAGGGAATATTCGGCATGCTCAACACCGTACTTGTTGCGATTGCGGCAGTCTCATTGGTCGTTGGTGGAATTGGGATTATGAATATCATGTATGTCACCGTGACTGAGCGGATCAAGGAAATCGGAATCCGCCGTGCTTTGGGGGCCCGAAAGGCAGATATTCTCCTTCAATTCCTTGTAGAATCGGTCGCACTCTCCATCCTAGGCGGGCTTTTGGGTCTGGGACTTGCATATATTATCGTCTTTTTCATGCAAAGCTTCTTTCCAGCCTATATTGATGCAAATTCAGTGATGTTGGCGCTCGGAGTATCTTCTATCATCGGCGTTGTCTTTGGGGTCTTTCCTGCAAAGAAGGCAGCCGACCTCTCTCCAATAGATGCAATAAGAAACGAATAAAGATAAGGTATTTGGCACTAATTTTTCTTGTGCATTTTTTGAACTAATCTTTCCGCAATACCTCTTAAGCCGGATGGCGGTACTGTTCCCCTCAAGCCATTTTGGTCACCTAAGTTGAATGCCTGCGAGTAGAGAGAAAACGCAAATGCAATACCGTCTCTCATACTTGCATTTGATGCTTCCTTTTGTTCTCGAGATGATTCTCCTAATCGAGGGTCACTTTTCTTGTCTAGTCGCTCCATATTCACAATTTCGTTATCTGCGAGTTCAAATGCTTTTTGTAATACTGGTCCTTTGATTTTCTTGGAGGTTAAATTAAACGATTCTAAATATTCATCACTATCTTCACGATAATATCTAGGTTTATTTTCTTGCATTTTCCTAGATCTAGCAGCATGCACTAATCGAGTACCAAAACTATACATGCCAACTGTAAAATCTAAAAGCGCTGGAGGTTTTTGTTTTGGATTGCAACTCTTAATTATTCTTTTTCTTATTTCTTCATCAATCATAACTTGTCTACGAATATTTTTTGATAGATAAAACATCTCATCCCCAAGCACTTGAAATGCAAATGCCTCAGCAGGGGATAGTTCCCCTTCATCTGAATCATTAATTGAAAATGGCTTATTGGACAACATTGGTTTAATACGATCATAGTTTGCTGTTGAAAATGTTGAAAAAAATAATGGCCTTATATTATTTTGTGTTAAACGCATCACAGTATCTAATTTATCTTGCAGGTATAATTCGGCTTCATTCTGAGTCGAATGCATCACTCCTCTATAGTGATAATCGTTCAATTGTATTCTTTTCTCGATATAAACCATAAATATTCATTAATTTTTAATGACTCGAAAACTTCATCTGGAGGGCTATGCCACAATACATTTTTTTATATACTCCACAAATTTTTTCTTGAAGTTTTCCTCACTATATTGTTCTGACTCTTTTCGTGCATTCTTTCTCATCCCCAAATATTCCTTTTCATTCAATGACCTGATTTTCTGAATCGATTTGTTGAGCGACTCTGCAGTCAATTCATTATAGAGGTATCCATTAAGCCCTTCCTTTACCGTCTCCTTTAATCCACCGGATGCAAATGCGATAACAGGTACTCCATATCCCATTGCCTCGACAGGCGCAATGCCAAACTCTTCATCTACAGATGCAAATAAAAATGCTTGCGCGCCTTGCAGCTCTTTCAATAAATCCTTATCGGATAGATTTCCAAGAAATGTGACTATGGGGCCGGCAAGTGATTTCAAATACTCCTCATCTCTCCCTACTCCGACAATGTGTAGATCAAATTTATGCTTGTTTGCAGCTTCAATAAGAATATCTACGTGTTTTGCTCGGGCAAGGCGAGATACTGTCACAAAATAGGGTTTCTCATTCGAAATATACGTAGGTGGATTCTTCACAATCGATACTGGCGGATAGATGACTGTCGATTCACGTCGATAGAATTTCTGTATCCTATTTTTTGTTTCGATTGAGTTGGCAATGAGGAAATCTGGCCGCTTCGATGCTTCAAAATCCCACATCCGTAAGAAATGATTCACCAGCAGGCCATATACTTTGATGGGCCAGTATTTCTGCCATTCAATTGCCGTTTGATACCCATATAAATATCGTGGTGGATGATGGATGTAGGAAATATGGACAGTGGGTTTTCTTGTCTTTACGCCTTTACACATCCACGATCCAGTTGAGGAAATAACCAAATCAAACTCAGAAAGATTTAAGCTCTCCCAAATAAGGGGAGTGAGAAAGCGAAAAGGGGAGTACAGTTTATTTATGATTGGGATTTTTCCAAACCATGTCAATCGAATATCCCAATCTTTTACCAAGGCTGAATGCTCTCCTAATTTCTGTGGATCATATGTTGTCGTATAGACCGGCGCATCAGGAAAAAGTGATTTTATACTTACCAACACGCGCTCAGCTCCTCCAAACTCAGCCAATTGGTCATGAACAATAGCAACTTTCATACGTAATCAATTATAATTCACATTATGACACTTTTACACGCAGCTCTACTTGGTGTAGTTGAAGGACTCACAGAGTTTCTTCCTATCTCCTCAACCGCTCATATGATTTTAGCCTCCCGATTGCTGGGATTACATCAAACAGAATTCCTAAAGTTTTTTGAGGTATTCATTCAGATTGGCGCAATTTTTGCCGTCGTTTTTCTCTATTTCAAGAAATTTTTTGATTTGAAACTCATTAAGCAACTTATCGCATCCTTTATCCCAACGGCGATTATCGGGTTCTTGTTATATAAAGTCATCAAGACAGTGTTTTTTGATTCAACATACTTGATTGCTGGTAGCTTAATCCTTGTCGGTATCCTCTTTATCATTGTCGAGAAATATAACAAGAAGCTCACGAAATCTGTTAGTAAAATGACACTACAAACTGCAGTGATAGTCGGCTTTGCTCAAGCTCTCGCCGTCGTGCCTGGCGTCTCCCGGGCAGGAATCGTAATGATAGCAATGATATTGCTTGGTTTTAAACGGGAGGAAAGCGCTCAATACTCGTTCATGCTTGCACTTCCAACACTTGCCGCCGCTGCAGCACTGGATGCCATAAAAATGCGAGGTATTAGCCTCACGATGCCTCAATATGAAATGGTGGGCATTGGGCTTGTCACATCGTTTTTCGTTGCCTATTTAAGCATGAAATGGTTCATCACTTATCTGCAGACAAAAAAACTCACATCTTTTGGCGTTTATCGCATTGCTCTTGGTATAATGAGCTTGTTCTTTTGAGCCCTTGTAGCTTAATTGGATAGAGCATTGGCTTCCGAAGCCACAGGTTGTGGGTTCAAGTCCCGCCAAGGGCAC
>JAVHSH010000036.1:0-6259 GCA_036172095.1 Patescibacteria group bacterium
CATTGAATTATCTGTATAGCTTTTATAATTGGATCCGCAAATGGTTTTTCACGAACAGTATCATCTTTAGTAATAATTACATCAAAGAGTCTCCCTAGATCGAAACGATTTACAACGTAGATCGCTTCATTTTGTGGCCTTCCTGTGACTATCCCCATTTTTTTATATTTTTTCCTCAGTTTGGTGAGCTGTCCTTTAGAAATAAGCAGGTTTTCCTTATCTATTAGACCCTTCTTTTTTCCGTTACCTAAATATATCTTTTGAAAATAATCCTTTACGTTTTCATAGGGAATACTTTTATTTCCAATAAGCGCATATGTTGCATCCCAATCGTTATTCATGCCGACTCTTTGCTTGATAGCATCGACCTCGTAAGAAGATATCTCCCTGTCCATAAAATAACGTGCTGTTTTTTGTATCGCTATTCGATAGGATTTATTCACGTCGACTAATACTCCATCCATATCAAAAAGTAGTGCATCATATTTTTTGCTCATATTATTTTTTTTAAAATATCTAACACTTTCTTATTCTGCTTGGGTCTTCCGATCGTTATGCGAAGAGCGCTTCCGGTAAGCTTTGATTCAAAATAGCGAATTGCAATCGATGCTTTTGTGAATTCATCTTTAATCGCATCCATTCTTGATTTTGCTGTCTGTAAATAAAGAAAGTTTCCACTTGAAGGATAAACGGTAGCTATATCCATTTCTTTTAACTTCAAGTACATGCGTTCTCTTTCATTGATTATTTTCTTGAGGACTCGTTTTCTGTATGTGCTATCTTTTAGTGCGGCAATACCTGCAATTGCTGCAGCACAATTTACGTTGTATGGTGGTTTAATTTTCATTAACTGCTTTACTAATAGCTCGGGCATTAATCCATACCCTAATCGCAACCCTGCTATTCCTGCCCACTTGCTAAAGGACCGTATAATAATTAAATTTTCACACTCATCCAATAGTCTTATACAACTTTCTTCTCCGTATTCTATATACGCTTCATCCACACATACGAGTACTCCCGTATCAAGTATTTTTTTTATTTCACTCACTGTTGTTACTGAGCCTGTCGGATTATTTGGATTACATATAAAAACTATTTTAGTTTTGCTGTTGATTGCACTTATTATCTTTTCGCTGTCGATTGCAAAATTGGGTTTTCTTGGAATTGAACATAGCACACCTCTATTCAATATCGTTGACTGCGCATATGAACTAAATGTTGGGGGGCAAGATATGACGATATCATCCTCATCTAGTACAAGACGAAGCATCAGATCAATAATCTCATCTCCCCCATTGGAAACAAAAATATTCTTTACTTCAACAGCTGTATATTCTGAAATCGCGCTTCTTAAAGAAGTATATTCTGGATCTGGATAATATTGGTAGCCGTTAAACCGAGATAACGCTCTTATCACTTGAGGCGATGGGCCCCATACATTTTCTCCCGCATCAAGTTTATCGATCTTATCGATATCGACTTTTAAACCAGTAGCTATACCCTCTGCGCTTTTTACAGGCATATATTCGCAGTATCTAGAAATATCATTTCGCAATATATTGTTTTTCATAATTATTTAAATCGAATTGACGTCGACTGTTTGTGAGCCGGAAGCTCTTCTACTTCTGCAATCGTTTCAATTGTTTCTTTAATTTGTAATAATCCATTCTTTGTACATTTTTGTACCTGCATCCATTTGCCAAAACTATCAACTCCAAGTGGCGGATACATTTTCGCCATACCTCCTGTTGGAAGAACGTGGTTTGCACCAGTTGCATAATCACCACTAGATTTAGATGTCCACCGTCCGACAAAAACAGAACCTGCATTCCTAATGTTTTTTACAAGGGAATCGGCATTTCTCGTCATTATTTCCAAATGTTCTGGGGCGTAACTGTTTGTGAATTCTATTGCCTCTGACATTGTGTCAACCAAACATATAAGACCATATCTATCGAGTGCTTTCTTTGCACGTATTCGTGTCGCAAGTTTTTCCAATTGCTTTTCAATTTCATAATTCGTTTTTTTTGCTATTTTTTCAGACGTCGTGACAAGAATACAGGCTGAATCTTCTCCATGCTCCCCATCGGCAAGGAGATCAGCAGCGATAAAGGCTGGGTTCGCTGTTTCATCTGCAATAATGAACACCTCTGAAGGTCCAGCAGGCATATCGATACTGATTATTTTTTGTGCAATTGTTTTTGCGGCGGTTACGAATGAATTTCCCGCACCAAAAATCTTATAAACTTGTGGGATGGTTTCTGTTCCGTATGTCATAGCTGCAATCGCCTCAACCCCACCAACCTTATATATGTTTTTTATCCCAACCATATCTGCCGCAACAAGTGTAGCCGCTGGAATCTGACCATCTTCTTTTGCTGGAGAACATAATACTATTTCTTTACATCCAGCAATTATCGCTGGAATTGCAGTCATAAGAACCGATGATGGATAGGTCGCCTTACCTCCTGGAATATATAATCCAACTTTCTCTATTGCTCTCCATTCTCGCCACACTTCTACACCATCTTCCGGCAACACCTTTTTCTCAATTTTTTTTTGAAGCTGTGATCCTTGTACAAGTGTGATATTTTTTATCATCTGCTTCAATGCTTTTATGGTCGAAGAATTAATGGTTTCATATGCCATGTTTATCTCTTTCCTCGTTACTGATATCGATCTATAAACATTTTTCCCATAACGTCCCTGGTATTTACTTAGTAATACGACATCTCCTTTTAGCAACACTTCATCCATAGTTGCTTTTATTGGGGGAAGGATCTCCTCATTTGTACCCGAAGATCTCATAATGATTCTTTTGTATTCTTCTTTTCCTATATTTTTTAAACGTCTGATGTTCATAAAATAAGCTTCTCAACTGGTAATACTAATATGCCTGTTGCCCCAGCTCCTTTTAATTTTTCTATCGTTTCCCAAAATACATCTTCCTGTATGACTGTCTGTATGGAGATCCATCCCGGTGTTGCAAGTGGCGAAATTGTCGGCGCCTTCAATCCTGGGACAATTGTTTGTATTATTGTCGCTATTGTTTCCGGAGCGTTCATCATCACATATTTATAGTTATCCGCAGCCAATACGCCGTTCAGACGCAGGAGCAGTTTTTGTATAAGAACCTCTTTCTCTGATGATAGATTATTTTTGCCGATAAGCACCGCTTGAGACTCATATATTTTTTCTATTACGCGTAAGTCATTTAGTGCCATTGTACTGCCAGTTGAGACAAGATCGATTATTGCATCTGACATCTGGAGTGCGGGTGCTATTTCTACCGATCCATTTATCCGTATTAATTCTGCCTTCATCTTATTTTTTCTCAAATACTGAAGAGCTAACGTCATGTAAGAAGTTGCAATCCTTTTACCCCTCAGGTCGGATAACTTATTCGCGTTCGATTCCTTTGGCACTGCAAGTGAAAGTGTGCAGTATCCATAGGGGAGAGAAAGAATCTTGTTCGCCATATTTCCAGACTCAATGAGGATGTTTTCCCCCACTATCCCCAAATCAACAGCTCCCTTTTCAACATAATCAGGAATATCGTCATCCCTTAGATAAACGATATTAAGCGGAAAATTACGGCAGGCGGCAAACAGTTTTTGCTGATAACTCTCGAATTCAAGTCCTGCGCTCCTCAGGAGCGCGATAGTGCTATTAGTCAACCTCCCTTTTTTTTGTATAGCCAATTTGATATAGCTATTGTTTAATTTTTTCATAAAAAAAGACCCCGCTTTTTGGCGGGGTTAGTAATTAACATTACATCACGAGTTCCCGCCTAAGCAGGGGTGTGATGTGAAACTTCTGATTGTGATTTCAAATTGATAAACATGTTAGTATATTAACACGTTCATATAGTTTTGTCAAGTGACAAAATTGTCGAGTATAATAGTGCCATATGCCAAACATTCGTAAAGCAGCATCTTCTGAGCCGAAAAAAAGAGAGTCATTTAAGCCAAAAAATAGTCGAGAGAGATTGCTTGTACAAACAATTGCCTCGCTAAAAAATGAGGCAGAAGTCATGGCGCTGCTCCGTGACATGCTTACGATTCCTGAAATAGAGGAATTCTCCAACAGAATAACTATTGCAAAGCGGCTCCTGGAAGGGCTTCCTTATCTGGAAATTGCGAAAGAAATCGGGACATCAACAACAACTGTTACTCGTGTAGCTAACTGGCTCTATAATGGCTGTGGAGGATATTATGCGGCTCTCAAAAAATATGATACATCTCTCAAACGGACAAAAAAGAGTACTTCATGACATCCTCGAGTGGTGTAAAAAAGATAAAACCTCATCCAATCAATATATCACTGTCGGTGGATATGCTGGGACAGGAAAAACCACGCTCATCGCTGTACTACGTAAACGAATCTATAAATTGAAAAAAGAGAGTGTAGTTGGATTTGTAAGCTATACAGGGAAGGCAAGTCGAGTACTTCGTACAAAACTAAAAGAAGAACATGCTCTCTATCCTGATGACACCGTCGGAACAATCCATTCACTTATCTACTCTCCTATCGTAAATGACAAAGAGGAAATTGTTGGGTGGAAACAGAAGGAAGAAATCGATCGCGACCTTATTATTATTGATGAAGCATCAATGGTTGATGAAACTATCTGGCGACATCTCCTTTCATATAAAATCCCCATTATAGTTGTTGGTGATCACGGACAACTTCCGCCTATTTCAGGTTCATTCCATCTTATTGCAGAACCGGAACTTGAGCTTATTGAAATTCATCGACAAGCTAAAGGCAACCCCATCATTGAGCTTTCCATACAAGCGCGACAGACCGGTCGTATTGAATCTGGTATTTATGGATCTACTGTGCGAAAATTTTCCAAGCTAGATCATGACTTTCAGGAAACACTTGAAGAACTTCTCTCCAATTATTCATCTGATACATTGATATTGTGTGGGTACAACAAAACGAGAAAACGACTGAATGCCCACATCCGATCTATGTTGGGATTTACATCACTCCTTCCCCAACAGGGAGATAGAGTTATTTGTTTACGTAATAATCATGAAAAAAATATTTTTAATGGGATGATTGGAACCATCATCGCAATTATCGATGGAAATACGGAATTCTATAAAGCAGAGATACAGATGGATGGTGAAGAAAATATTTATAAAGGTTTTATTTCCAAAGAACAGTTCGTTAGTGATAGTGCACTTAATTTCACAAATAAAAGGGCCCGCATTATGGGAGGAGATCTTTTTGATTTTGGATATGCACTTACCGTCCATAAAGCACAAGGTAGTCAAGCTGCACGAGTAATCCTTTTTGAAGAACGATTTTCGAAAATGGATGATGAACAATGGAGGCGATGGTTGTATACAGGAATAACACGTGCAGAAAAAGAACTCTTCATCATACCTCAATAAAAAATATAATAATCATTTGCACCGGCGTCATATTCCTGTTACTGTGAATGTGTTACATATTTATTTTTTTCTATGGCAGTAAAAAAGAAAAAGGTAGTTGCAAAGAAAAAACCAGTCGTCAAGAAAAAGACGCATGCTGCAGTGAAGAAAACTGTACGCAAGACAAAAGCAAAAAGAAAGTAATGAAGTGATTCTTACAACTTCAAAATCCCGCACATATGCGGGGTTTTGTTTTTTATAATGAAACTGTGAAAAAAATAAAGAGGTCTGCTTCCAAAAAACATCTCTATAATCCGTATGTTTGGTTACGGTATTCAATAATTTCCGGATGTGCCATATTGTTTTCATTAATACTTATTATCACTTTATATGGGAGGGAAATTGTCAGTTTATTAAATGAGTCGGCTCAACCTGTTGAGGATGGAACAAGATACCTCCTCGGATTCATCCCTCTTCCGCTTATAACTGACATTCTCCAAAAAGAGCAAGATTTGTTTATCATTTCGCTCAAGAGTGTATTGAGCCTATTTGGCGGCGCAAAATAGGATTTTTATCTGAAATATGATATAATTAAGGTTAGTTAGCCTAGAGTGCTCGCAAGACGCTTCTTAGGAAATTCTCAAAATCAAAAGGAGGTGTTACAGAGTAGTGGATAACAAAAAATTATTCGTAGGTAATCTTCCATGGGGTATCACCAATGACTCCCTTCGTGAGCTTTTTGCATCAGTCGGTGAAGTCGTAGAAGCCATGGTTATTACTGATCGTATGTCAGGTAGATCAAAGGGTTTCGGATTTGTTACATTTGCAACTGAAGAAGCAGCTCAAGCTGCCATTCAACAATTGAACGAAAA